>JAKATZ010000018.1 GCA_021827925.1 Microcaldota archaeon | reverse complement strand
TCCATGCAACCTATATTTCCATCCATATTTATACGCCTTACTGCGGTTCGCTTTCATCCCACCCATGAATGGTGTGGGATTTCCCGCTCACTTTGTTAAATAACCATGGCATGTGCGGATTCATATAGCCTCTATTATGGGATTGTGTTCATGTCATGGCGCTTATTCTAACTGTGCAAAACTTCAAAATGCCCTTCTGTTTAAGTCTCTTATCCTTCTATCAACCTCTTCAATGTCTCGTAGTCATGTGCCATCTTTAAGAACCCTCCTGCAACGGGCAGCAAAGTTTTAAATATCACAAATCCACTAACAGATTTAAGGGGAATGCGGGTACAAAGTTGCCTCGCAAGCATCAAGGCTTTCAGTAAAGGGTTAATAAAGCTTTCTGATGCTATATATGCGAGGCCAGTGGGAAATGAAGGGATTCGAGCAAGTGCATACTTTGAGTGCTCAGTTACGTGCACTAGAATCGTATGTGTCAATGCTTAAAAAGTGGGGAAAATGGGAAACGTGGGTTCTGCAGACGCATCGTCAATAACGAGGCTGCGCACAGGCATTAGTGGATTCGACGAAATGATAGGCGGAGGCATACCTGAAGGAAATCAGGTGTTGTTAATAGGTAACGCCGGGTCTGGCAAGAGCCTTTTTGCATTCGAGATGCTCTACCGTAGTGCAAAGGCAGGGATACCCTGCGCAGACATCTCCATAGACCAGACAAAGCGCGACCTGCTGAAGAACGTTTCTAGCACGTTCCCCGGATTTAGCGGAGTACAGGACCTGATAGGCAGGAAGAAGCTGACGATAGTCGAGAGAGAGATGGACACGGCGTTCAAGACAGATGAGAACATGACTCTGTTCATCTCCGAGATAATCAAGACTGTAACCGCAACCGGCTCGAAACTGATAGTGATAGACTCACTCAGCCTTCTCCGTTCTCTCCTTGAGAACGACAGGATATTCACTAGGTCGGTAAACTTTATGGTGGAGAATCTACACCGGCTCGGGGTAACCACGATAGTGACCATAGAGGTGCCTTCCGCAAGCTCGGTTAGGATACCCGGCCTGCTTGAGGATTCGATGTTCGACGGCGTCATAAAGCTCGCGAGCTACGGCTATGGCGAGGAGCTGATGCACAGGATATCCGTGTTAAAGATGAGGTACACCAAGTACAAAAGCCTGCAGCCACAGTTCGATGTTACTGAGGAAGGCATAGTGATAAGCAAGAAGAAGGAGATATTCGCATAGAATTGAAAATGTTGATCGACATGGAAAGAGCCAAAACGGGAATACCCGGATTCGATAAGTTGGTAGAGGGCGGCATACCGCGCGGCTTCAACGTGCTAATAACTGGCTTTCCAGGCACGGGAAAGACGATATTCGGCCTGCAGTATCTTTACAACGGCGCCAAACAGGGCGAGTCCGGCGTCTACGTTTCTCTCGATGCTCCTGCAGATCAGCTCAAGGTGCAGGCAAAGCAATTCGGGTGGGATTTCGACGCGTTGGAGAAGCAGAAGAAAGTATCTTTTGTAAAGGTTCCAGAAGGCAGCATAAAGGTAAACATATTCAGCATGATCGAGGATGCAGTTGAGGAAACTGGCGCAAAAAGGCTTGTTTTTGACAACCTTTCGATATTCCATGTAAATCTAGACCAGTTCGTCGTTCCGCTGTCATACAAGACCGACCTGAATCCTTCTATCACGGTAGACCCGGCGAAGATGAAGGACAAGAAGTATCGGTACGAGGTCATGCCTGCATTGGGGCAGGACCCGAAAGGGAGGACCTTCTACACTGGCGCATCGGAAAGCAGAATAATCTATCTGGTGATCAACGCGCTCGCAGACCTCAGAACCACGAATCTCATCATAACAGATGCAGGAAAGGATGACCAGCTCACGGCTGACGGAGTAAGCGAATATGTTTGCGATGGTTATGTGACGCTCAGCCGTGGAGAAATAGGCACAGAAGAAAGCAGGTCAATACAAGTCAAAAAATTGCGAAATACCAAGATAATTACCGTAAGTCATAATTTTGATTTCAATGACAACGGGATAGTTATTGAGCGTTGATGCTCGTTGCGCAAGAAAAAGACAATACACTATTGGTATGTACATGGCATTGAAAGATAGCGCATTTTCTTGGTTCATACAACATATTCTAAACCCAAAAATGCAAAAATTAGACTCGCCTGGATTTATAGTAACTGTAGTGAGTGGAGATGAGACTAAATCCTATCGGAGACTGCTATTCCTAGAAGAGCCTCTAATTTCGCATATAGAGCAACATATTGTTAATAAATACAAAGAAAGGGGAAAACAAGCATTATACGCTATAGGTAAACAATTTGGTTATAACTATGCTAGTTTATCAAATTTTCCGCAAATTGGCGGTACCGATACAAAGAAATTCCTAACTTTTACGTATTTTCTTACGCGTTTTATAACTACTACTTACGCTTCTGCTGCGGATTATAATGTAACTCTCAAAAATAAAAGATTCGAGATAGAAGTAACTGATTATGTGGTGTGCAGTAAGAACGGAATAGGGTACATAATGGCAGAAGGCGGTATCTCCGGCATCTGGGCATACATGGTTAAAGACAAAGCTGTAGAAGGAGTACAATTGAAATGCCAGGGCAGGGGCGACAAATCCTGTATCATTGTAGCAGAACCTGACGCGGAACTTAAAAAAGAAGGAATAACTCATTTTAGGAATACCAACATAACCCTTCTACCTTTCAATAAAAAATACAAAGATATGAATACAGTGAGAAAAGTCGAACACGCTAAAAACTCACTAAAATCCCTCCTAGATCTACATTTTTTTAAGTATGAGAAAGGAATGATAAAATATCATGATATACGTTACTTGATGGTTGATTCAAATTTAATATATATAATTGAAAATGAAATACGCAAGCTACCAAAAGGCGCCGATGTTCTGTTCGATATCTGCTTCGAACATGGGAAATATTTACAAAAAGAATATGGCAGCCAAGACTATGAAAAATTTATTAATGACTATTTCCCTTCGCTTGGGTGGGGCGATGTATTTACTATTAAAAAAGGGACCAATATAAAAATAGTCCTAATGTATTATCCGTGGAGTGTTTATTCTGACACATCCGACTATCTAATACCAAAAGGCATAATCTCCGGTTTTATTTCCGGATGTCTAAGTCATGAAGTTAGATTCAAAAGATCAAGCGGGACTGCAACTGATAACTTGACAATAGTTTGTGAACAGTAATGTTCCTATAATAGGAAGGAAAGTATAAAGAGTGCCCTCACATAAGTACATCTAGTTATTATCCTTGAAAATTCCTTTCTACTATTAGCTTTGAACAAGTCAATACCAGAATATATCAAAATCAAACTAAAAAATACTGATCCAACCAGACTAAGGTATGATCCGTCTAACAAAATCCAAGCTATGATCGCTGTTGGGAATGTCATAATAAAAAGGATCAGCATAACTTTCTTTCCAAAGCTAGCATCTTTAAGAAGAGGGATAGTTACCCTGCCGCTCAGTCTATCTCCTTCCATATCCTTGAAATCTTTTACATTATACGTCATAAATAATGTACTTAGTATAACTCCCATGAAGACCAATGCTTTATAACTGATCATGGCGCTATTACTTAGATAAAGAGAGGCTAAAAACGGCAGTAAGCCGTGCGATAGTGATAATGTAAATGACGAAGTAATAAAATGATGCGAAGTAATTACTGCATAAATAATCCCTAGCATTAACCACCCTGCCCCAAATAACACAAAATACGGTTTATTAAATATAATCCCGATGAAATACGAAGAGATAACTCCAACAATCGCAAAAAAAATGGATATCTTGAAGGTATCTAGTCGTGTAAGTTTACGTGCAGGAAGTGGTCTATCTGGATTTGATATTTTGTCAATGTCTATATCCGACAAATCATTCAAAGTTGCTGATGCTGCATACAGGAATAAAATAGTAAATATTGGCAAAACATACAATTCATTAAATGTCGAGAACGCAAACACTCCTAATAAAAAGCACGAAGCAGGCATTACGACTCTATTTACTTTAGTTAAACTGTACCAGTCCTTCAACCGAAGTCCCATCCCCCATCCCCTTAAGTTATGGTCTGTTATGATTTATAAAGCTTATGCAAATATACTTTTCCGAGCAAAACACTACGCATTGGAAGCCCTGGCCGCGCAGTGGGGTACTGCGGACGCTGCCAGGGCTTTCTCCGCCTGACGTCAGTATGATATGCACATTTAGTTCACATAATACTTTTCAGAATGCCAAGCTTTCATTGGCTCTATCTGCTCCTCCTCATAGACCAGACGCCATACGTTCTCTGCCTCTTTGATCACTTTTATCCGTTTTTCTTTCACTTCGCTCTTCTTATGAAATTTAGATAATATACTCATCTAATCCTCCTGTATCTGATATGGCTCTCAATCTTCATGCACTGCCCAAATCTCTCCTTCAAATATCTCCCCACATCATCATGTGCCTTCTCAGGAATAGTCTTTGCCTTTACTACGAACGCATATTCTCCAGTGGTGAGCAATATCTCCTCAACACCTTTTCTACCCATCACTTTTTTTGCGAAAACATCCGCATTACAACTCTTTTCGGTTTTTATAAAAAACAAACCGTAAGGATGTCCCTCTCTCTGCACTTTTGTTTTTCCACTTCCCACTATCCCACCTTGCCTATTCTGATATGATAATGGGATATCCGACAAGGCGGAAGAGGGGATGACGTGTATGTTATAAAACGTTTCTCCCACCACTGTACAGGTACCCCAGTACCACGTAAGTATTATGGTAGAACTTGTATATAATTCTGCTCTTATATTTTTTCATTCTCTTTTTAATATATTTATTTAAAACTCTAATTTTGTAATTTTTGTCCACTTTAATATTCCTAAACTATCTATTTTCGACATTGCTAATAACATTATATTTAAATAATCATATGTTATTAATACCAATATGGATATTCCTGACACGATAAATAACAAATTCAAAGAACTAAAAGAAAGTTTCCCTTTCCATATAGTGCTAAAACGACTTAACGGTACGTATTATGTGTACAGACAAACTTCTACTTGGGTCAAAGAACTAAAAAAGCCTAAAACCGAAGCGGAGTACTTAGGCAAGATAAATAACGATGGTACATTCATTAAAAAACTTAAAGAAAAAGAGGACGAAATTCGTAATGCAAAAGAAATAATCGAAGCACATGGGGGAAAAGTGTTCTTGCCCGAAGTAAAAAATCCAATCAAAATAACTAAGTCAACTGATATCGAAAGGAAAATACTTAAGATTCTTAGCATGAATGGCAGAGCTAGCTATAGCTTTATTGGGAAGCTAACGGGCTTAACTGCTTCCGCAGCATATAATCGCGTAAAAATATTAGAGAAAAAATATGATATTTCTTATATTCCAGAAATTGATGCGCAAAAATTAGGATATCTTAGCTACATAGTATTTATAAAGTTAATAGATAACAAACTCCCTCCTGTAAAAGAACTTAAAAACGTATTAGAAAACGAACCACGAATACAATTAGCAATAACTACTACTGGCGACTACGATCTCATACTTTTTTCCTTGCAAAAGACAACCGCGATGTAAATTTAATACTGCTAGATATTCAAAGCAAATCCGTTTTTAAAGATTATGCTATGAAATGGAACATTACTCCTAACTTCGATGCTTATTGTTTCATACCCTTCAGAGAGAAATTTCTCGAATTATTAGGATACGAGAATTCTTATGGTAGTGTATCCCTAAAAGTGAAAAATGCGAACATTTCGGAAAGAGAAAAAAAAGTCCTTAAGGAACTAAATAAAGATGGACGGATGTCTTTCACTGCAATAGATAGAAAATATTCTCTTAATCACGGTGCATCTCAATATGCCTATTATTCCCTGGTAAAAAAGAATATTCTAAGGCGGATTACTATAACCGAAACTAATCTACAAATAAAATACAATGTAATATTTCTATCTCAAATAATATATGGGGGTATTGCCTCTTCAACACGAACTTCATTGTTACTGGATATATACGAGGATACTACGACTTCTACAACAAAATATGCGTACGCAAGCAATATAGGCGTTCCAATCGGTGGTTTTTTAGTACTACCAATATTTAAAGACGATGAACTTCAGACTTACGCAGAAAAACTTGTAAACGGCGTTAAAGGCATAGATCTAAGAACACTTATAATAACAAACATCTTAATCGGTTCTTTTTGTTACAGAAAATTTGATAACACTTACAGCAGACAATACCGCTTACTTGTGGAGGAATATAGGGTACTTGAGCCCGTAAAAATAATTAGTTACAATAATATAAATGATAACAAATGAACCAAAATTCCAGAAACCTACTACCAACAGATCAGACCAAGCAATAATTCACGGTCTACGTCCAGGTGCAACCATTATAACACTCCTCACAAATTACATTGTACCACGCTTAATAAAAACATATTCCCTGTATCTATATACTGTAATGTTCTGGTTTAATGGAAATTAGAGAACTGGAAAAAAAAGATTCAAGTATCTTAATCAAAATGCTTGCGAAGGATTACATAGAAGTAAAAACCAATCCTAACCTCGGGGTTATATTACGCTTAAAAAAACCTTCACGGAAGAAGGAGGCGATATGGGCAAAGAATCTTTACACTGATATATTAATTGGAAACATTATCTACAACATAGCCATGGAAAATGGTAAAATAGTCGGCATTTGTTATGTAGAGAAATCTGATGTTCCTGATTCTGAGATATCGCATGTTGGTGTACTCGGGATAGAGGTTGCAATTCAGTACCGAAGCAGAGGCATTGCAAGCAAGCTCCTAGAGCATACGATTAAGGAGTGCAAAGGTAAATTCGACATTCTGGAAGTTTCCGTATTCGCAAACAATGAAGTTGCAAAGCATCTTTACAAAAAGTTCGGCTTCAGGAAGTGGGGCATAGCACCTGGATACGTAAAGAGAAACGGCAGGTACATAGATCTGGAGTACATGTGCCTGAAACTTTAACTCAGGCTGTTGACATAACGTACTGTGAGCAGGACATTCGTTTCAAATGCGATAGGCAAAGAGTTCACTGTCGGTTTCCATGAAACCTCAACGATAACGGGCCTGCTGCTCGTACTGGCTGCCGTGGTCTCCTTCTGCAGCGGCAGAACAAGCGTAAGAACGGCGAGTAAGAAAAGCTACGTTGATGCATCCTCCGGTTACGGGCAATACCGCGATCAGCAGTATTATGCCTGTGTGCTCTTTCTCATACAAACAAATAAGACCGCATCAGCCATGCGAACCAGCCGCATGCATTAACAAAGTGCCTACTGCTTAAAAGTTATTTCCCGTTGGGGTGACTCGAACACCCAGCCTGCCGGTTTCTTCATGTGCTGAAGCATACAAACTACAGCCGGCCGCTCTGCCATTGAGCTACAACGGGATAAGAGTATTTCTCGCCAGGTAACTATTTATATCTCTATCTATTAAATATAAAAGCATGCCTAAAAAGGCAGCCGAAGAATGGTGGGATGAGGGTGGCGGATAAGAAAAAGGAAACACCGAAGGGCAGGGTCTCCTCCGGAACCACCGTACGGAAGTCGCTCTCTGCAAAGAGGAAAAGGAAAACGTACGTACCTCTTTCATTCTACTGGTTCAAGGATTTTGCAAAGGAGTTCGTTAATCACAAGAACTTTCCTGATTCCGTCGCATCGGTACTTGCCATGGCAAGCGTTGCGATAGCCTTTCCTTTCTATCCCATCCCGGTGCTGATAGCGCTAATCGTGCTTACGTTTGCAATAACGAGAATACACCCGCTAGCCGGGCTTATGGCGCTCTTCTTCATAACGCTGCCCATGCTCATATACCAGGCACCGCTCTTCGCATGGATATTCACCCTTTTCATCAGCGCATCGCTCTTCATAGGATACCGCCATTACCGCACCATCATGCTGGTGTACGCTCTTGTCACGCTTCCTTTCTCTTATCTGGGATACATGCTTGAAATTCCTGTCTTCGCCCTCGGTACTCTATTCGTTGGGTACAAGAGGGCAAGTATAGCTGCGATAGTGACTGTAGTTCTGGTGTGCATATTTTCGGGGATGACGGGAATCCAGAATACCGCCCCAATAGCATTCAATGCGTCCTCCTCCTCGCTTTCAAGCGGCGCCGCGCAGGCTCTTCAGTTCATGTCCCCTTCCAAGAGTGTGACAACCCTCTCCGGCTTCTTTAGCGGCTGGTCCTCTGCCGCAGGAACATTCGTAAGCTACAATGTGGTCTCGCTCCTATATTCGGGATTCTACGTCGGCATATCTTCATTTGTCTCAAACATAGAGCTTGTCCTTGTTCAGGCAGTGGTCTGGCTCCTCGTAGTTTTCACGATGAGCAACTACGTGGTGAAGAGCAGGTCACCGTTCAAGGGAGCCGAGGCCAGTCTCTATCTTGTCATAATTCTAGCTGCGTACATGCTGCTCGGCCTTCTTTTCGAAGGCGGCATAGTATGGCATTCGCTGCTGGGCTTCATCATGGCTCCGCCTCTCATATTCTTCCTTGAGCTCAGCGACATTGATGTAGTGAGGTCCCTCTCTGTAATGAAGCAAGACTTTCTCGGAAAGTTCGGGGAGGCCTTTGAGGAACTCACGGCAAACAGCAGGGAAACGCTTGATGACATTGGGGATTACGAAGAGACGAAGAAGGAGCTGAGGCAGGCTGTGCTTGAGCCCATAGAGCACAGGGAGATCGCCGGTGCGTATCACGTGAAACCGTCAAAGGGTATTCTACTCTTCGGCCCTCCCGGCACGGGAAAGACAATGATCATGCGTGCACTCTCAAACGAGATACGCGCGAGGTTCTTCTATGTGAAGACATCTTCACTCATATCTCCTTACCCTGGGGAGAGTTCGCAGACCCTCTCAAGGATATTCGGCGTAGCTGCAAAGCATCCTCCCAGTGTATTGTTCTTCGATGAGATAGACGGCATAGCCGGGAAGAGGGATTCAATGGAAAGCGAGGCCTCACGCCAGCTCATATCCACTCTCCTCGCAGAGATGGACGGATTTCAGAAGACTGAAGGCGTAGTTATAGTGGGTTCTACCAATACGCCGCAATCGATAGACCCGAGTGTTCTGCGGCCTGGTAGGTTTGACAAGATAATATACATGGCACTTCCGGATAAAAAGGGCAGGGAGGCTATATTCAGGAAGGTAGCAAAGCGCTATCCCGTGAGCCCCGAACTTGATTACTCCAAGCTCGCAGCGCTCACAAACAGATTCTCTGGCGCCGACATAGCGAACGTATGCCTAGAAGCTGCCAGACAGGTTGCCGAGATAGCCATGAAGAGGGTAAAGGTGCTGCGAATAGAGACCGATGATCTTCTTGATGTGATAAAGGCCACCAAGCCATCAACTTCGCTCGCCCAGGTCGCAGAGTATGAGAAGTTCAAGCTAGACTATGAGCGCAGAACGCATCCTGAGGCGGAACAGGCACAGAAGACTAGTTCCCTCGACGATGTGATAGGCCTGCGCGAGGCCAAGAAGGCTCTCTACGAAGCAGTTGAGCTTCCGCTGCTGCATCCTGCCCTCATAAAGAAATACGACATCAAGAATATAAACGGAATACTGTTGCTGGGCCCTCCTGGCACGGGAAAGACAATGCTGATGAAGGCTATTGCTTCAGAAGTTGGCAGCTACCGGATGATATGGCTCTCCGGCAATGAGGTGAGCAAGGAGGGCATAGACAAAGCCGTCGAGGCAATAAAGGGTGCATTCAACAGGGCAAAGGAGAATGCACCCTCGATAATCTTCATAGATGAGATGGATTCGATCTTCCCGGAGAGATCCAACGCAAGCGAGTTCGGAGTTCAGATAACCGGTGAATTCCTCCAGGAAATGGACAGTATAAGGGAAACCCATGAGGTTCTCATCGTAGGCGCGACAAACAGGCCCGACGCGCTTGACTCTGCGATAATACGCCCTGGAAGGATCGATAAACTGATATTCACCCCTGCTCCTGAGAAGGAGGACAGGATGGCACTATTCAAAAAGAACATGGAGAAAGCACCAACCGGAGATATAGATTTCGCGAGGATAGCCGAGGAGACCGAAGGGTTCACTGGCGCAGATATAGCAAACGTATGCAGGGAGGCGAAGATGGCCGCTCTTGAGAAAAGCCTCGATACTTCCTCCGAGGCAAAGGTTGAAGAGCAGATGCTCGATGAGATAATACGCAACACGCGCCCCTCAGCTCCGGCATCTGCACTAAGCAGGTACTACTCATTCATCACGGAGCACAGGCGGCTGTGAATGTCTCCCTCAAGGCCGGCAATGCTTACAAAACCGCGTGCGTCATCTGCGCGCTTCAAACACGCTGCCACTTCCGGATTTAAGGTAAAGGTACACGAGTATGAGCACCACCGCGATTATCAGGATCGCGTACATCTGCCCGGAGTAGGCGTCGTACAACCTTGAGAAATAAGCTACGACCTCATCCTGCAGCGATTCAGAAACTATGTAGCTGAACGAGAACTTTGAGAGCGGCTCTTCGGTGTACCATGAAAATTCTGTAGCGTTGGTGTAATTGCCTAGAAAGTTCGGCGGAGGCGAGTCGGGTAGAGGGTAAAGGGAAACTGCATGGGCCCCTGCCGGTGTTATAAGGTTCAGCTTTGTATTCGCAGGCAGCACCTGCCCGCTCGCAGTATTCTCGAAATTGAACACGCTGTTGTTGAATGTGTATTCGAACTTCCTCGGCGCTATGTTCTTTACTGTAGTTACGTTATTGACATAATAATTCATCGTCAGGATCGCGTATCCGCCATTGCCTATGTTGGAGAGCGGCCCCGGGAGGAACTTGAAGTCGTAAGGACTGTGACCGGCATTGACTATGTGCTCGACTATTTCTGTGCTGGATATGAGTCTTTGCCAGTCCGCGAGCCCGAGGCCGAAAGCGCCCCTACTGGCTATGTACTGACTTACAGAAGCGTTGCTTACGTATATCCCGATATTCTCTATGACCTGAGCGCTCTGGTTCTTGTTCAGTATTAGCGTAGTATTGAGGTAAGTGACATTGTAATAAGCAGACATGCTGCCCAGAAAGAGAAGCATCAGCGCTGCAGTGCTCAGAAGCATCGGGGCTCTTATTCAAAACACCCATTACCTTATACATCAAAAGGTATTTATGGTTTCTTGGGAATAGTAAGCGTGCATCCCGCCGAGGCTAAACTGCCCCATAATCATCACGCAGGACATGCGATAGGATTAAATACCTTTATTCAGAATGAGTAGTACAGGTCGTGTTTTATGAAGGCCAAGATAGATAATAAGTTATTGGCATTAATACGTGTCAAGGGAAGCGCAGGTACGAGAAGGAGCATAAACGAGACACTAGCAAGGCTTAATCTAAAGAGAGTGAACAACCTGACGCTGCTATACGGCACTCCATCAAACATAGGCATGATCACGAAGTGCAACGATTTCATAACCTACGGAGAGGTCACGCAGGAACTGTTGCAGGAGATGGTAGAGAGGAAGAAGCTACAGGCCACCTCGGACGATATACGCCTGCTGCTTGATGGCAAGAAGTCCGCCAAGGAGCTGACAAACCTTCCGATACGCATGCATCCCCCGAGAAAAGGTTACGAAGGCATAAAGCGCGGGTATTCGAACAAGGGTGCCCTAGGCTACAGGGGAGAGAAGATAGCAGAGCTCATACAAAGAATGATGTAAGGTGCATATTCATGGTTATCAGGATAAAAAAAGAGAGGAAGTATCTCGGCGCAAGAAGCTGGGGAGCTGGAAACATCAAGAATAGGCGAGGCGCAGGAAGCAGGGGAGGTACGGGCAAAGGGGGCATAAAGCACAAGTTCACTCACACTGTCAAGTATGAGAAGGAGCGTGTAGGCAGCGTCGGCTTCAGCCCCTGGAAGAAGGACAAGCTTAAGGAAATAAACCTGGATGCGATAGAAGCAAGGGCATCGAGCTCTTCCGACGGGAAGCTTACTCTGGAAATGCCCGGGTACAAGGTACTCGGAGGCGGGAAGATCTCAAGAGCTGTGCATGTAAAGGCGTCCGCTTTCTCAAAGAAGGCCGAAGAGAGGATAAAGGCTGCCGGAGGGGAAGCCGTAAAACTGTGACTTTTTGGGCCTGAACATCGCATTCTATACCGACACTTATCTTCCTGCAGTCGATGGCGTAGTAACTTCTATACTTAATTTCAGGAGCGAGCTGGAACGCAGGGGGCACAAGGTATATCTGTTCGGCAGCAGGAACATAACCAGGGGTAGCAGCCATCCGGAGAGCAGGGTATTCCTTTATCCTGGACTCGAGTTCAGGCCATATCCACAGTACTCTCTTGCCCTATTCCCGTACAATTCGATGAATAAGCTGAAATCCCTCGAGATAGATCTTCTGCATGCACACACGCCTTTCATAATGGGCTTCGCAGCACTTGTCAGTTCGAAGGTTCAGAAGTATCCGCTTGTAGGATCATACCATACTCTTATAAACAACAGGGAAGTGATCAAGGCATATTATCCGAAGAACAAGCAGCTCAAGAGGTTCACCAGCAGGTACCTACTGAAGTACGTCAAGTTCTTCTACAGGAAGTGTAACGCTACTACTGCACCCTCACATGCGATAATGGGCATGCTGCAGCGATACGGCATCGAGAACGTAAGTGTTGTGCCTAACAGCGTAGACCTCAAGGTATTTAACGGGCGCGTCTCAGGGGAAGCCATGCGTGAGAGCCTCGGCATGCGAGACGGCGAGAAGATGGTCCTCTACCTCGGCAGGCTCAGCAGGGAAAAAAGGATAGACGTTATGCTCAGGGCGGCTTCGAAGATAACGAGGAAGAGGAAGGATATACGATTTGTCGTAGGCGGCGCAGGCCCCTCCGAAGCTTACTACAAGGGCATGGCACGAAGGCTAGGTCTTCAGAAGAATGTGATATTCACCGGAAGCGTGAGCAGGAGGCAGCTGCCGAAACTCTACGCCGCTGCAGACGCGCTCTGTCTGCCATCCACATTCGAGACGCAGGGCATAGTATCGCTTGAAGCTATGGCGTCGGGCAAGCCTGTTGTCGGAGCGAACTACCTCGCCCTGAAGGAGCTCATAAAGAGCGGGAAGAACGGCGAGAAGTTCAGGCCCGGTGATTATATAGCATGTGCGGAGAAGATAGAAAAGGTTTTAAATAATACCGATGCATATATTAACAACGCACTGGAAACAGCGAAGGAGTTTTCAAAAGAGAAAGTGACAGACAAGCTTCTCGATGTTTACAATCTAGTCTTGGCAGCTTAAGGCGATTTACTGACTGATAACAAAGAAATTGGGGAAGAAGCGACCGCGGTGGAGGCGGGTCCGGAGATAGGGGCAGTGGCTAAGCCTTCTGAGCGCGTTCCTAAAGTCGTGGAACCGAAGGCTCCCGCACCTGTGAAGCAAGAGGAACAGAAGAAGGCGCCTGCGAAGGAGCTCACAAAAGAGGAGAGCGAGAGGAATCTCCTATCAGGGGAGATCGACGCGGAGAGGCGCAAAAAGTCCATTCTAATTGAGAGCGTAAGGCGATACCGGCAGAGGCTGGCATACAAACTGGCGGAGCAGGAGGCAACGAAGAAGCTCTCCGAAATGAGCCAGAAGAGCACCAAGAACATTGGCTTCCTGCGCCGCAGGAAGGAGCGGCTTGAATTCAGAATAGCAACTGAGGCTTACACCCTGGAGGCTGAGAAGGACCTGATACGCAAGAAGAGCGAGGTGGATGCCGAGCTCGAGGAAGCGATAAAGAGCTACAGGCTCAGGAGGAAGGCCGAGTACATTGCCAATGACATAGCAGAGCTCACAAAAAGGATTGACGATACATCAGAACAGCTGAAGGGCATAGAGTTGAAACTTGACGATCTCTACTCAAGGCTTAGACGGATGAATGCTACGGAGAGGAGGCGCCCTGGCCCTATGGTAAGGCATCCTATCCAGGAAAAGAAGCCGATGGAGATAAGCCTTGCCGATATAGCCGTAATAAAAGATAGGAAGGAGGATAAGCCCAAAGACAGCGGTGCTTGATTGAGAGTCTCCTTTTTCGGTGCAGCTGCCGAGGTCGGCAGGAGCTGCATAATGCTAGAGAGCGGAGATAGCAGGATACTTCTCGACGCAGGAGTCAAGATAGGCAATGAAAAGGAGGAGTACCCGCTGATAGGCGACGATGATCTTGGTAGCATAGACGGGATATTCCTCTCCCATGCGCATCTCGATCATTCGGCTTATCTGCCACACATATATTCCGAAGGATATCAGAACAAGACGTACGCCACAAAACCGACTTCGGAGCTTGTCAACATCCTGGTCAATGACTACCTGAAGATATCGGAGCCGGATAACGTCTCAAAGGACTGCATGCAGGGGCTGCAGAAACATATCGCCATTGCCGAGTACGGCTCCAAAATCAAGATAAAGGATTTTACAGTGAGGTTCCTCCACGCCGGGCACATTCTCGGCAGCGCGATGGTCGAGGTCAGTGATGGTAAAGAAACTGCCATATACACCGGGGATGTGAACTTCAGGAAGACCAGGCTGCTGGACGGGGCACAGACCGAAGGGATACGTGCCAACACACTCATAACGGAGAGCACCTATGGTGGAGATGCCGACATCTTTCCTCCGGAGAAGGTAACCCTTGGCGCGATGACTGCAAGCATAAAAGAGACGCTTGACTCCGGAGGCAAGGTCCTGATGCCGAGCTTCGGTGTCGGGAGGGCCCAGGAGATACTCCTAATACTCGATGATTACATGAAGTCGGGCGCACTGCCTGAAGTGCCAATCTACACTGACGGCATGGTGAACAAGGCCATGAGGATCCACAGGCATAACGTCATATACTGCAGGGAGGAGCTCCAGAGGCGCATACTGATGAACGATGACGATCCGTTCAAGAGCAAGAATTTTGTGGCCGTGGATACGACGCAACAGCGCAGGAAGATAATATCCGAGAACACATCGGGGATAGTTGTCGCTACCAGCGGAATGCTCACCGGCGGGCCGATACTAAAGTACCTCGAGCGCCTTTCCGGTACTGAAGGAAACAAGATAATATTCGTGGGCTACCAGGCAGACGGCACTCGCGGCAGGGAGATGATCGAAGGGGCGAAGAAGATAAGCATCGGCAATCGCAGCGTAGAGATAAAGCTCTCTGTGGAGCAGTACCGCCTCTCCGCCCACGCAGACAGAAGCCAGCTCTCAAGCTTCGTAAGCAAGATTGAGGATCTCGAGAAGATCTTCGTGGTGCATGGCGAAGAGGCAAAATCGCACGAATTCGCAAAATCCCTTTCAGGTAAATATTCTGCCATAGTGCCGCGCCTGAAGAGCGAGCACTCCGTATGATCATTCCTCTCCTTCCACTCTGAATCCGCTCACTGGGCATCTGGACATGCTTCTATTCCTTACTGACCTCTCAATGCGCATCACCTGCGGCCCGTTCTTCATGCTCACATCGATCTCCTTCTCGAAGCGCTTAATGGAACCTGCCCCTCCTATGGCAACTATCTCGACGCTTCCATCACTAAGGTTCATTACCCTGCCTCTTATCCCATTCCTTTCCGCAGCGATCCTCACCAAACTCCTGTATCCTACTCCCTGCACAAAACCGTGAACAATAAGTATGACCTCCACCGCATCACTCATGCTGCGCGTTTTTCTCCCATATCCGTGCCCTTGACTATTTTCTTGTACTGCGTTTCTACGCATCTAAGTGTTGCGCAGCCGATGTATTTCTTGCCTGAGACGACAGGCACCCAGGTGGATCCGTTCCTCACCATCGCATCCATCGCCTCCATAGAATTGCCTTCGTAATCGACACTCTCGACCCGTTTCTCCTTAAGGTGGGCTATCCTCACCGATCCCTTTGTGCCGCTTATAGCTGCAAGCGATATCTTGCCAAGCAACCTGCCCTTTGCTGCTACCGGAAGCTCAGACGCTCCGATAGCGAGCATCTTCCTCTTTGCGTATCTCACCGTATCGTCGGGCCTCAGCGAAATGTCCCTGAGCACAAGATCCGCTATCCTGATATTCTCCAGAAGCGGCACATTGTAATCGTACTTATGCACAGGCGAATCGGATCTTTGCATTACCTGCGATCTGTATATGGTGTTCTGGCCTGAGAAGAGGTACGACAGAGCCACTGCTACCATCGCAGCAGGGAGAAGCTGCAGGCTGCCTGTCATCTCCGTAACCATAAGCAGCACCGACATTGGTATCTTCCCTGCAGCACCCATAAATGCAAGGGCGCCTATTATAACGAAAGGAGTCACAGACACTGCCACGATCGGCAGAAAATGGTTGAATAGCAGACCGAAAAGCAGCCCTAATGATGCGCCTATCAGTATTCCCGGCGCAAAAACCCCTCCTGATCCTCCGGATCCTATTGTAAACGAGGTTGCGAAGACTTTCGCGAACGGGAGCAGTATCAACATTGCGACGAGCGGCAGTCCGAAAGTCGGAAGTGCATTAAGATTTCCGCTGAGCAAAACCTGCATCCATCCGTATCCTACGCCCATCACTTCAGGAAAGGCAAGCGCAATGACTGCGACAAAAGCCGCGCCTATCGCTGGTTTGAAATAATTGCTTATTCTAAGTGTTTTGAATCTGTTCTGCACGAAATAGAAGACCTTGACATAAAATATGACAAACGTTCCTGCCGCGATTCCCAGTATGGCGTAAAGAGGCAGGTTGAACGGGCTGAACGCTCCAAGATAGTATCCGAATATCGGCTGGAAGCCAACAATGTATCCGAAAATTGAATAGCCTATCGCGCTTGCCACAATGGCAGGGAAAAGCGCCCCTGTCTCAAAATCCCTCTTGTAAGGGACTTCAACCGCTAGCAACGCTCCTCCCATCGGAGCTTTGAATATCGTGCCTATTCCTGCTCCCGTGCCTACAAGGACAGCTATCCTCCTGTCTTTTTCATCAAGCCTAAAGATATCCGAGAGCGCAGATCCTATTCCTGCTGCGATCTGAGCGGTGGGGCCCTCTCTGCCTGCGCTGCCACCCGAGCCTATGGTCAGCGCAGACGCTATGGTTTTTATTATCGGAACCCTCCTGCGTATCTTCCCTCCCTTGTTATGGAATGCGTCTATCATGGCGTCTGTTCCATGCCCTTCAGCTTCCGGCGCGAATTTGTAAACGAGAAACCCGGAGAAAAGGCCGCCGATTATTATCGAGAGCGGCACAAGCATGTAATTTCCTGGAATGTACGACTGCCCTCCCTCGCTGAGTGGATTCGGCAGCTGCGTTCCCGCAATGCCCCCGAGGAAAAGCGCCTGTGCGTATATTATCGCATAATAAAACACAAGCGCCCCTACTCCTGCGACGACGCCTATGAGTACTCCCAGTACAAGCCACTTCTTGAAGTATTCAAGTGAGCCGATTCTTACATTCATGTATCTTCAGGATACTTATGAAAAAGGAATTTTATTAAGGGTTGTGTGATTGTATAGATGCACCCATTCCTGGCCCGGGCCGCAGGTGCGAGGAAGGCATGCTAATGAAACTGCATGCCCTCCTTCATGTACCCGTCATCCGGTAGCATTGACGAGCGCCGATGCGCCCGCATCCTCCTCCCCCTGCACGCTTACAGTGTATTCAGTACCTGGCACGAAGTTAACTGCTATCTTTCCTCCGGCATATGAAATCTCCCCGCTGTACCTGAATGTGGCCGATCCATTCGGTGCTATCAGATATCCCCCGCTGTTAATTCCTGAGATGTCTGACGGAAGCTCCAGGCTTCCATTGCTTCCTACGACGAAAAGCAGCGACCTCATCCTGTCTGCCATCTCTCCCTGGCCGAGCAGCTTCCTGTCTATCGATCCACCCGACCCGTTAGCTACGCCTCCCGAATGCACTTCAACCATACGCATTCCATGCATCTTCATTTCCGTGCCAAGTCCGTTCCCGAAAATGCCGACTTCATTGCCTGCGGAGAACGGCGTACCATTACGCTGTCCGGAGTGAAGATATCCTGCCCCATCAGTCTCACCAGCGACTGTGAGGTTCAGAAACACACTTCCATTTCCCGCATTTTTTCCTAATCCGGCGCCAGGAAGCGGTCTCATGTTTTCATTCAGTATTGAGTTGGTTCCCGCAGTCCCTTCGGAAACAAAGACTCCCTCGCTGCCATATACCATGATGTGCTTCACATCAACAGGCTTCCTGCCATCGTTCATAACTGTCACAGAGATGTTCGTAATGTTCCCGTTTTCCTGCAGCGATGCCTCCGAGATGCTCATGCCGCCACGCACCGATCCTAATATCCCTTCTGTGCTACTGTTCAGTTCAGACCGCGACCCAACTTTTTCTCCACCTCCCCCAACTATAACTGCCTTTACTGAAGGCACCATTACAAATATCGTCGAATTGTCAGTGTATATGCCTGCTACGGTGGGTGAAAAATCTATCAATACGCTAGAAGAGCCGTTCACCCTGCTCCGTTCCGATAGCCTTGCCGTAATCTCGCCTCCAGGCACTATCACGTTATACGTGCTGCCGTTGACTGTCATTTGCGCTGACGTTATGTTGAATCTAACCGCGTCAACTACGGCATTCGCAGGCACTGGCGCCTCCCCTATAACCTCGCTTGAATTTATGATGGATAGCAGGTCAAGCGAACCGCCCGAATTGCTTGTTGCCCACCCAGAAGAATTATCAATCCCTATTTCATGGACTTGCAGCGATGAATAGCTTATGTTAAGCGCAGTTGTGCCGTTTGGTACATGGGGCGGATCAGTCATTCTTACCGTGAGCATACTTCCCGGCAGTACTCCTGTATTCGCAGAGAGCCCCCCCAAACCGAAAGCCAGGAACCCTAATACCATCATGGCTATTACGATACCCGCCGCGATCTGCGGCATCCTGCTCCCTATTCCTCCTCTGATCATTCCTTCATCAATAAACTTTCTAGCGCTGAAATTCGGATCGGTCCTGTAATACTTCCACTTCTTTATGAACGGGTTATCGATCCTGTTCACTGCGCCGATCCTTTCAAGCTCTCCTATATGGTCGCTGACAGTTGATATTCCCACTCCAAGCTCCTTGCTTATCTCAGTGGCGGTCATCTGCTTCTTAGATAATAGTCTCAGTATTTTCTTTTTAGTGTCCCATGTTTTGCTCATATTACCTACCTTCATAACTCTGTTATGGCAGAATATTTTAATATACGTTTTGCAATACTTCGATTTTGTTACGGTTTTCTCGTCTGAAAAATGTAAAAATTAAGATCCACCCTACGGAAACCATCCGGAACCCAGCGCTTTAAATTCGGATAACACAAAACGCATCCCGAACCCGCCTTTTCTATGCTTCCATTATCGGGCCCAGAATCTGGTTTTGAACCCCTGTTTTGTCGTCGATTTTTGAAAATGGGCCCGATGAGATTTGAACTCATGGCCTCTTCCTTATCAGAGAAGCGCTCTAACCAAGCTGAGCTACGGGCCCTCACACGCCTTTAATATTGATGCGTCAACTCTTTATTTCTATTGCCGAACCGCTAGAGATCTCTTTCCTGAATGACGAGAAATCCTCTCTCATAAGCGCCTCCTTCTCCTTGAAGCGGAGAGCAGCCGCAGGGTGGAACGTAACCATGTACGTGACTCCGTCCTTCCTGATTATCCTTCCATGGTTCTTCTCAACCTCGTCCTCACCGAGCATTGTGTATGAGGCGAGGTTGCCCAAAAGTATCACGAACTGCGGCTTGACTATCTTCATCTGTCCAAGGAGGAACGGCCTGCATGCTTCTATCTCCATATCCGTAGGCATCCTGTTCTTTGGGGGAAAAAACTGCACCACACTGGTTATGTAAACAGAACCCCTCCGTATTCCCGCTCTTCTCATCTCTTTATCAAGCAGCATTCCACTTCTGCCTACAAACGGCCTTCCCCTCTCATCCTCAAATCTTCCAGGGGCCTGGCCAAGGAACATGACTTTAGCGTTAAGGGGCCCCTCTCCTTCAACTAGTTTCACGCTAAGCTCCCATCCTGTTGTTTCCTTCGGAAGCATTGCGTATCTGTAGTTCAGCTCCGCCATCTCCTCGTGCTTGTTTATATACTCGTTCACCTTGTCCAGCACGCTGCGCAGGTCCTTGAATTTGATCTTCCTCATTGCAGATTCGTAATCGAGCCATTCGTATCCTTTGTGCTCATGCGATATGCTAACATCTGCGCCTTCCACCATGGATATGAAGAACCTGACCTGTTTCACTATCTTTTCCTTTCCTGCCCTAAAGAAATATTTGGTTCTGACAGAGAAGTATGGCAACAGCTTAACCTCGATGCCGGTCTCCTCCTTAACTTCCCTTAGCGCCGCAGTTCTTGCGTTCTCCCCTTTTTCAATGTGCCCTTTGGCAAGGTCGTACTCCCCGTTCTCCTTTATCATGAAAAGGAAAAGCCGCTTGCCCTCAAGATACCTATAGATGAACGCGCCTGCTGAGTATTCGAACTTCATCAAACAACCCTTCCCATTATGCAGTATGCGCTGAGAAGCCTTTTCCAGGAGCTCACATTATTGAAGTTCAGGCCCTCCGCATTTGCGAGGTCTGTATAAAATCCGCTGTACCCGCATGTGGAATTGCCCATCTCAGAGGAAGGTATCACTATGAATACGCGCGCAGTGGTCGATGTGCCGTTGTGTGTGTCCACCGGCAGGTCAGTGAGGTAAGCCATGAACGCTGTGCCGTTGGAATCTACATTGTATACGCCGGCACTGACGCCGTCCTGTCCTACAAAGTAGCTCTTCGATATTATCCTGTTCTTTGCCTGAACTTGGTTGACTATCAGTACGTTCTGCGGTATTATGTACGCGACCATGGGTTCAGAGGTGTTTATGGTGGCGTTTGTAAACAAGACAGCGCCGCTTCCTCCTCCCGGCATGCTCTCTATAATGCTCATAAAGTTGCCCGAACCTGCAATATCCTTTGCGAATGTCATGACTCCGCTATTGTTAAAGTTGAACGGAACGCTCGCCGCCAGTACCGTCGGCGATATCCGCATAGACGCCGGATATCCGAGGTACATGAGGAAATATGCTGCTCCGAAAATCAGGGAGAGCACTATCCCTGCCTTCTGATAAGCTCCCATCTGCACCGCCTTCCTTCTTTTCACTGTCTCGGCTCTCACCTGCGTTACCCTGAGCCCGTATCTGCCCGATAGGAGTATTATTACTATTATGCTTGCGTAGAAAAGCACGATTCCGGCGAACGAGTGTATCAACGATGTCGCTGCATTAGGTCCGTAGCCAAGCCACGCCGCTGCTATGCCCAACATCCTGGCAAAGTTCAGTACTAGCAGAAGTACCACGCCGCTGCAGACCCAGAGCACTTTCCTGCCCGGTTTTCCCTCGTAAAAATACGCCAGTGGCAACAGCAGCGCAGCCATTGCGATAAGTATGCCTATCCCTATGCAACTCTCGCCTATCCCTATCCTGTATCCGTTCGCCGCTATTGTCATCGGTGCGTAATACGTAGCGTTTTTAGCGAAGAGGAGAAGCAGGTTATATATCGCCATTGTATTCAGCGCCGCGAAGCTGCTGTTAAGCTTTATCACAGGCATCAGCACCGCAGGTGACGCCACTATCGGATAAGCGATGAGGGCCTTGAATCTGGACAGGTTCCTTCTTCCAAACAGGAGAATTGCAGCAGACACGACGAAAAGAGGCATGAGCAGCATCTCGACACCGTAGCTTACGAAAAGGTAAGAGAGTTCAAACCTCAGGCCTGCAACCGCAAGGACGAATAACGCAAAGATTCCCGCTCCGGTAAACAGGTCCCTGCGCTGTACATCTGGCACTAGCTTCTCTTTTGCCGTGAAAAGCGAAAGCAGTGGCAGCATAAGCAGCGGCATAATCACGTATGTGGACGGGTCCGTATCGCTTATGTACGCCGACGTTATGCGCAACGGATCCGCTATCGCGATCAGTATCAGCAGCGTAAGGAGTGCTATGCCCACTCTCTTGTCATAGCGCAAAAAAAACACCTGTTTGTCCTCGGCCGATATAGGCGTCATCATATTCAGCAGTTACTCTTGTCTTCACAGGACAATAGATTAACGGATATAACCTATTTAGCCTTTATTGTGAAATGAGAGAACATGGTCAGGGCAAGATTCCATTATGTGCCGCATACGGCAGACATGGCGTACGTCGCCTACGGCAACAGCTTCGGGGAGGCCATTGAAAACGCAGCAGGGGCACTCCTCAGCATAATCCTCGATGTTAAAAAGCTGGAAAAAGCCCGCGGGAAAGTACGGCGCATCGATATACGGGAGACAGCAGAGAGCATCGAGGATCTGGCATGGTTCGTACTGCAGGACATACTCTCAAAGCGCGAGATAGGTGGTCTTAACGCATTTGCATTCAAGGTCGGAAAGTTCTCCCACAACGGAAAGTTTTCCATGAGAGGCGAGCTCATATGCAAGGAAACCACTGGAGATTTCCTCCTCATGGAAGTGAAGGCTGTCACTCCTCATGGCCTCGAGGTCAATGAGAGGAAGGGTACCTTTTCAGTAAAGGTCGTTGTGGACATCTGACTGCTCTCTATCTTCTGCCCATGATGGTCTTAGCTGCAACCTGCGCAGGGTTGACAATGTTCTCTATTCCTAGGTCCTTCAGGTGCGCTTCCGTATCCGTGTGTGGCGCTACCACGAATAGCTCAACGTTCTCTGCGAGTTTCCTTACCACGAGTACAACGTATATGGTATTGGAACTGTTCTTCAGATCAACGATTATCCTCTTCGCCTTTTGCAGGTTGAATTTCTCCATGTCGGATCTCAGGGTGTAGTCTGCAGTATATGCCAGATAGCCTCGCTCGCGAAGCACATCCGCTACTGTCTTCTCCGCAGTTATTATCATGAAATGCTCCTTTTTCTCCTTGAGCATCTCCGCAAGAGCGGCATTAGTGGAATCGTATCCCACCAGAACTGTATGGTCCTTCAGCCTGCTCTTCTCCACCGAAGAGAGCCTCATAGAAAGTTTTTCTATCCTGGAACTCATCAACTCACCAGATATCTCTGTAAGGGCAACAAGGAATACCGAAAGCCCTGAAACTATCAGGACTATGGCGAATGCCTTTGCGGCAGATGTAACGGGCACGATGTCGCCGTACCCTACCGTGGATATTGTCGTAATCGTGAAATAGAACGCATCAAGCGGCGAATGTATTGCGACGTTGAAATCTCCCCTACTGCCGAAATAGTAGGCCCCCAACGTGCCGTAAAGGAGTACGATTGCCATTCCCAACGCGTACGCTATAAATCTTCCCTTGACGCGAAACAAGATACTACCCAACGCATATCTGTTACTATCCTAAACCCGATATCGTGACATCCTCCCACCAGTGAACGGCGTGGGCTTCCTCTGCGTTCATGCAATCACTGCATCCCGCAAAGGATGTGTTTTATCGGTTCTCAGTTCTTCGAGAGTTGCCTCCTGTTGAGGTCTTACATTCTTTCCCTGAGCGTGACTTCCCCTCTGTCCGAGGGTAGCTCTATTGAGTATGTTTATTGATGCATTTATGTCCCTGTCCTTTGACATTCCGCATCTCTGGCAGTTGTATGTCCTTTCAGAAAGCGGCATCTCTTGGATGTTGCCACAATTACTGCATGTCTTTGAGGTGTTTTTTGCGTCCACTTTGACTACACTCAAACCAGCACTTTCAGCCTTGTATGAGAGCAGTTGGATGAACCTATTCCCTGAAGCGTTATGAATCGCACCTGCGAGCCGGTGATTCTTTACCATCTTCTGAATTTGAAGGTCTTCAACTGCAAATGAGGTGTATCCAGAGGTTACCAGTGTTTTTGACAACTTGTGCAGATAGTCATCGGATTGGTTTGCCAGGTGTTCATATGTCTTCTGGAGACCTGCCTTTGCCTTCTCTCTTCTCTTTGACCCCTTATCCCTTCTTGCAACTCTTTTTTGCCATATGGCAATCCTCCTTTTCTTTTGCTGCACGAACCTCGGCTTCTCTATCTTTGTTCCATCAGAAAGTGCGGTGAATGAATTTAGCCCCAGGTCTATTCCTACTGGATTCGAATTTTCCACTTCTGGAATCTTGATGTCGGTTATTGCAGTGAAGATTGCATAATACCTGTCAGCATCCTTCTTGATTGAAAGGGTCTTGATTTTGCCTTCGATTGTTCTGTGCAGTTCTATTGGCATAGTCCCTATCCTTGAAACCCTGAGTCTTCCTTTATGAATTGAGAAGGAACCGTTGTCCTGAGGATAAGTCATTGACTTGCATCTGTCCATCGGCCTGAATCTCGGAAATCCGACTTCCTGTTTCTTTCCTTGCTTCTTCTCCTTTACTCTTCTGAAGAAGTTCTGATACGCCTTCATAAGTCTGTATTCTATCTCGCATCTTGTCTGCGAATACAGTTTCAGGTATTTTTTGTCTTCTTGAATTATCTCTTTCACAAATCTGTTGAATTGTGCCATTGATGTTTTATGGTTCCCACTCTTATATGATTGGATAGATTTCTCAAGAAGTTTATTGTAGAACTGTTGCGCAAGAACCAGTCTTTCATCTATCTCCTCCTGCCTTGTGGTGTCAGGGTAGATTCTGAACTTGTAGGCTCTTGTCAGTTCCATGCAACCTATATTTCCATCCATATTTATACGCCTTACTACGGTTCGCTCTCATCCCGCTGCTAAAGCATGTGGGATTTCCCGCTCACCGTGTTAAGTTAGTGGTGCAGGAGTACGAAGATAGAACTGTGCTACCTGCTGCGCGGAAAGAAATGCAGTAGTATCAGCATAGAAGAACCTATCACAACAGGGGCAATATTCCCTACGGGCCCGGCGATGTTCTTTGCAGAGAGAAGCGCGATTATACCGCAGATGAGAGCTATCGCAGTGAGTGCGAGCCTTATGCGATTCTGGTGTTTTAGGTCGGAAAGGGAATCATTGCCAATGCGCAGCATGCTGTATGCAAAACCTGCTGCAGAGACAGCAAGAACAATATACGAAGCTATGTTGAGCGTTCCGGAATAGTTGCGGTGATGGACCCCCGGAAGGACCTCTGTTATTATAAACAGGATATAATGCGTCACTAGAATTGAGACGAATACTAGAAAGAGGTAGGAGTATGCCCTTCTTTTCAGTTTTTCGTGTATCAAGGAGTCCATAGCCGCGCCTATACGAACCTGCTAGCAACAAGCATTATTGATATAACCAGCGAGGGGATCTCAACTGAAAATCCGGAAGTGCCAGCTTCGAGGATGTAGCCGTAAAGCGATGCTGTGACTATGATCATGGAGATCACCAGTATTATGTCGTTCTGCTTTCTGAATCCATGGTAGCTCTTATTTTTGCGCATCAGTACAACAGTCAGGATTACAAGCGGGGAGAGGATGCTTGCTACAAGAGCTCCCCAGTTATTGAAGGAGTGCAGGTAGTCTGCAGTGAACGTGATTAGAGTCGTGGCAAATAGGAAGGTACCAAGGAAGACGAACCAGTACCTTCTCTCCGCCTCCGCCGCTAACCAGCCTTTAGGCACTCTTCTCCCAACCATTGAAACGAGAATTAGACATTAGCCTTTTTATCCCTGCCGCTGTGGGGTTTGGGATCTCTGGTTCCCGCTGCTCTTTCCAGGAGTTGCTGGCCCAAGAGTCCTAAGCCGGTATCTGCCCCTTAACTCGATCTCGCTTAGCCTTGCGAGTACCGCCTTGGAGGATCTGCTTGATGAGAAGTAGGAATCGGAGAAGTGCTTATAGAGGGGACCGGACACCGCACGCTTCATCAGCAGCAGGTCAACTGCCTTGTCTTCGTAGCTGTTGCTTGATTCGGACAGTCCGAAATCTATCACATGTAGTTTCCCTCCTTTTGCGATTAGGTTCGCGGGAGTAAAATCCCCGTGTACTATATTGCTGTTGTGCAGCAGTGAAAGGATGGCTCCTGCATAGCGCATCTGCCTCGGGGTTATCCTAGAGTCTTTTAGGAGAACGCCTTCCAGCTTCTCCATGCATATTGAGAATCTGGCGACTCCGAATAGCGTAGGCACGGGTACACCCGCGGCCATTGCGCGAAAGATTGTCCGGGCTTCGCTCCTTGTACGGTAGTACCTTATGCGTTCGTCAAGGACCCTTACGCGATAGCCCTTGCTTTCCCTGATCTTTACAACGGCTTCTTTGCCAAATATCTTCGTAAGATAGATCGTTGCCTCTGCTCCGCGCGATAGCTTTCTCATTGTTACCATCAGAATACAGCAGCCTCTTCGGCCCTGTAGCGCTGCATTATGTCGCAGTTTTCAGGGCTTGTGGATGCCCCGTGAAGGAGCATCCTCTCTGCGGTGAATGCCACCATTGCTCCGTTGTCTGCATTGAATTCGTTCTCTACGTATCCGAATCTCGCCTTGTTCTCACGTGCAAGTGAGGTGAGCATGCTGCGCAGCCTCGTGCTCTGCGCGACCCCGCCACATACGCATAGTTCCTTGCTATTGGTCAGGAGCAGCGCCCTCTCCAATGCCTCGCAGAGCATCGCAAACGAAGTTTCCTGCACAGAAAAGCAGATATCTTTGGGGCTCATTTTAGCTGCAAGCTCCTCTGCCCTTGTGAGAAGCCCTGTGAATGAGAAGTCCATTCCCTTCACAGTGTAAGGAAGCTCTATGTAGTTCCCGCCTTCGGCAGTCTTCGCTACCGTAGATCCCCATGCAGGGTTAAGGCAGAGCTTCCTTGCCAGCGAGTCGAGCATGTTGCCGATTCCTATGTCAAGCGTCTCACCTATCACGCGATAATGCCGGAACGGCTTCCCGGCAAGCTTGAGGATTTGGGAATTGCCGCCGCTCACGTATAATACTATTGGGTCTTTCAGCCCCGATGCATGCTTGGCTATCTCGATGTGCGCAACGCAGTGGTTCACCATCGCAACCCCGAGGCCCAGCCTATGGGCGAGCGTCCTTGCGGATAGCTGTGCAACCTGAAGGCACGGACCCAAACCAGGACCGCGGGTGTACCCTATGCCCTCGAGGTCGCGAAGCGTTATGCCGGCCTTATCCAGCGCATCGCGTATCACGCCTGCCGCATTCAGGGCATGGAACTCGGCCACCTTCGATGGAACCATTCCCCCTGCGCCTATGTCGTACATGGCTTTCGCGTTGGCAAGGACCTTGCCATCATCGACTATGCCCGCGCCGAACGTGTGTGCGCTGCTTTCCAAGCCTAGCGTGAGCACTGCGTCACCTCTTCCTGAGCACCACGAAGAGGTGCAGGCTGTCGTAAGGCTCAATGTCAATCCGCTCCAGGATTTCAAATCTTCGGGATACCTTCTCTAGAAACTCGCCATACACTTCGGAAGGCGCCCTCGATATGCTTATGCTCTGCGATTTTATCGCGACGTATGCTATGCCTCCGGACTTCAGGAGTTCAGAATTCCTGAGAAGTATCTCCGCCTGGTCCTTTGCGGCGACATCCTGGTATATCACATCGACGGTGCCCACCTCATCGGAATACGCCATTGCGTCCATTGCGTCCTTCAGCATCGGCAGCATGTTCTCCCTGGCTTCGCATACCCTTAGAAGGTCCCGCATGCTTCTCTCCGAGATCTCCACGCAGTAGACGGTGCCTTCGCTGCCGACCATGTCGCTGATATGGCTGCTGGTCGTGCCCGTAGCCGCGCCAAGGTAAAGTACGTTGTCGCCTCTACGGAGTTCGATGTGACGCATTCCCTTCATTATCGCGGCTGCAAGTTTGCTCCGGTACGGATTCCATAGCCGGTATTCCCTGCCCTCGTGAATAAGGAGCTCCTCCCCGTAGACACGCTGCCCCTTTGCGAGATTCAGCGTGGCTAACTTGCCGTCAATCAGGAATGCGCATTCCGATACGCTTTTTATCTTCATAAAATCTCTGCTGCGCTACGTATAAGAATATTGTAATGGAGATTCTTTAATGGTTTTTGTGTGGAGGCGCTTCAGGTAAACGATCTTGTCTCTCAGATGGCCAGGCTGTGCAGCGAGCAAGCAGGAGTCGAAGAGTTCCTGGGCAGGGTGGGAAGCTTTCTCAAAGGAGCCCTAGGTGCCGACGATGTGATAATAAGGAACACTGCAAAGAAGGGCGAGAGGGCAAGCACCGCCGAGGAGTTTGCGCTGAACACGAGGAAACCTTATACGGATTACAACCTAAGCGGATATTCGGCGTTTTCCGAGCTCATAAACTATTACAACAATGGATTCAAGAGCTGCATGATACTTCCGCTCACTACGGAGAGCAAGGCCCTTGGCGCAATAACCCTGCTGTCCCGCAGGGAGGAGGCGTTCGGAGGCGCAGCCGAGGTGCTTGGCCCGGTACTAGATCTTGCAAGCCACGCGTACGGCTCGAGGATAGAGAAGGAAAAGGGCATGAATGCGGCAAAATATTTCAATGCCGCTTTCGATAATGCGGCTCCGCAGGCAATACTCGGCAGGAGCGGCAATCTTGTGAAGGCTAACAAGGAGCTTCTGAACATTATCGGAAAGCCGTCGAAGGAGATAGTCGGCAAGAGTGCAGGGGAGCTGTTCGGGATCGATGCTGAGGGGGTTTCGGAGCTTGGACGGGGCTTCCCGGTAAAGACGAGCATCGGGGCGAGGATGTTCAAGGTCACCGCTGAATTGATAAGCGAGAGCGCGATGCACGTGATGATGACAGACCTTTCTGACGCAGAGGCTCTCGCGATCAGGGAGGAGATGATGGGAAGAGGTGATGCCGAGTTCTTCGTACTGCTTGACGGAAAAGGCAGGATATCCTGGATTAGCAGGAACGCAGAGGAGATCCTCAGGTCGGAGAGCGAAGACAAGGCGGGAGCATGGATAGGCGAGATTGTAGACGACGGAAAGATGCTCAGATGGATCTTGGAAGAAAAAAGCGAGCAGTACTTGGGGAAAGCGAGGCTCGGGGCCCCAGGAGCTCAGCAGATTGACGTTGCGATAAGAGCACATAGAAGCGCTGCGGGCTTCTCGCTTGTTGTTTCGAAGGACATAACAAGGTACCTTGAGAACGCACAAAAAAACATAGAGGAGATAATAAGGTTTTCTGGCGATGCCGTCCTGATTCTTGACAACGTCGGCTATGTGAAGAACGCCAATAGGAGCGCGGCGAGGATCCTCAGATATGATGGTGAAGCGATGAAGGAGATACCGCTCGCGTCGGTGTGTCATGATGAGGAGAGCCAGAGAAAACTGAGCTCTGCGCTGGGATACGCAAAGGCCAACGGACACGTTTCCGAAACGGAGATAGTGCTCACCAGGAAAGACAATGGCGAGGCGATCCCTTTCAGCTTCAGCATACGCGCAGTCAGGTCGGGGGTAGGCGGAGAGGTCGATTATATGCTAATTGGCAGGGAGCTTGCCACGAAAGCGCTCGTTGACAAGCTCAAGAGGGATCTCGATTTCGTATCGAAGCAGATGCAGAAGACGAAGATGGAGAGCGAGCTGAAAACCCAGTTCATATACAACATATCGCATGATCTGCGCACGCCGCTCACTAGCATAATAGGGTACACCAAGCTCATGCTGCAGAAGCAGTTCGGCGAACTGACGCAGGAGCAGGAGAAGACGATGGTTATAGTCAGAGAGGAGTCCGGCAGGCTGCTGCAGCTGATAGCGCAGATACTTGATGCTGCGAAGCTCTCTTCGGGAAAGATAAAGCTGGACTTGCAGCAGGTTAATTTCAATGTACTTAAGGACAATCCCAGCATACAGGCGCTTGCGGATGCTGCAAGAAAGAAGGGACTTGAATTCACGTTCAGCGTGGATTACAATGTGCCCGAGATAGAGGCAGACCCGAATAGGCTCATACAGGCGTTCGTAAATCTGATATGGAATGCGATAAAGTTTACAGAGCAGGGAAGCGTAAACGTCAAGGTATTCAGGAAAGGCAAGAACATCAGGGTGGAGGTGCAGGACACAGGAATAGGCATACCTAAGGAAGATAGGCCTAAGCTCTTCAAGAAATTCTTCCAGTTGCAGAGGAAGGGGCTGACGATGCAGCAGGGAGCCGGCACAGGCCTGGGGCTTACCATAACAAAGGAGATAGTCACTCTGCACGGAGGCAGGATATCGGAGATACCCGCACCAGGAAGGGGAAGCATCTTCTGGTTTACACTGCCGGTGTACGGGCCTCAGAAGAAGAAGGCTCGCGATGAAAAGGATGCCGAGGGTGCTGAAGCGGAGGAGTAGCTGTAGGCTCCTTATTACGATTTTCGAAATTATACCACCGTAATTCGTAGTAAGGCTTATATATCTTGGCTGTTTCATATTCCATACCCATGAGAGGATTCATCATGACGATTAGAGGAAAGAATAGATTAAGTGAAGAAATGGCGCAAAGATTCTACAACACAAATCCTCCGCAGTCCAGCATCGGGCCCAGGGGATACGTAGGCCCTGCGGGGTACGGCAGACTGAAAGGTTTCCTTAACCTAAGGGTGGATAATGAGGAGCGCGCAGAGATGCTCGTTGGGATTGTTGAACATGGAGTCAGGATGGTTGAGAATGATGGCCAATGGTCAAGGCTTAGCATACGCGTGCCAGTGAACAGAGAGGTTATGGAGTACCTGAGGAAGGAGCTGCGGGGTGTGGGCGCGAGCATCGAGGCCGAACTGACAATGAGGATACAGGGAAGAGATTACGTGGTGCCTTACATAGGCTACAGCACAGAAGAAAGAAGGCTTACCCCTGCGGTGCAGGAAACGTTCGAGCAAAGTGTCAGAAGCGCTTATGCAAAAGCCGAGAGAGAGGCCCTTCAAGAACTTCTTATCGGAGCCATGAGGAAAGGGTACTCGGCAAAGGTATTTGGCGGGGCAGGAAAGGCAGAGATGGTAGGTGGCCTGGGGCTTGTAACAGCTTCGGGAGAGCGCGTAGGCATGGAGCATATGGTAAGCCTCATGAGCAGCACATATGGATATCCTGAAGCGGATGCAAGGTCATCGATAGCGAATCAGGAGAACCTGCTTGCAATACTGCACAGGGGAAGGGAGCTTGCAGGCATGGCTCTTGTGGAGCGCGAAACTATAGGCACTGGCAGAGGTGCCATACGCATAGCAGAGTTTACGGATATAATAGTGCTTTCTGAGCATAGGGGAAACCGACTTAGCGTAATGCTCACTGCTGCAAGGCTCTTACACATCGGCAGCGAGCCTGAGGGCTGCTGCATCTATGCAGAGGCAAATCTTTCTACTCCGATACCGCGCACCCTTGCACTTTATGGCGGACATTTCGCAGGCATACTGCCCAACCACGCAGAGATAAGCGGCGAGATGAGAAGCCTTGCTGTGATGCAGCTGAACAGGAGGGAGGGCGTGGCTAGGCTTGATGGTCTTGAACACTTTGTCGGGCTTGGGAGGGGATTGGATGGAGATTGAAGGAGTCCTAAGAAAGATGGTGGGCATAGAATCGGTATTCCCAAACGAGGGCAGGATGGGTTCCTTCCTTGAGGATTATCTTAAAGAGCACGGATTCGAAGTAAGGAGGCAGTATATAAGCGAGGGAAGATTCAATCTTCTGGCTGAAAAAGGGAAGGGAAAGAGGCCTGCACTCTTTCTCGCACACATGGACACTGTGCCGGTGGCATCAGGATGGAAGACGGACCCGTTCTCGCTTATCGAAAAGGAGGGTATGCTTTACGGGCTTGGAGCGTATGACATGAAGGGAGGCATTGCCGCTGTCCTCGCAGCTGCGGAGAGCATGAGAGGTAGTAAGGTAAAGCTGCTGTTATGCGCCGACGAAGAGAACATCTCAAAGGGGGCGTGGGCGGCAGTAAGGAAGGAGAGCGCCTGGCTGAATGATGCCTCCATAATAGTATCGCCCGAGCCACCCATGAACATAGGAGAGAAGGCATCTGGAGTCACGGCAGTGACAGTAGGAAGAGGCGGCAGAAGCGTTATCTGCGTTGATGTGAAAGGAAGGGCTGCCCACCAGGGAAACAGGGCGGCTGGGGTCAGCGCCATAAAAGAGGCTGCAACGATAATGGCGAGCATCGAGAAGATGCAGCTTAGGAGTGAGAGCAGGCTGGGGAGTGACGAGGTATTCGTCAGGGCTATGCACGGCGAGTCGAAAGGACTGAGCCTGCCGGAGGCGGCGCACTTTGAGATAGACATGAGAATAGTGCCACCAGGGACAACGGAGGACGGGCGGACGAGGGTTGAGAGATTCGTGAAAAAATTGCAGGAATCAGGAGAAGTGGATGGAAGAGCAGAAGTTGTCGTGAGCGTGAAGGAGAGGGAAACGCCTTTCCTACAGCCATACATCACTGATATCAGGGCGCCGCAGGTAAGGAAAGTGCTAGATATAATAAGGGATGGATTCGGAAAACCAGAGATAGCGTACGGTAGCTCGGTTTCTGACGAGAACGTGCTGGCCAATGAACTTGATGTTCCTGTGATAAAGATAGGTCCCGAGGGAGAAGGTGCGCATTCTGCGAACGAATGCGTCTCCAAGCAGAGCCTGGATGATCTTGCTGAGCTCTTTAGCAGGATAATAGAGAGATTCGGCTGAGAACATGACGCTTCCGCTTACTGAACTCGCATACGGAACCAGGCGAATACATCACTGTATGTATGCGGCGCAGTTGTTTCCTATGCTGCTCTGGAAATTGTATGCGTTTCTCAGCTGTGTGTAGTTGAATCCTGCGTAAAGGCCGGAGAATTTCACGCCTAGCACAGTGTGCGCAGAGTCATTCAACTGCAGCGAGACGGCAACACGGTTGTACTGCGTCGAGCGTGTTACAGTGGTGTAGTTAACGAAGTATACATACTCGCTAACGCCAGACACAGCCCAGGTTATATCAGTAGGAGTCGTGTAGCTGATGTTGTAAAAGCTCAGCGGGCCGTTAGGATTCTCCCCTGTCTTGATCTTGAGTGTGGAATTGTAGACTGGAGGTGTGCAGTTTTGCGCCTTCAGATACAGGTTGCGATAATCGTTCATTATTATGCCGATGTACGTGCCGTTGGCGAATTGCATGGCCTCGGTGATGTTTACGCTAGGTGCACTCTGCTGGCTCTGCACAGTGGTGGTGGACGCCTGGGAAATGGTAGTGGTAGCCGCAATTGTTGTTGGCGATGTAGATGGCGTTGCGGAGCTATTGGCATAGAATGCGATAGGGTATATGGGGCTTATGAAGGAGCTCTGCCGCAGATTTATTCCCAGAGGTATTGGTGTAAGCTCCACATCTGCCGCCGCTGCGCTTGCGCTTATGAGCTTTATCTGCAGGGTGGCCGTCCCTGATGCGGAGGTGCTTACGTTTGCTATGCCGCCGTTGCGCAGGGCGAATACCTTTATAGGGTTCTCAAGGATTGGGTAATTGCTAAGGTAGAATGCCGATGTACCGTTGGATGAGTTTATTAGATAGAGGACAGCAGTACCAGAGATGCCCTTGATCCCGAAATAAACCCCGGTTCCGGGTTTCAGAGTTGCGGCCTCGCTCGTGCTTATTGTGCGCACACCTGAGCCCAGCAGCAAAGCCAGAGCCAGCACTGCGAAAATTATCAATACGGCTGCCGAGAGCACCCTGATGGGCATCCTTCTCCTTGCGTGGCCGTGGTGTACTGCCATAGTAAGCTTTAGAGGCTTGTCTTTAAAAGGCTTGCGAGATTTGAGAGTAATCTGCAGTGTACTGGCACGCAATAAGCAATAATATATTTTGCATGGTTATACTCTACGGCGATCGGATGAAGAGTTTGGAGGATGCTGAAGCAGACCTGATATCATTGATTAACGAGAGGCAGGAGGTAACATACAACGAGCTGCGCGGTTTTGCATTGGAGATGGAGATCGACGAGGAGATGCTGAAGAGGAGCCTGGCCGAACTTGAGAAGGCCAATGCGATCGCATCTAGGAGCAGCGGTGGCATCCCCACGTATTACGTGCTGCAGGAGAAACCAGTGATCAGGAGAATATTCATAGTTGAGGACGATAAGAACATAAACAATCTTATGGCACTTTCTGTTGGAAGGGGATTCGAGATAGCGCAGGTTTACAATGGCATGGAAGCATTGGAAAGGATAAGGTATGAGAAACCAGACCTTGTGGTGCTAGACCTGATGCTTCCGGGGATAGACGGCCTTGAAATATGCCAGTCCATAAAGATGGACCCCAAGCTCAGGGATACGGTAGTTATTATAGTCAGTGCGATGAGCGCGACATCCAACAGATTCAAGGGGATAAAGTACGGCGCGGATTATTACATGAAGAAGCCTTTCGATCCGGCTGAGCTGAGGGGCCTTGTGACCATTTTCCTCAGGAAGAAGGGGAAGAGATTCGACCCGCTGATAGACCTACCGAACGAGGAGAAGATATCAGACGCAGTAGAGCGTGCAATAGGGGAAGGAGGCAGTGAGTACGAGATAGGACGCTTCAGGGTTGACGGTCTTGCCGCTTTTGCAGGCAGGTACGGCACGCAGGCTGGAATGACTATACTAAGGCTTGTCTCACAGCTGATGCAGGACAAGGTCAATGAGAACTACAAGAATGCATTCGTCGGTTTTCTGAACAGCGACGATTTCGTGATAGCCGGGGACAAAAAGACGGTGGGAAAGCTTTCTGAGGAGATAAGGGCTGAGTTCAGCGCTGTCCTTCCGTTCGTATACCAGGATGAAGGCTACAAATTCATGGAGCTGGGAATTGAGGATGTCTACGGTGCGGAGAATCCAAAGCTAGGCTTGGTGTACACGCCGATAGAGAAGGAGGCCGTGATAAAAAGGAGGGCCGAAATCCTGAAAAACAAGGGCGAGGGCGAAGGAAGAGACAGAGACATTGGTTCGTACACTTATGAAGAACTCAGACATATGCTAGGTAGCGATGACCTAGACATAACCATAACAAGGGACCCTAATGGAGTAAGACTCTCCGTAGGTAAGGGAGGTTCAGGAAAGGAGCAGTGAATATTAAGAGGCATGTTCCTTCTTGGGCTTATTCCCCTTTTTCTTTTTCTGCATCCATCCTTGTTGTGATTCCTCCCTGTTGCTGCTCAATAGATCAAGCACGTGCGACTCATCCGCAGGTCTGTCCTCTCCTGCGTTTTGCAGGGCCTCACTCTGTAGAGCACCTTTGGCAAGGAGATTGTTGATCTCCCTTGCGCGCGCTAGTGCCTTTATCTTATCCAGGACAGCCTGCTTCCTGTTCTTAGCCGTTTTTCCAGCCATGCCACCAAGAGATAGATATTTATTGATAGTATTATAAATATTCGTATAATATTCGCATTTCCTAGCTGGTATGATGATTGATTACTATAAGGAGCCGTTCAGCCGGGAGGAGAGCCTTGAGAGCCTTAACGTATTCATAAGGAAGTGGTTCGAATCTAGGTACAGTGACCTGACGCCTCCGCAGAGATATTCGTTCAGGCTAATAAAAGACAGCAGGAACATACTCATCACCGCGCCTACCGGCAGTGGAAAGACTTTTTCAGCATTCACAGCGATACTCAGCGACCTGATGAATCTCTCAATGGCAGGAAAGCTTGAGAGTAAAGTGTACTGCATATATGTATCGCCACTCAGAGCTCTGAATAACGACGTATACAGGAACCTCAGCGGTCCGCTGGACGAGATCTACGCGGGCATAGGGATCGACCTGAAGAGGATAACAGTAGGGATAAGAACAGGTGACACACCGCAGAAGGACAGACAGAAGATGCTCAGAACGCCGCCGAACATACTTGTCACGACGCCGGAGACCCTTGCAATAATACTTAATTCTCCGAAATTTGCGGAGAGCCTTTCTCACGTGAAGTATCTTGTAGTTGACGAGCTGCACGAGCTGGCCAATAACAAGAGGGGGGTGCATCTCTCTCTGTCGATAGAAAGGCTTTCGGAACTCATAGGCCATGACTTCGTAAGGGTGGGGCTTGGAGCCACGCTTCATCCGCTTGATGAAGCGGCGAGGTTCCTCGTAGGGTATGAGGGAGATTCCAAGGAGAGGGACTGTCACATAATAGACGCGACATGGAACAAGAAGATGGACTTCATAGCGATGAGCCCAGTGAAGGACATAGTGAATGCCACAGACAGGAGCATAGAGGAATCGATATACGGAATGCTAGACAAGATAATCAAAAAGAACAAGACAACGCTTATATTCACTAACACGAGGAGCGGGACGGAGAGGGTGGTCTACAACCTCGGGAAGAGGTTTGGGTATAATGAATCTTCGATTGCCGCTCACCACGGTTCCCTATCAAGGGAGACACGGCTCGGGGTCGAAGAGCTGCTGAAGAAGGGCAGGCTTAAGTGCGTAGTTTCGTCGACAAGCCTTGAACTTGGGATTGACATCGGATCCATAGACAATGTGGTGCAGATAGGTTCGCCTAAGAGCGTAGCCAGGGCAGTGCAGAGGATAGGAAGGAGCGGACACAGCTTCAACGACGTGGCGAGAGGGGAGACGGTGGTCACAAATAGGGATGATCTTGTGGAATGCTCGGTCATGCTTGACGCAGCCAAGAAAAGGCATATAGACTCGTTCAGCACACCGAAGAACGCGCTCGACGTGCTCTCGCAGCACATAGTAGGCATGTCGCAGACAAAGAAATGGAACGTCGATGAGGCGTATTCTGTGATAAAGAGGGCGTATCCTTACCATAACCTGCCGAGAAAGGATTTCATATCCTTATTGGAGTATCTCTCGGGCATGTACGTTGGCCTGGAGAGCAGGAGGGTGTATGCGAAGATATGGTACGATGAGAAGGAGGGTACTTTCGGAAGAAGGGGTAAGCTTACCCGACTCATATACTTCCTGAATCTGGGAACCATACCTGACGAAGTGGCGATAGACGTTGTTACCGCTGGAAACAAATGGGTAGGCAGCATAGAGGAGGAATTTCTTTCGAGGCTCAAACCCGGAGACGTTTTTGTTCTCGGCGGCAGGCCTTACAGGTTCGATTCATCGAGGGTCATGAAATGCTACGTGAGCGATGCCCAGGGTGAGGTGCCAACGATACCCCCATGGTTCTCCGAGCAGCTGCCGCTCACCTATGAACTTGCACTGGAGATAGGGCGCTTCAGGGAAGAACTCGCCTCTGCGGTAAGCAAGTCTATCAAGAGGAACAAAAGATCTGCGATGCTGCTCTCGAAAGTTGGGCTTAGGCCAGATACTGGGAGCAGGAAGATCCTGGACAGGATGCCCATAGACGAGAACGCGAAGGCATCGATCTTCAACTACTTCGCAGAGCAGCTACTGTACACAGGATACATGCCAAATGACAAGCTCATACTGGTGGAGATTACGAGGGACAGCGAATCTGAAAAGAAGCTCGTTATCTTCCACACCCTGTATGGAAGGCGGGTAAACGATGCCCTTTCTAGAGTATTCGCGATACTCTTTGGGGACGCGTACGAGACTGACGTTGCAGTGAACATAAACGATAACGGGTTTGTGATAGGCCTTGAGCCTTCAGTGAATGTAAGGAAGAGCGATGTTGAAGTGATAATGAAGGAGGCTGAAGAAGCAGACATAGCAAACATGCTAAGGAGGAATATAAGAAGGACGGAGATGATGAGGAGAAGGTTCAGGCACAATGCCGCGAGAAGCTTCATGGTTCTCAGGAACTACAAGGGGAAGAAAATAAGTGTGAGGAAGCAACAGATAAACTCGCAGCTCATACTCAAGGCAGCTGAGGAGATAAGCCAGGACTTCCCGATAATAAAGGAGACTTACAGGGAGATATTCGATGATGTCATGGATCTCCCGCGCACAAAAGAGATACTGAGGAAGGTTAGTGGAGGGGAGATAAGGCACGCTGTTATAGAGACGGAAGTGCCATCACCGATAGCGCATTTGCTGGTTACGTTCGGGTCTGCAGATGTCATAATGATGAAGGACAGGAGGAAAAGGATAAGGGAACTTCAGAAGCAGGTTCTCTCGAGGATAGGCAAACCGGCGAAAAGATGAGACTTGGTAAGGGAATAGAGATAATAGATGGACTGCCGTTGCTATACATAGAAAAACTCTCGGCGATAGCGTGCTCTGACCTGCATCTGGGATACGAAGGGGTGAAGGCAGACAGGGGAACGTTCCTCCCAAAGGTAAACCTTAATGGGATAAAGGAGGCTGTGGCCGAAGCCATAGATAAGACAGGTGCGGAAAGGATCATAATAGACGGAGACATAAAGAACGAATTTTCTGAAGTGCACAGGGAGGAATTCAATGAGTTCAGGGATTTGGCCATATTCCTGAGAAACGAGCTCCGTATCAGTAGGATAACGCTGATAAAAGGCAACCACGACAATTTCATCGAAAGGCTGAAGGTGCCGCTAGGCCTGGAAATACACAGGCAGGAAGCCATTCTATCTGGAATCCTATTCTTCCACGGAGAGGAGCTCCCTAATGCGGGTACTGGCGATTTGCTCGTGATGGGCCATCTGCATCCCGCGATAACGGTGTACAGCGACCTCGGCGTTAGGGAAAAGTTGAAATGCTTCCTCTACGGGAAGACAAATGACGGTAGAAAGATAATAGTACTGCCTGCGATGAACTATTTCGCAGAGGGGGTAGGCGTCAATGCCGAGAGGGTTGATGGCATGGCACCGATATTCAAAAAGATGCTTGATGTTGACAGTATGCGTGCATTATGCATAGGGGAGGGCGAAACCCTCGATTTTGGCAGGATAGGAGACCTGCGCAATGCAGCGGTCAGATAGTCGGCAGATGTTCTGTGAGTAAGATTGATGAAGGTTTAAAACCTTATAGACCAAGTTGTATATATTGAAAACGGGAAGGCTCTGGCTTTGCTGCTGATCGTGGATATTATGGAAGGACGCGCACTCATAGACAGTGCATTTGTTGAAGCAATAGAAGCGGGAGACTTGAAAAAGGCCAGAGACCTAATCGGAAGGGGCGCTGATCCCAATGTCAGGAACGAGTTCGGGCAGGGAGTGCTTCATGATGCGGCACTCAGGGGAGACATTACCGTTGTAACATTTATGGTAGAGATGAAAGCCGATCCAAGAATCGCTGACGATAAGCTCAGAACTCCGCTCCATGAAGCAGCGATGGGAAGTTTGATTCCGCGCCAGGAAGCAGCGAGGGTAGATAGGCTTCAAGTGGCTAAGTTCCTTATGGAGAACGGCGCTGATCCAGACGCAAGGGACAGCACAGGCAGGATTCCATTGCACAATGCGTTTAGTGTTATAGATGAGCCGCTTGTCGAGCTTCTGATGAGAAGCACAACCCATATCGATGCTCTAGACAACGAGGGTTTGACTCCGCTCCATGAAGCAGCGAGAAATGGAAGGATCCATGCGGTGGCGTTGCTTGTTGACCATGGTGTTCCTGTAAACGCAAAAAGTGACTTAGGAATCACTCCGCTCCATCTCGCCGCTTCGGAAGGCCACATCCCCACCATACATTTTCTAATAAACAAAGGGGCTGATCCTCTGAATACCGATAATTCTGGAATGACTGCAGCGCGCGTTGCGAGGTTGCTTGATTACGAGGAGGCGGCGGTAAAGCTGGAGAAATATGAGAGGGCGGCAATGATAAGAAAAGTGGAGAGGATCATGGGGATCGAACAACCCAAGGGAAAGAGGAGGGTCAAGTGACTGGAGTAGAAACTCCCTGCAATGAATGCGTTGTCAGAAACGTTGTAAATTCTGTGACAGGCGGGGAAACGCCCATGCCATTTGAGGAACTTTGAAATGATAATTTACGTATACACAGACGGTGCGTCGAGATCTAATCCTGGCAAAAGCGCATCAGGATACCAGCTTCTTGACTGGAAAGGCAGGGTGATTGCAAGGGAGAGTTTTTACAACGGAATAAAGACCAACAATCAGGCAGAGTATCTTGCGCTGATAAAAGCTTTGCAGAAGGCAAGCGAGTATGGGAGCGATGCGGAACTGCGCATATATTCTGACAGCCAGCTCATGGTCAACCAGCTGAAGGGCACTTACAAGACCAGGGATAGTGATCTCAAGAAGCTGAACGAAGAGGCCTCTGCGCTTCTCAGCAGATTCGGATCGTTCAGCCTAAGCAGCGTCAGCAGGGAGGACAGGCATATCGCCGAGGTTGACAGGGCCCTGAACGAGCTTCTTGACAGGATGGAAGGAATGCGGGACGGAAAGGCGGGCAAGCAGGAAGCGCTGTGATCCGTTGAGATCGATCCAGGGCTCAGAAGGTATAAATATCACAAAAGAGTATATATAAAAGATACAGAAGCTTATTTTAGCGCGTGAGAGGGATGAGTGAAGGAACGCCGAAGGAAGGCACAAACAATCCGACAGCGAAGGAGATGTACACAAAGGGTGGCAAGGCCTTCGAGGAGAATAAGTTCGATGAGGCGATCGAGTGGTACAGCAAGGCGATAGAAGCAGATCCCAAGTACGCAAGTGCCTATTTCAACAGGGCGCTATCGTATGCAATACTCAACAAATACACAGAGGCAACAAGGGACGCTGACGCTGTCATGGACATGGAGCCGGATAGCTACGATGCGCCTTATGTAATGGGGATAATATCAGAGTACCAACATGACTATCAGGGAGCCAAGGAATGGTACGAGAAGGCGATCGGCAGGAACCCGGGCTATGAACAGGCGAAGGCGAGGCTGGAGCAGCTTAAGACAAAACTTAGCACAGAAGTGACCCCGGCACCAGCGCAGGCGGCTCCCGGAACAGGGGCGAAAGTGACCGCAGGAGGATACGAAAACAAGACTGTCAGCGAGGAGGGGCAGATAAAGAAGGTAAAGTGGCACAAGTCGAGCATAACGTTCAAGGACGTAGTGGGAATGGAAAAGGAGAAGAAGCTCATCTATGAAAATATAATACTCGCGATAAAGAAGCCCGAACTGCTCAAGATATACGGTAAGAAACTGGGACTAGGGGTTATCTTTTATGGGCCTCCGGGCTGCGGAAAGACCTATTTTGTGAATGCCATAGGAGGCGAAACTAGCTCCAATGTACTTATAGCGAGGATAAACGAGATCGTGGACATGTACGCAGGCAATACGGAGAAGAACATGCATGCGATTTTCGAGCAGGCGAGGCAGAACACCCCTGTTGTCCTTTTCTTCGATGAGATAGACGCGCTTGGCATGAAGAGGGATGGCGGAGGGGGAGGCGAGCAGCAGAGCTATATGAGGATGGCTGTGAACCAGTTCCTGCAGGAGATGGACGGGGTTGAGAAGAACCCCGAGGGGATATTCGTGATAGGGGCGACGAACCAGCCATGGGACATTGACCCGGCGCTGAAGAGGAGCAAGAGGTTCGGGGAGGCAATATACATACCGCCGCCGGACTACAAGACAAGGAAACAGGCATTCATCTACAACACGAGAAAGATGCCGCTATCAAGGATAAGCTTCGGAAGGCTTGCCAGGGCGACTATGGGATTCTCTCAGGCAGACATAGAAGAGATCTCAGACAAAGCGGCCCTGATACCTGCGGCTGAGGAAGACAGGACAGGAAAGAGGAGAAGGATAAAGATGAAGGATTTCATGCGCATGATCAAGACCCACGGAAACACGCTGGACGAATGGTACGCAATGGTCAAGAAGGACATAATCAGCAAGACGGAAACACAGGTTATAGATGGCAAGAAGCAGACTATAGTGAAGGAGGGCAAGCTAAGCGCTGAAGAAAAAAGCAGGTATAAGCCGCTAATTAAGGACGTTAAGAAGAATAGTGGGAAGCCTTACCTAATGATGAAGAAGATCGTTAGATGGATCGCTATCAACCTATTCTGAAGATCATAAAGCTGTCCTTAGGACTTCCTTGAAGGTATCGACCCTTAGATGGCCTTTTTCCCTGCAGGGCCTTCCGCCAACCAACACAGTCAGCATTCCGAGCTGCTTTGGAGTGGTAAGGTTTTCAGGATTGTCGTCGGCGAACAGCGCGTCATGCGGCGCAGGAACTCTGTCGGAATTTCTAGCGCGCTCAAGGGCATACAAGTATGCCTCAGCGTATGGCTTGGGCCTTACAAGGCCCCTGAAGGACTCTACTGTGAGTATGCCATCGAAGACACCGTACACATTCATTGCGTCAAGCATTGCCTGCACGACGTAAGCATTGCTGTTTGATAAGACAAGTATCCTCTTTCCGTTTTTCTGGAGCAAGCGCAGCAGCATTAAAAGCTCCGGATCCGGAGGGATGTTGCGCCTGAGCTCATTGAGCTCCGGAAAATATATCCTGCTTATCATCTTTGAATAGGGAATTCCGTACTCCAGATGCATAGCGTAGAGCAGCGCGTCTGTGCCAAACTTCTCTTTTAGCCTGGACATCTCCGCTTCTACCAATCGCACAGGGATTCTTCGCTGGATTGCTATGAAATCCACCAGCTTGGCATGTATAGCAGGACCTTGCGGAGTGGAACGGAGGACAGGCCCAAGAACACCTTCATGGTCAACAAGCCATACAGGAATAGTTGATACGGCGGCCCTAAGATCTGCAGGAGAGGCATGACCATGTGCGCTTCTTGTGATTGCCATTTCACCATCTGTTATAGCCGGTAACCACCCATGCATGCGAATTCTGCAGCTTGCGCATGAGCCATGAGGTATAGCCCGTTCATCCCCTTAGTCGCCCCCAGAGCGCATGTACACGTTCCCGTACTGTTTTTCAAGAACCTTCCAGTCGTCGAGGAACTTCTTCATCCCTGAGTCGGTTAGCGGATGCATGAACATCTTATCAAGGATGTCAGGAGGCAGGGTTACTACGTCGGCTCCAAGCTTCGCAGCCTCTATCACATGCATGGTGCTCCTTATGCTTGCTGCGAGCACCTCCGTCTTTATCGAATAGTTCCTGAATATGGAGCATATGTCACTAAGCAGTGACATGCCGCTTGAGCCTATGTCATCGAGCCTTCCCAGAAAAGGACTGACATAAGAGGCCCCGGCCTTCGCGGCTATGAGCGCCTGCGCAGCTGAGAAGATCAGCGTTACATTTGTTTTTATCCCTTCTTTGGACAGTGAGTGTACGGCGCGCATGCCCTCTTTCGTCATAGGCACCTTCACGACCGCATTGCTCCCGAGTGAGGATATTGAATGTGCTTCGGCCACCATCCCCGCATACTCGGTAGCCACCACCTCTATGCTCACTGGGCCCGGAACAAGCTTGAGAAGCTTTTTTGCCTGCTCTATCGGATCTGCACCCTCCTTGGCGAGAAGCGAGGGATTCGTCGTTACCCCGTCCACCACGTTCATGCCCGTGAACCTGCTTATCATCTCCAAGTTCGCACTGTCGATAAAGAACTTCATTTCATCATCTCTTTTGCCTTTTTGAATATCGCATTCTCATTTATGCCGTACTTCTCCATGAGCTCAGTGTCCTTTCCAGACTCGCCAAAGACATCGTTGACAGCAACCATCCCCATTGGGGTTGGCCTTCTCCGTGATAGCACCTCTGCGACAGCAGATCCTAGGCCGCCGTAGATGTTGTGATCCTCGGCGGTTACCACCCTTCCCGTCTTCTCTGCCGCGTTTACTATGGTTTCTTCGTCAATCGGCTTTATGGTGTGGCAATCGATAACCATTGCTTGTATCCCCTCCTTTCCAAGCTTCTCTGCTGCTTTGACCGCTTCGTACACCATTATGCCGCACGCTATTATTGCAATGTCGTTGCCATCCCTTAGAACGTTTGCCTTTCCGAGAGTAACATTCTGGCCTTTGTGAAGGTCTGGCCCCTTTGAACGTATAAGCCGCAGATAGAATGGGCCCCTTATTTCGGAGATCTCCCGTACTAAAGCCTTTGCAGAGTATGAATCTGACGGTACCACAACCCTCATGTTTGGTATTGCCCGCATTATTGCAATGTCCTCCACCGCCTGGTGGCTGCCCCCATCAGGACCCACGGATATTCCGGTGTGTGACCCTATGATCTTGACATTAAGCCTGCAGTACCCCAATGTGTTCCGTATCTGATCTAGAGCCCTCTCGATGAATACCGTATACGTGCCGCAGAATACGTTCTTGCCGTACAGCGCAAGGCCCGCGGATACCCCTATCATATTCTGCTCAGCTATTCCCACGTTGAACAGCCTGCCGGGAAATTTCTTCCCGAACTTGTCCAGCGAAAGCGATTCGGTGGTATCCGCACCTACAACGACGATGTCAGGATTGGCGTCGCCTAGCTCGAGGAGCACCTCGCCTATTCCTTCCCGCATCGATTCTGTGTTTTCATCCATATCAATCAACCTTGATGCTTTCCAGAGCCTTCTGCACAGCGTCCTGCGAGAGCGTTTTTGCGTGATACTCGACCTTGCCTTCCATGAAGCCCACGCCCTTACCCTTTACCGTACTCGCTATTATTGCGGTTGGTGCACCGGAGTGTTTGCACGCTCTGTCGAGAGCGGAAAGTATCGCAGGAATATCATGCCCGTTTATCTCAAGAACATTCCAGTTAAACGCACGGAATTTGTCAGCTATCGATGCTGTTGGCATTATCTCAGATGTTGCGCCCTCTTGCTGCAGGCCGTTCATGTCGACTATGGCAATGAGGTTGTCCAGCCTGAACTTTACGGCTGCCATTGCAGCCTCCCACACCTCGCCTTCGTCAAGCTCGCCGTCGCCCATCAGCACGTATATTTTTATCTGACTGCCGTCTAGCTTCGCGGCAGCAGCCATGCCGACACCTTCCGAGAGGCCGATGCCTTCAGGTCCTCCGGGTATCTCTATTCCAGGAAGCTTGTTTGGATCAGGATGTCCTTGCAGCCTGCTGTTAATCTTCCTCAAGGTTTTGAGCTCTTCCTTAGGGAAGTAGCCGGCTTCGGCAAGGACAGAGTACAATGCCGGAGCTGCATGCCCTTTTGAAAGAAGAAACCTGTCCCTGTCTGGCCATTTTGGATTCTTAGGGTCATGACGTAGTTTGGAGAAGTACAGGGATACGAGTATATCGGTGCAACTTAAAGAGCCGCCAGGATGGCCAGATTTTGATTCGGCAAGTGTATTTATTATGTCTTCGCGTACTTGAGAAGCCATCCTGCTGAGGCGCTCGGCCTCGGCGGGTTCTGCTGCTTTGTTTGTGCTGGTGTCAGACATATTGATCCCTTTAATAGTAAATTAGGAGTATTATTATGAGTTTCTCAGGCTGCTTATTGCGTCCGCTATGTTTTCCGACCCAAAGACGTATGTTGCCGCTATGAGTTCATCTGCTCCGGATCTTATCGCATCACGAGCGGTTGCGGAGTTTATTCCCCCGTCCACCGCAACCCCGGTTCTCAGTCCTTTTTCACTGATGAGTCTGCGAGCTTCGGTTATCTTAGGCAATACCGTAGGAATGAACTTCTGGCCTGCGAATCCAGGATTCACGCCCATTATCAACAGAGAAGATATGCGAGGTATGAATTCCGCTGCTTCGGAAATCTGTGTTTCTGGGTTTAGCGCTATCCCTGCTTTTGCCCCGTGACTCTCTATTTGGTCAATTGTGCCAGCCACATCTGAAACTGTTTCCCTGTGGAATATCAACAGATCAGATCCCGCGCTTATGAACTGCGGTGCGTATGCTGCAGGCTTTTCTATCATAAGATGAACCTTGAAGGGTAAGGCTGTGTGCCTTCTCATCGATTTTACGAAGGCTGGACCGAAAGCAATATTGTTTACAAAATGGCCATCCATCACATCGATGTGCACGCTGTCCGCACCGCTGGACTCCAGACTTTCAAGTACGCTGCCGATCCTCGAAAGATCCGCTGAGAGTATCGATGTCGATATGCTTATTTTATTGGCTGGATTTCCTTGTGATTCTTCGTTCGCGTAGTTCATACAGACACCGCTATGCCTTTGCACCTTGGCCTGCCGTAGCGTAAGATCCGGCAGATTGTTCGGCGAGTTTCGTTATCAATTCAATGGCTTCTTCTGCGGTATTTGCAATGCAGACTTCGCTGCCAAGCTTTTTGAAAAAGGAGAGAGTCTCATTGCTGTTTCCAAGCAATATTACCGGTTTGCCGTTCCTTGTTCCAAGCGCAACTTCGCTAGCCGTACCAGGGTTCATGCCAACTGCAAGTATTACATCGCTCGATAGTGCGTTTATGCAATTCCTGGCCTGGCCCATCTCTGTCACAATTGGTATGTCAAGGTATCGCGACCATGTAGACGGATCGTTGTTTGGGAGTATGCCTATGGTCAGACCCCCGGCTTCTTTGGCACCCTTGCTTACAGAGTCCATAACCCCACCCATTCCGCCGCTGAGCGTGATCCATCCGTTCTTTGCTATGAGCCTACCCAATTCGTACGCAAGGGCAGATTCCTTTTCATCGGCATCACCAGGACCCATGACCCCTATTATGCGCTTGCGCGGCTTTCCTTCCATAATTACACCTTGACGCGAGGTCTTTCCTGAGGCGGCCGCCTGAGCTCCACAGGCTCTCCCAGCTTAGATGAGTCAAAACCATGATTCTTTAGAGCTCCCATGATCAGTGCATTGTATCTCCGACTCAGGGAGGCGAACTCCGAATGATATTCCTCTGGGATTCCCACCCAATCGGGATGCTCCGTGAAGGGTATGAATCTCCTTGCACCGCTCAACGGGTTCAATGGAGCATTTTTGCCGCAGATACCAAGCATTTTCCTGCTTTCAGCACCGTGTGTCGCGGTGTGTATAGTATCAACCTCAGGCCTTGGGCCTGTCTCGCTGCTGCGAAGTACAGTCATCGCGTCTTCTGATGCAAATCCCAGAAGCACTGCATTGACCCTGATTCCGTTCCCGGATAGTAGGGAGGTTATCGCAGTTATTGTACGGCCGGTAAAGCAGCTAACCTCCGCAAGCACAACGCCGTCGTTGCGCCCCCTTGACGCAAGAGCTATACTTAGCCGGAGGAGCTGCGAATCCACACTTGGAGCTCCGAAGCGTGGCCTGAGCGCCGCAGTCCCGGTGTTCGGGTCCACCTCGCGTGTCAGGTCTAGTGATAGATGCGCAAACTTGGACAGTGAAGGGTCCAGGCTTACTATTGTGTGATCGTGGAACTTATTCATTGCTCTATCGGCAATCGAAGCAGACATAGCCCCAATCCCTATGCCCGTTACATTGCTTCCTTGCGGCAAAATGTCGTGAAAATCCGCAGTGAACATCCGTTCTAACCTTGCCACCTCTGCGGCGAGGCCTGGAGATACTGCACCGATTCCCCCAAGACGTGTCAGGTACGGGACTGTATCGTGTATTATGGCATAGCTCCCCACGTTTGCCATAGGAATGCCTATAGGGGTGCTCTTCTCTATCATTGTACAAAACCTCTTTTCATAATTTATCATACTTTATCATATTTCATCATAGTGGTATTTAAGCCTTTCCAGAGATAACTGGTTGAAAACGACATGAAACTGCGCGTTTGGGAACGATAGGGAGGATGGGATGAAGGAGAGGCTTACAATAACACTCGATGAGGAATTGCTCAGAAAGGTGGATGCGAGCATTGATGGGGTGGATATACGCAACAGATCGCATGCGATAGAGCATCTGCTAAACGCAGCGCTAATACACGCGACGCCCAAGAAGGCGGTGCTTTTTGCCGGGGGCAGAGGAATCGATGTTGAGGGTAAGCTTATTTACCCGCCAATGATAAGGATAGGCGGGAAGCCCATAATGGAATACATACTGAATGAGCTTAAAAGGAACGGGATAACCGATGTGCTTGTAACTATAGGCAAGGGAAGCGATGACATCGTGGAGTACTTCGGGGACGGCACAGAACTGGGAGTCAGGATAAAATAT
>JAKATZ010000033.1 GCA_021827925.1 Microcaldota archaeon | reverse complement strand
ACCACCACTGTGCCTTCAGGAGGCGGAGGAGGAGGAGGGGGAGGCGGGGGCGGCGGAGGAGGAGGAGGGGGAGGCGGGGGCGGCGGCGGCGGAGGAGGGGGCGGCGGTGGATACAATGGGCCCATAGTAAGCAATTTCACAAATGCGACAAGCAGGGGATACGTGCTGAAGAATTACACCCAGGACTGGATAAAGGTGCTGAAACTTGACAATTCCAGCTTCACTCTTGTGCAGAGTTACATCGCACCGTATGCTGCAGGAATAGTGGTGAACAACGTTTCATACGATCTGGCCCCAGGCAAACCGGAGCTGGTTCTTGCGAGGGACGGGGCGTTCTTCTACATTGAGCTGCTAAGCGTATCATATCTGCCGATACTTCACACTGTGAGTGTGGCGCTCTATGAATCAGGCACGATACAGACATCGAGCACAGGAGTGAACAGAATAATAAACAGGATCGAACTCCCGAATCTCCCTTATATCGAAAGGAGCGTTTTCATATCAAGGAACATCACCGTATTCAGTTTCCCAAATTCAAGGGCCGTGATAAGCATCATCTCCCCAGTCAATTCATCCGGGATCAGAACACTGGTGATTGCAAATGTGACAAGGACAGTGGCTACTGGAATCGGAGGATATCTGCCGGTTTCGCTGCTCAACATAAGCATTAACGGAAGCGCAGAGTACGGGATTAATGTTACGATGGGCTTCCCTTCGGACATGCCATCGGATAAGGTGTTCCCATTCGAGATGACAGGAGCAGGATGGACGGGAATAACAAATTATACAGTAAACAGCACAAACAGTACCGTCAGTTTCTCAATAAACGGAGACCCAGTAGTCGGTTTGTTTGAAAAGCAGATAAGCTTCCAGACAACCTCACCTACAACGGTTCTGGTGACAGTACCCACCATAGGAAGCGAGGCTGGCATCAGCATGAAGGATATCGTGATAGGGGCTGTCGCAGCAGGAGCGCTGTTTGCCGTAGGGATGCTTATGCTCTATGTGCACGAGAGAAGGGGAAGGGATGGATCTGGAGCTGAAATAGACATGTCAAAAGTGCAGACCGATTCTGTAGAGGGCAGAACTGTTGAAGCGGATGATAAGAAGAAATCAGACGAGGGAAAAGAAACATTCTAAGTCTTATGTTGCAAAGCATATAAGATATGCGCGCAGTCCTGCACGCAGTAGATGATTTGATGATGCCGAACGTTGACCCGAGAACCCTGAAAAGGATGATGGAGAGCATGGGAATGAAGAATACAGAGATAGATGCCAAGCGCGTGATAATAGAAGGTGTAGAGAAGGACATCATAATAGACAATCCCAGCGTGACTATGATAGAGATGCAGGGCAACAGGAGCTTCCAGGTCGTTGGGGAGGTCAGCGAGAGAACAAAGGAGAAGGAAGCAATGGAAATAACCAAGGATGACATTGAGATGGTAAAGGAACAGGCAGGCATCTCTGACGATGAAGCCGCAAGGAAGGCGCTTGAGGAGACGGGAGGGGACATTGCAGAGGCGATACTTAAGCTTAAGGGAGGGAAGGGCTAACTCAGTATCCGGTATACGTGCACGAAAGGAACTTCTCCAACGGTCCGCACGTCTTCCTTTGATATTATTCCCTTCTTCAGGAATATGGCTACCGACCTACGCCCCACAATGTTTGCCGAATGGACATCGTCCTTAGTGAACTTTTTCTCTGCTTCTTCCTCGTTTAGAAGATCGCCATTGTAGAAACCAGCGTACGTCTCAAGGTCTATGACTACCTTGCCTTCGCTGTATCTGTGACCGAGAAGCTCGCTATCGCACAATGCAATCAGCTTTCCGCCGAAATCGGTATCGTATTTCTTGAAATAGAGCATCGCGCTACCCGTATTTGTAGAAAAGGAAGAACGTTGATACATATAGGATACCGTACCATAGTAACCATAGGCCGCCGGATATGTTGTCCACAGCAAGGGCCACAGTGCTGAGAAGGAATAGCATCGAAGAGAAGGCTATCTCAACAAAGGAGTTCCTTAAAGCGTAGGCGACCTTCCCGTACCTTTTGTCAGTGCCGGTCTGCCAGGATTCCTTGAGGTTTATCTTGAAAAGCGCAGAGAATGCTGCCTTCGCCCTTATGAAGGCGAGGGCAAAGTTCAGCATGAATATCATGATGCCCTTGCGTATTGACTTGAAGTATATCTTCGTCAGTATAACCGGGCCCAGTATGGAGAGTGAGAATGCGGCTATACTCAGCAGTTCTATGTTGAGATTCACATAGCCGAATATCTGAGTCAGCGAGAGATTCATTAGGCTGAATTTCGTGAACACGACAAAGACGGAAAGCATCGTAAAAAGTATCAGCACTACGGAGATGTAGTTGAACCCGAAACCGTGCGCCATATAGTCCAGATTTGAGAGCGGCGAGAGAGAGTCTTTCCGTGATTTCTTCCCGAATCTAGATATGAAGTACATAAGGAACTGCGTATCGCCGTAGTTGTATCGCCATTGCTGTTTGACAAGCTCTGTGAACGACTTTACCGGCTTCCCGAACGCATACGCTTTTGGTATGTATAGACTCTTGTATCCGTGGACATCTGACTCGAAGCTGAAGAATGTGTCCTCTATTATGTATTCCGGAAAGCCGCCGATGGAGTCAAGGTACTTCCGGCGTATCAGGCCGCATGATCCAGCGAATATTGCAGTGTTGTTAAGTGCCCTTGACGGCTGTATGAACTTGAAGAAGAAGGCATCGAATAAATTTATAGTGTCAGAGAAAAAGTTGGAGCAGTAGTATTTCTTCTCGGTCTGCAGGTAGGAGAGGTTTTTGTCCTGAAAATAGGGAAGCAGGTCGGAGAGGAAATTAAGATTGGATAGGTATTCATCGTAATCGAATATGGCTACGAATTCTTCGCGGGAGTGTAGCATCATGTTGTTAAGTGCGCCGGCCTTGAACCCCTTCCGGGTTTTTCGCTGTAGGTAATGCATACCTGTCTCCTTGCTGAATTTCTTCAGCTCCTTCCTGAGAGAGGCATCAGTGGAATCATCAAGGATATAGTAGGTAAGCTTCTCGCGCGGATACCTGATCTCTCGCAGGCGCATGAGATTCTTTTTAACTATTGAGAGATCCTCGTTGTACACCGGAACAACAACAGCCACGCTGGGAAAGCGGGCCATGGGCTTCAGACCTGCCTTTATGCTCTTCAGGTAATCATCGTAGAAGTAAGAGCGGTAGTATGAGTATGAGGTGAATATGTTGAAGAACCCAGAGATTAGTGTCAGGCATAGAAAGCAGAGGGCAAGGGCGTACATGTAGAAAGCGTGCGCAGAGAAAAGAAGATAGGCAGAAAAAAGCAGCCCTATAACGGTAAGGGCCACGAAGACTGTCACTGATAGAAACCTAGCTACAGCTCCTTTCTTTATCTCGAATATCATGCTAACACTCACAGGTTTCGGCTTCGGCGCTGATTGCAATCCCGTACTTCATTCCTATCCTATCGCAGTTCAGGTTTATACGCCTTCTGCTATTGTGCGAGAGGCTGCAGGCATTAACGCTTTGGAGACCCTACGCGACATTTTATAAGAGTATACTGCAATATTTAATAACTTCTGTGCCGGGATGGCAGAACCAGGTATCGCGCCAGAACCAAAGGCGAAACTCGAGATCTGGTGGCCTTCGGGCCTTCTGGGTTCAAATTGTCTGGAGGTACCAACAGGCATGAAAATCCCAGTCCCGGCGCTTATTTCTGCGCAAAAAGTTCGGTTATTCTTTCCTTCTCTGAACCAATGGCCTTCCTGATCGGATCGAGAAGCAGGTTCAGTGAAGATGAAGCCGCAGACTTCAGGTCAGCAGGATGAAGCTTCCCTGCTGCATACTCGCTCTCAAGCGCACTGAAGGAGGAGTACTCCACATCACCCCCGTACTTGATTCCGCGCTCGACCTTCAGGCTGCCCAGAGAAGGCAGAAGTATGTACCTGCACAATGCTAGCACGGGATTTTCAAAGGTAACTCCTGGCGGACACCATGCGGCCTGCATGGCGGCCTTTACCTCAGCCTCTGTTGCAAGCACAGATATGGACCATCCAGGCTTTGACTTGCTCATCTTCATTGCCGCGACGATCTCCTCTTTATCTGCTCCGTCCGCTGTCTTTGGAGGCTCATGGAGGGATGGCAGGAGATGATGGTGCACTGGCACTATCTCGCGCAGCTTCAGTTCCTTGAAAAGCTCCTTGGCTAGCATATGGACCCTGCGCTGGTCCATTCCCGCATGGGGAATGTCTGCATTCAGGGCGATTATGTCAGCTGCCTGCATTATGGGATAGAGGTACTGGGAAACGTGCAGGGTATCCTTCTCGCTCCTGCCCTGTATTATCAGGGTGCGCGTCGCCCTTGCCATGGTGGTTTTCCTTGCCATCTGTATTACGAGCTTCCAGAAATCGTCATTGTCATGATAGAGATCGGAGCCGAGAACAACCTTCGAGCGCGGGCATGCGATCCCGAAAAGCTTTCGATAGAATTTCGATGCTTCTATTATGCGTTCCCAGTCGCCTCCAAGCTTGTTATTCGCAACTGTGTGCCAGTCTGCCAGGTATATCTGCGTATCGACCCCTGCCTTTTCAAGGTCGTTGATCTTCTTGCCTGCAAGAAGTACGTGTCCTATGTGAGGCATGCCGCTTATCTCAAAGCCTATGTAATGCTTGGGCCTTGATTTCGTCTCGAATAGATTTCGGAGCTCATCTACGGTAACTACCTCAGAAGTAGGCTCTGACTTTACAAGATTTATCCGCTCGTCTAGATCCATCATGCTTCACTGATGTATCAGCCGGTTCAAAAGATTTATATCTTTGTGTTGAGGGTGACGAGAGCTTTCTGCATGTGCAAATCTTTTTATGCTTTCAGTGCAATTTGTATGGGAAGGGCGACGGTAATACAATGGCTGAAAACACCATCTCTCCAGACGACGAAGAGCTGCTTAAGTTCATAGAATCGGCAAAGCCGAAAATATATATAGTTGGAGCTGGAGGAAGCGGATCTAACACTATAGCCAGGATAGCAGAGCTGAACATAGAGGGAGCAAAGCTCATAGCAATGAATACCGATGCCCCGCATCTTTCGAAGATCAAATCAGACAGGAAGGTGTTGATAGGCAAGAAACTCACGCGTGGGCTCGGGGCAGGAAGCGATCCGAAGCTTGGCGAGGAGTCTGCGATGGAGAGCAAGGAGGAGATAAGGCATGTGCTGAGCGATGCACAGCTGACTTTCGTGACCTGTGGGCTTGGAGGCGGCACTGGAACTGGCTCTGCTCCGGTGATTGCGCATGAGGCGAAGGAATCAGGAGCCCTGACTGTAGGCATAGTAACGCTCCCCTTCTCTAGCGAAGGCAGACCTAGGATGAGAAACGCCCTGGAAGGATTGGCAAGGCTCAAGAGAGTCACTGACACGACGATAATAATACCTAATGACAAATTGCTTTCAGTTGCGCCGGATCTGCCCCTGAACATGGCATTCAGGATAAGCGATGAGGTGCTTGCGAACGCGACAAAGGGAATAATAGAGATGGTGACTAAACCGGGAATGGTAAATCTCGATTTCGCAGACCTTAGGAGCGTGCTGAAGGATTCTGGATACGCAGTGATAGGAATAGGTGAAGCGAATGCGACGCAGACGGCAGACAGGGCCACCGTCGCGATAGAGAATACGCTAAGGAGCCCATTACTTGACGTAAACCTTGGCACTGCGAAGAAGGCGCTGGTGAATATTGTAGGAGGGGAGGACCTGACCCTGCGTGAAGCGGAGAAGGTATTCCAGGAGGTTGCGAGCAGGATAAGCCCAGATGCTATGCTGAAATGGGGAGCAAGAATAGAACCAACGATGCAGAAGACTGCGATAAAAGTTATGGTTGTCATGGGGGGTGTTGAGTTCGCAGAATACACCGAAGGCGGGATAAGGAAGAGGATCGATGAGTCGGGAGAGCTGGATCTTGACCAGATCTTCGAACAGGAGTAAAGACCAGTAGCTGGCGGCGGCGCTGTTGCCGTTTGTGTTGATGATCGCCAGTGGGCAACCGGCAGAAACCGCAAAGCTATATAAACAACCTATACGATAATGATTTGATTTTATGGACTTGAACATGGCAAAGAAGCTCAGGCTTTTTTACTCTGATTCAAAGCACGTTCTGAGCGTGAGCTACAAGCCAGACGTAAGCACATTCAGCAGGACCCTCAAGGTGGTGCTTCTTGGCACCATTGTGCTCGGCTTGCTTGCGTTCATTATCTTTGAGATCGTGGGCCTCATAACCACGACATGAAGTAAACTCCGAGTGTAATTAAGGATGGAGATCGAGATAGACTTTACTAAATCAGCTCAGGAAAACGCGGAAGAGTATTTCTCACGATCGAAGAGGGCCGAAAGGAAGGCAGCTGGTGCAGATGCAGCGGCAGAGGAGCTTGAAGGCAGGCTGGGGGAGCTTGATGAAGAGGGGGAGGCAAAAAGGCAGATTAGGAATATAAAGAAGGAGTGGTATGAAAGATTCAACTGGTTCTTCACAAGCGAGGGCATGCTTGCAGTAGGTGGCAGGAGCGCGGTGCAAAACGAGGAGCTGAACTCAAAATACTTCGATGATAATGATCTTTTCTTCCACGCCGACGTTTTCGGAGCCTCTGTTGTGATACTTAAGGACGGAGGGAATTCGTCAAGCGAGGCGCGGGATGAGGCTGCGCAGTTCGCCGCGTCTTTCTCAAGGGCATGGGAAAACGCCCAGACTGCAGTTGACGTGTATGCAATGAGAAGGAAGCAGGTCACGAAATCTACCGGAAAAGGATCGCTTTCCACGGGCAGTTTCCTTCTTGAGGGAGAGAGGGAGTGGCACAAGAACGTGCAGCTTAAACTCGCTGCGTTCATGCATGAAGGCAAGATTATGATAGCTCCATTCATCACTTCTGAAAGATTGAAGGTGAAGGAGCGCGCTGTTATAGCTATAGGAAGGTCAAAAAAGTCCGATGCTGCTAAGGCCATATCAGGCATTCTTCCATATCATGACATAGATTACATAATGCAACATCTTCCCGCAGGCACGTTTCTGGTAAAGAAGGCTTGATGCCTTTGATACCGGCAAAGATTCCTGAATACTTCGTGTTTAGCCTTTGTGCAACGCCTTTGACTGGGCTTTTTCTATATGCTCGTATGCCTTCTCTGCACCCTCCCAGCCGCTTACCTCGGCCCACTTGCCGGGCTCAATACTCTTGTAATATGAGAAAAAGTGCGATATCATGCTCTTCGTGCTCTCGTTGATGCCGTCCATTCCAGAGACGTCCTTGAATGCGGGATCGACTTTAGGCAGAGGCACGGCCATTATCTTTGTATCGATGCCCTCCTCGTCTTTCATGAGCAGCAAGCCTATCGGCCTGGCAACTATCACGCTGTTTGGCACGAATGATGCGGAGCTTATGACCATTATGTCGAGTGGATCTCCGTCCTCGCCAAGCGTCCCAGGTATGAACCCATAGTTGTAAGGATACACCATCGAAGTGTGCAGTATCCTGTCTACCCTCATGAAGCCTGACTTTTCATCATACTCGTACTTTATGTTGCTGCCCTTCGGTATCTCTATGAATGCGTTCACTTTCTTGGGCGACTCTGCGCCAGCTTCCAAGTGCATGGTATCATCGGGAATTAAATATTGCAAGCAAAGGTTAATAGAATTTTTCGGAAATGTCTTTGCCTTTATTTACAGTTGTTGACCGCCCCAAAGCAAATTTAAATATATGCAGAAGAATAGAGATATGCAATCAAAATATATCGTGATACTGGGCTCCTTGATGAGCGGCCTGGGAAAAGGAGTCGTGACCTCCTCCATACTTAAGATCCTTGATTTCTACGATTACAATGCAATGCCGGTTAAATTCGACGGTTACCTGAATTACGACTGCGGGACCATGAATCCGTACAGGCATGGGGAAGTGTTTGTGCTTGACGATAGGAGCGAGGTTGACATGGACTTCGGAATATACGAGAGGTTCCTCAACAAGAACCTCACCGGAGACCTATCCATAACAGGCGGGAAGCTGTTTGAGGAAGTGATAACGAAGGAAAGGAAGGGCGGCTTTCTCGGGGAGGACGTACAGATAATACCGCATCTGACAAACGAGGCGATAAGGATGGTTGAGAAGGTAGCCGAGGAGAAGAAGACAGACGTACTCGTGATTGAGGTCGGCGGGACCGTGGGAGACATAGAGAACAGCTACTTCATAGAAGCGATGAGGCAGTTCGCACTCAGGCACGAGGTGATTTTCATAAACCTTACTTATTCGCCACAGCTTGACGTTGTAGGAGAACAGAAGACGAAGCCCGCTCAGCTGGGTTTCAGATCTATGCTGCAATCTGGCATAAGACCGGATTTTGTGATATGTCGAAGCAGCAGGAAGCTGGAAGAGAAAACAAAGGAGAAACTGGCCCTCTTTGCGAACATAAGCAAGGAGCGCGTGATAGACGATTCGGATCAGGAAACCATATACAAGCTGCCACTTCATTTCATGAAGCAGGGCTTTGACAGGATGCTTCTAAATGCCATGGGACTGAAGGGAAGGAAGGCGAACAAGAGCAAGATGGCTTCATGGTCTAAGAAGGTGGAGAAGGTTATAAAGCCAGGGTCCTCCACAAGGATCGCGATAGTAGGCAAATACACTGACCTCAGAGACTCTTATGCAAGCGTGAAAGAGGCGCTGATACACGCCGGCGCGGCACTCGACTCGAGAATAGATGTGAAATGGATAGAATCTGACACTCTGGAGAAAGGGGATACGGGTAAAAAGCTTGAAGATGTGGATGGCATACTTGTGCCTGGAGGCTTCGGAAAGAGAGGGATAGAGGGCATGGTGAACGCGATAAGGTATGCGAGGGAGAACAAGGTGCCGTACCTTGGGATTTGCCTTGGCATGCAGCTGATGGTCGTTGAGTATTCGAGGAACATTGCTGGCATGAAGAACGCTGACTCCTCGGAATTCAACGGAGGTTCAAGATACAAGGTGATAGACTTGCTGAAATCGCAGAGGGGGGTCGATAAGAAGGGAGGTACGATGAGGCTCGGGCTATGGAAGTGCAGACTCTCTGAGGGCACGCAGGCGTACGTCGCGTACGGCAGGGAGAGCATAGCCGAGAGGCACAGGCACCGGTACGAGTTCAACAACGCCTACAGGAAGGCGCTCGAAGACAAGGGGCTGGTGATCAGCGGTACGACCACAGACGGGAAGCTCGTTGAGTTTGTAGAATGGAAGGACTCGTTCGGCATTGCAACACAGTCGCATCCGGAACTCAGGTCGAGGCTTGAGGATCCCTCTCCGCCTTTCGTAAGCTTTGTACGTGCTGCGAAGAAGCTAGCTAAGGAAAGACTTTAAAAGGAAGAATGCCTGTGTCGCTCCTGCCTTTGACTTGCCGTACTTTCTGCCATGGAAGACGTAGGGTATGCTGCATGTCTTTACGCTTCCTGCGGGCAGCTGTTTGAGAAGATCGAAAAGGACCTTGTAACCCGGGCCTATGAACGCGGCGCCGCGAAGCCTTTGCTCCTTAATAAAGAGGCTGCGCTTTGTGCCGAAAAATCCGGAGAATATGTCATCACACCTTGCGCTGCCGCGCATTATCAGCACCGCATATCCTATGGAAATCAGGATCTTTGAAACGATCTTCCGGTAAAGCTCCCATCCGACTACAGTACTTCTGCATGCAACAGCTATCTCGCATCCACTGCGCAAGCTGTCCACGATCTTTGGTATAAGCTCGGGGGGATGCTGCAGGTCAGCGTCCATCGCTATTACAAATCGCGTTCTGCTCTTGGATATGCCATAAATTATGCTGTTGGTAAGGCCTTTTTCTAGACCGTACCTCTTCCTGTCGTAGAACCTGAGGCTTTTGTTCCTTTTTGCCATAGCCATGGCTTTGCGCCTCGTTCCGTCAGAAGATCCGTCGTCAACGACGATCACCCTGATTCCAGGGTATTTCCGCAGCAGGTATCCTGCGAGAATGGGCAGTGAACGCGCTTCGTTTAGGGTCGGCAGTATTACGGTAATGTCATCGTACATTTTATCTCCTGCAGAATATGCGCGCGTATGAGAGGAAAGGCAGTATTGCAACCCCAGCTATTGGTATCCCGCTGACCATGGCACGCAGCGTGGATATCTCCTGGCGGCTTATCGCGCCGGTTATCCCGACGAGGATGGGATATATGGAGAAAACTTCTGCGGCTCCGAGAAGCAGAGCGGCCGGAGGGCGGGTATTTGACGCGAGGATTGGAAGCATTGCAACGGAGAGAAGTATGGAGGATATGACTAACCGCGGGAACTGTCTGTTTGATGATCTTATGCCTGTGCCGCGTATACGATGCAGATATAACAGGAGAGAGGCTATATTTCCCACGTATAGCAAAGAGATTATCACACCCATGACATGTAGTATCGGGGTCAGCAGGAAAAGGGAGACCATCTCGGCAGCAGAAGTTATCATAGAATATTTCAGGACCTGCCGTGTATCGCCCATGCTCACAACCAATGAGTATGCATAGCTCCAGGCTATCCCGATGAAAAGGCCTATGCTTACAAGCGGCATGTACACGATGACGTTCTTGTAAGCAAGGGTGAATACCCCTTCGACAAGGTACTTAGACAGTATGGAGATGTACGCGATCATCGGGAGCGTGAACAATGCCCCGTAATAAAGGGAGTATGAATAGAGCTGAGACAGCCTCCCTTTTGTCTTTTTGCCGTGCAATGCCGTAGTAAACATAGGTATCAAGAAGATGGTCAGTGATCCGCTTATTATGTCTACAAGTACGCTTATCCTTGAGGCCACGCCGTACTGACCTATAAGTGATACAGGCACTATAAGCAGGCCGAGAAGTATCACTGAGAAATTGCTTATTGCACTGCCCATTATCCCGGATGCTGCAAGAGGGAGTGTGAAGGCAAGCATTTCCCGCATGCGTTCACGCATGCCGTCTATGCGGAACGACGCACCGCCTTGCGAGCGAAGGCAGACAATTCCAACAATCGAAGCGGCTATAGAACCCAGGACCATCCCGGAAGCCGCGCCCAATGCGCCGAAGCCCAGAAGTATCAGCCCTATGCTTGTTGCTCCTTGGAATATGGAGTTTGTAAGCTGCATAGCGGACACGTATTCCCCTTTCCCAAAGCTTAGCAGAACAGAATAGAAGAACATGTAAACAGAGCTTGAGATGACGTAGAGAAATGCCACGTCAAGCAGGAAGAGATGCATTCCGCCGAATACCATTTTGGATATCGGCGCTGCAAGCAGCGCGCCTATCGCTGCGAGAACGGCAGTCGCAGCGAGTATGAGAAGTATGCCGTCTCCCACTGCAACGCGTATTGTGTGCTTTTTTTTCTTCGCAAGATTGAGAGGGATATTCCTGTTGAAATATACCCCCAGGCTTGGTATTGCAAACGATCCCACAAATCCAGAGACTGCAATGGCAAGAGTATACAGACCGTATCCCTCCGGCTGGAGCAGCCGTGCTATGGCAACAAACATAACGACAGCGACCAGCCCTGACAATACCCTTCCGAATACCAGGAATGATGCTGCCTTTGCGGTCCTCGCGCCAAGCTCCGTTGCGGTTATGCTGCCCCCTATCTCAGCCATGCGCCCCTCCTTTGTGATGGTTCCTGATGAATATTCCGGTGTAACCGATAAATGCTTTTATTAGTCCAGAAACTGCGGGAAGTTTGGAAGTGGAGTCGTATATTGTGCCCATGTCTGCAGTGCTTATGGCTCCGGAGACTGCCAGCAGCGGAGGGTAAAGGATTGCGATAAGCGCGGCACCTAGGATCAACTGCGCTACAGTTCCGCCATAGACAAGGAGAGGGTAGACTGCAATGGCGAGTATGCCGTTGCATATGAAGACCATTGCAATCTTTTTGTATTCAAACGTTATCCCGAAGACCCTCCTTGCTCCCCTTATGAATAGTATATCCTCGACTATGCCCCCGATGAAGAACAGTGCCAGTATGCCACCCATGGCGCCTAAGAAAGGCACGAGAGCGAGGAGAAATGCGAACTGGAACGCAGCTGACGCGAGATTGTACTTGAGAATGCTGAGAGTGCGCCCGCCTGATGCCAGAAGGCTGCTCATGTAGAATCCGAGCAGGTTTATCGCGAGACCCGCCGCCATAAGCGTAAGGTAGAGGGGCGCAATTGCATACCTGCCTGAGAGGAGCAGGAACACACCTGCCTTGGAGAAGGCGCCCACATACACTATGAAAGGCAGCGTTATCACCAGGGAATATCTAAGTATCTTGTTGTACGTTGCCGGGATGCTCTTCCTGCTCCTCGCAGATCTTGCGGTGGAAAATACCGATATCAGCACTGTGCTCATCGTGCCGTAGGCTACCACCAGAAGGTTTACCCCTTTCAACGCGGCGCCGTAATTCCCAAGCGACGCTTTTGTTATGAAATAACCTAGGAAGATTATTGAGAAGTTGAGTACGCCGTTGTTGAGGAAATTATTGATTGAGAGCGGCCAGAAGTAGCGCGCTGTTCTGCGCAGTTCGCCGCGGGTAGGCATGCGCGACCAGATGCCTCCGTACGAGAATGCTTCCCTGAGAACCAGAAGAAACGATACAGTTGCGCCAATTGCATAACCTATAACCATCCCCGCCAGGGCGCCGTTAACCCCGAAACCCAGTAGCAGTAGAGATGCACTTGCAAAAAGCTGGACAATATCCACGAGTATGTTTGATGCAGAAGCCAGGCCTCCTTTGTAAAGGCCCACGAGCGCATGGTAGGAAGCGCTCGCCACTACAGAGAATATTATAATAAGCGAGGCTATTGCGAGCGTAGTGCTGCTTATCCCGAGAGGGCGGAAAAGGTATCCGGAGAGAAGCAGGCTTATTGCGAGTGCCAGGATGGTGAGTCCAAGAGAGAGCGGGAATAGTAGAGAATAGCCTGATGAGATAGTGCGCATTACTCCTTTTGCATCATTTTTGTACGAATATTCGGCGAGCTTCGCACTGAAAAACGTCCCTATGCCGAAGTTTCCAACAGCGTCTACGAGAGTTGCAAAGCCGAAAGCGAAAACATAAACGCCGTAATCAGATGGACCTAGGAGCCTCGTTATTATGACAAATGTGGCCATCGTGATCATCACGCTTGCCACCTGTCCCGCGCCAAGAGAGTAAAGCACTCTGGCTCCTCGCTCGCCTATCCTTCCTTCATTCTTATCCATTTTTATACCGGTTTGGCAATTAGAGTTATCGTAGAAGAGTATTTATTGGTTCTTCATGTAATATTTATGAAGTCTGAAGATCCTTGCACGGGCTTGTTTTAGAGTGCTTCGATGAAGTTCAAAATAAACTGGAATGCTGGTGTTGCAAAGGCGTATGCCGCAGTGTTTGCAGTTTATCTACTGATATCGCTTGCGATGTTCTGGAACATCACGGCAAACATCACCACGAGCATAGTGAGCGGTGGCGGAGATGCGTTCCAGAATCTCTGGAATCTCTGGTGGGTACCATACTCGATCTTCACTCTGTACCAATCGCCTTACCACACATCGATGATACTTTATCCCATAGGCGCCGACCTGGCTTCGCAGACGATGGAACCACTGGCGGGCATCTTGTCGGCACCATTGCAGGCCGTGAGCATACCTTTTGCCTACAATTTTCTTTTCTTCACAAGCTTTGCACTATCAGGCATCTTCATGTTCATGCTCGCGGAACGCATCACCAGTAACAGGTACGCTTCTTTTATAGCAGGGCTTGTGTATGCATTCAGCCCTATGCACATAGCACAAGGATACTCGCACCTGCAGTGGACTCTTATCGAGTTCATACCTCTTTTCGTGCTTTTCTTCATACTGATGCTGAGAGAGGATAGAAAGGCTTATGCGGTCCTTGCCGGGTTTGGATTCGTTCTGCTGACCTTCTTCGGAGATATAGAACAGGGGATAATGGCGGTGTTTTTTGCACTTGTAACGGTGCTTCTCTTCCTAGTCTGGGAGAGAAGGGGTTTCCTGAAGAAGAGTCTTTTCATAAACGCAGGAGTGTTTGCGGTCTCTGTTGCAGTGATAGGCAGCCCATTCCTTATATGGATCGTACCAAACATCACATCGTCGGCGCTTCATGGTGCCAACCAGCTTTCAGGTGTTGCGAATAATATGCTGTACAGCGATAACCTTCTCTCATTCTTCCTGCCTAGCTATTACAACGGAGTGTTCACAAGCATAGCAAAGGGATACTACAACCAGCTTTACGGGCTTACCTATCAGGGTAACCAGTATGAGCCAGACATATCAGAAAAGGTGTCTTACATCGGATACACAGTACTTGCCCTGGCCGTCTTCGGAGTTTACTACGAAATGAAAAACGAGAAGAGGCTTAGGACAACTGGCTACTGGCTTGTCATCCTTGCCGTTTTCGTGCTTCTTTCCCTGGGACCTTATGTGCAAATATACACGTACGTTTCAGCTGTTCCAACGCTTTACTCGGTGTATAGGAATATTCCGATTTTCAACATAATACGCGAGCCGGGCAGATTCGATGTATTTGTTACAATTTCGCTCGCTGTCCTTGCGGCATACGGATTCAGTGCTATGACAAAGGAATTTGACAAAAGGAAGGCGTTCTACTGCGCGGTCGCAGTATCTGCACTGATTCTGCTAGAGTATAACGGGATGCCGCTTACCGGAAGCTTTGCATCAACCCTGATGACCAATGCCAGCATACCTAAGGCGTACCAGCAGTTAGGAAGGCTTCAGGGAAATTTCTCCGTGCTGATGTTGCCCGCACTTGCAAATCCATTGAATGGATACATGTTGTATCCAGGAATCTCGATGTACTACCAGACTGCAATGAAAAAACCGATAGTTGGAGGTTACACTACAAGGATGAACTCGACCCAGCAGCTTTACCTTAGCATGATACCTCTTATCGTTTCGTCGAGCTATCTTGAAGGAGGACAGGGACTTGTATTTCCATATCCTATAAGAGAGAATTACAGCAACCTGACGGATTTCTGGCTTGCGACATACAATGTGGGATTCGTATCCGTGATCAGGGGCGCTTACACGCCGCAGGAACAGCAACTACTGCTCACGTACTTAAACAGCATTTTCGGGAATCCAGTATACCAGGATGCAAATACTACTGTGTTTTCCACCGAGGGAGCGCTCTCTACCGTTGGAAAGTCAACTGTTGCATACACGATAGGCACATGGCTTCCGGGATACTACCTGTGCCAGGGATCTTACAGCACTTGCAACCAGACGGTCTCGTCGATGTGGTGGGGCAACAACACCAGAGGAATAATGGTGTACTCGCCTAAACAGCAGAACATCACGATAAGAATGAATGCCATGACTGCGTATCCGGGGCTTGTGCTTCAGACGTATATGATTTACGGGCAGCATGAGGAAGCACTAAGGCAGATAACCCTGACCGGAGCACAGGGAAGCTACGCTCTTAACGTAAGTCTTCAGCCTGGTTTCAACGAAATAGGGATGTATGCGCCGAATGCTACCACTGAAAACGCGTATCTTGAGTACGGGATGGACAATATTACCTTCGGGGCCTGAAGGACATTGAACGCGAATCGCATTTTGCAGAGATAAAATGCGTAGCTGTAGATAAGGCTTAAATATCTTGTCCTGCACATTACCTTTGGTAGGGGATGAACATGGGAATAGAAGACTTAGTTGAAGGGGGAACGTACGAAGTGAGACTGAATGCAAGAAACCCCAAGGGGGAGAGCATAGGTCGCATAGACGATGTGGTTATCTTCGTGAAGAACGCGAAGGCTAGGATAGGAAAACAGCATAGGATAAAGATAACCAAGTTGTACAGGACGTTTGCTTATGCGGAACTTGCTGAACCGATAGAAAATAGCAAGTTTTTTATAGGTAATGGTAGCTTAATAATATGAAGTCGGGGCAATTAAGCGCGCGTTTTTTATTTGGCGCTTTCTTTATCTTTAAATTGTTACTGGGGCATTAGAATGGACTATAAGAATCTTCCAGACCACATAAGGCATGGTACTACTACAGTCGGCATAGTTTGCACTGATGGAATAGTGATGGGATCGGATGTAAGGGCGACATACGGTACGTACATCTCAAGCTCCGAGGCAATAAAGATTTACAAGATCAACAATAACCTTGCGATGACCATAGCAGGAGGGGTTGGAGATGCAGAGTACTTAGTTAAGCTGCTGAAGGTGCAGAGCGATATGTATTACATGGACGAGGGAAAGGTGATGTCACCTACTTCTGCCACCTCGATAATATCGCTAATATTGCAGGAAAACAAAATGTTCCCTTTCCTCGTGGAGTTCATACTGGGAGGGCTTAACAAGGGAGCCCCGGAGATATACAGCGTGGATCCCGTGGGAGGCTACATAAAGGAATCGAAATTCACTTCTACTGGAAGCGGATCGATAGCGGCGACTGGATACATAGAGAGCGTGTACGGCGAGGACATCATGGTCCAGGATGCGCTGAAGCACGTAGTAAAGGCGCTGAGGATAGCGATGAAGAGGGATACAGCTACAGGGGATGGCATAAGGCTTGTATCAATTACCAAGAAAGGAGGTTTCAAGGAGTACGCAAAGGAAGAGATAGAGAAACTGCTTAAGTGAAAACTACAGTGACAGATGATACAACCGTTTTTCTATAGCAACAGGAGCGGAGTTAGAGGATATACCCAATATATACAGTGGTTCTTTGAGCGAAGACGTACAGGAGAACAAGGAGATTTTCGAGAAAGTAAAGGAGCTTATGCCTGGAGAGGCAGGGCTGGCTAAGATAGAGTTCGAGGGGCCCGACATAGCGGTTTACGTGAAGAACATAGAGTATGTTTATTCTGATGAGAATATTATAAGGAACATCTCGGCATCGATTAAAAAAAGGCTTATTGTGAGAAGCGAGCCGGCCATGCTCATGGAACCGGAGGAGGCTGCCAAGAAGATACTCGAGATAGTACCAGCAGATGCCGGAGTAAGTGAGGAAGGAATAAAGTTCGTGAAGGAGTTCTCCCAGGTGTACATCGAAGCTATGAAGCCAGGTCTTGTGATAGGAAAGGGTGGAAGCACACTGGTAAGGATAATAACAGAGACGCGGTGGATACCGAAGGTGCTTAGGACTCCAACAATGAATAGCGATGTTATAAAGGGAGTGAGGCAGCTAATGGTCAGGGAGAGTGAGTTCAGGAAGAAGTTCCTTACTGGCATAGGCAAGAAGATCAACCTGCCCGTATCGAAGAGCGAGTGGCTAAAGGCTACGGCATTGGGAGGATTCAGAGAGGTAGGAAGGAGCAGCCTGCTTCTGGAAACAAATCATTCGAAAATACTTATAGACTGCGGAATAAGCCCTGAACCAGGAATAAAGGGGCTTGACCAGGCTGGAACTGAGAACAAGGCATTCCCATACCTTGACAGCGCGGGATTGACCATAAACGACCTTGATGCGGTGATACTTACGCATGCGCACATGGACCACATGGGATTCACTCCTTACCTGTTCAAGTTCGGATACACGGGGCCTGTCTACTGCACCCCTCCAACCAGGGATCTTGCAGCCCTGCTCCTATATGACTACACAAGACTCGTGCAGAAGAGCGGAGGCGCACCGCTATACGGGGAGAAGGACATAAAGATGATGCTTACCCATATGATAACCAGGGATTACGGAGAGGTAACGAACGTAACTGATGAGATAAAGCTAACGTATCACAACGCAGGCCACATACTCGGCAGCGGGATAGTGCACCTCCACATAGGAGAGGGCATGTACAACATAGTCAGCACCGGAGACATGAAGTACGGATTCACGAGGCTCTTTGACCAGGCAGACACAAGATATCCAAGGATCGATGCGCTGTTCATAGAGAGCACCTATGGAGGACCGAGAGATATAACACAGGACAGGCAGCAATCAGAGCTTGTGCTGATGGAAGCGATAAAGAGGACGGTTGACAACGGAGGGAAGGTTCTAATACCTCTCTTTGCAGTTGGGAGGAGCCAGGAACTGATGCTGGTTCTTGAGAATTATATAACAAACAATCCTAATTACAAGCTGGATGTTCCAATCTATCTTGACGGTATGATACTCGAAGCAAGCGCCATACACACAGCATACCCGGAGTATCTGAAAATGAGCCTCAGGCACAGGATACTTAACAACAATTCTCCTTTCGAGAGCGAGATATTCGAGATCGCGAAGGGAGAGAGGAGCGAAATACTTGACAAGGGACCTTCAGTAATACTTGCAAGCGGCGGAATGCTCAATGGCGGAGCAAGTCTTGAGTACTTCAAGGCGCTTGCAGAGGATCCGAAGAACTTGCTCGCGTTTGTGGGTTTCAACAGCGCAAGCTCATTTGGAAGGAGAGTGCAGAACGGACTCAGGGAAACAGCACTGCCAGGAGAAGATGGAAAGCTTTCACCAGTGAAGATAAGTATGCAAGTAAGCACGATGGAGGGATTCTCTGGCCACAGCGACAGAAGGCAGTTGCTAAGTTTTGTACAACATCTTAAACCTTCGCCAAAGAAGATCTTCACGATGCACGGCGAGGAGAGCAAATGCGATGACCTTGCTAGGACACTTGGTAGCAAGATGCACGTAGAAGCCAGGGCGCCAATGGATCTGGATACCATAAGATTCAAGTAAGCCACATATGCGCAGGAGTAGACAGGTTTGCCGTAAACGGTAACTAGGAAACTTGCGGATTCATGCAACTATGGCAAACCAGACGGAGGCACAGCTCAGGTTCTGAAAGTTTCACTTTGGAAGTTCAGGCAATGGCTTTTCCTTTTAATCCTAACCTTTTTCATATTAAAAAGAAAAAGACAGAGAAGACAAGCTTGAAAATTAGGATTTAGTTGCGGTGCGCTCTTGGGTCGCCGAAGCTTCCCATCTACACGCCCGCCCTATCAAGGCCATGTACTATGGCCACCCTAAGTGTCTCGTTTCGGATGCGGCTTCATCCTTAGATGCTTTCAGGATTTATCCGCTTAGCGCGTGGCTACCCGGCAATGCTATAAACAACCGGTCCACTAGAGGCGCCGGTCTCTCGTTCCTCTCGTATTAAAGAGACCCTATCCTCTGACACTAACACTCTCAGTAGTTGCTACCGTACTGTCTCGCGACGTACTGAACTCAGCTCATGTAGGTTTTTAATGGACGAGCAGTCCAACCCTTGGCGGCTCCTGCACCGCCAGGATAACCTAAGCCCATATCGGTGTATCAAACGGCGGGGTCGATGTGAACTCTCACCCGCCACGAACCGGTTACCTCCAGAGTAACTTTTTTGACAGCATGGTGCCCCATTAAAAGAGCATCCAGAGTTCGTTAAGCCCCCGTTTCCGGTCTGCATCTCACGCTTTTCGAGATACAGTCAGCCCTGCATTTGCCTTTATGCTTTACGGTGGGTTCCCAACCCACCTAAGCAGAGCATTGGTCACTTTCGTTTCCTTATCGAAAGCAACCGCCCAGTCCAACTATCCACCTGCAGTTGTCCCACTTTCATGGTAAGTTGCGTAAGAAGTGAAGATTGGTGTTACATTGTCGCTCCACATGCGCCGCAGCACATGCTTCGACGCTCCCAATTACGCTATGCATCACAACTCACACAACAGCAACAGGCTATAGTCAAGTTTCATGGAGACTTCGCTACCCACTGAGAGAACGTGGCATGTACACCACGTAGTGAGTTCACCAGGTCCCGAGTTGGGACAGCGGGGGAGACGTTACGCCCTTCATGCAAGTCACCTATTAAGTGACGAGGTATTACGCTACCTAAAGAGAGTCAGAGTTACTCCCGCTCTTTGCTAGCGCTTAGTTCCGTTGTATTGGAGTTTCGCGTACTAGCGGTGAGCAGGCGTCACCCACTGTACTAAGCCTTACGGCTTTGCGGTGAGTTGTGTTTTTGATAAACAGTCGCTCCCCCCTTGTTAATGCTATCTGCGCTTACCAAGCGCAGACATGGCTTCTCGATAACTTACGCCACTAGATTGCCGATTTCCCTAACCCGGGTTCTCCTGACACGCCTTGGCTTTTTCAGCCAGCAGCACCTGTACTGGTTCTAGGTACGATCTAGCACGATCGTTGCATATTCCCTTTTCACGGGCTCAAGAACTCAGCCATATTTAGTTCATTTAGCTGCTTCTCCTCATAATAAGACTCCGCAGCCATTTGCACTTTGTTTCAGGCCTATCCTCAAGCGTCGGAAATATGCCTTGTGTTGCCACGCCTACGTGCTAGGCACATGAATATTGACATGTTTCCCTTTTGCAGGCAAGTAATTAGCTGCCTGCTTAGGATCGGCTAACTCCCAGCTGACGATCATTGCAAGGAAAACCTTGTGCTTTCGGCGTAAAGGATTTTCACCTTTATTTGCTGTTACTGACACCAGGATTTTCACTGCAGGATGGTCTACCTGACCTCACGGCCAGGCTTCTAGCCATCCCGCACGCCCTCCTACCCGTCCTTTCGGACGCCTTGGTCTCGGTACCTAATTTAGCCCCGTCCATTTTCGGATAGCATAACCTCAATCGGTACGCTATTACGCGTTTTTTAAAGGATGGCTGCTTCTGAGCCTACCTCCCGACTGTCTAAGATTACGCCGTCCTTCGATACACTTAACTAGGATTTGGGGACCTTAACCAAAGTCTTTCTCTTTCGAATCTCGTCGCACTAGCTTACCCAATGCGGCCGACTCCCAGGGTCTACGCAGCACATGCATTCGGAGTTTGAGAGGAAGAAGGAGCCTTTCGACTCCAAACCTTCCAATCGGTAGCTCTACCTCATGTGCAAACTCGCCTGGGGCTATACTAAATATACTTCGAAGGGGACCCGCTATTGCCATGTTCGAGTGGTCTATCGCCCCTACCCGCAGCTCACCCAGCCAGATATACTAGGATTGGTTGCGGACCTCCATCCGGCACAAACCAGACTTCGTCCTGGCCGCGCGTAGATCACAATGGCTTCGGGTCGTAAAGAAGTGACTCAGATGCTTTCGCATCCTGCGCCTCATTGCTTGCGCGCATTCGCTTTCACTTCGCCTTTCGGCTTGCCACTTCAATACACTCCCTGGCTCTTGCTTCGAGAAGAAAGATAAGATACTGATCCACGCGCTTCGCTATGCGCTCTCGCGCTTTCGCTTGGCACGCTTCATTCCTCTCATACCTTACCTTCTCGTAACCACCTAGTTTCAGATCTTTTCAGCCCCACGCGTGTGGGTTCTTTTCAGCTTTCGCTCGCGCTACTTGTTCACTATCGGTCTCTAGCCAATATTTAGGGTTGGGGTTTAATGCCCCCGTATTCGCTCGACATACTCAGGCCGAGCTACTCAAACACAGCACGACTGACTCTCTTCCGCTTACGAGGCTGTCACTCTCTATGGCTGCTTTTTCCAAAGCATTCAGCTAGGTGAGCCAGTCTAAAAGCTGCACCACATCTCCTGCAACTCGCGCAGCAGGATTCAGTTTGCCCTGCGCCGCTTTCATTCGCATTACTAACGGCATCGCTCTCGCTTTCTTCTCCTGCGGGTACTAAGATATTTCAGTTCCCCGCGTATGCGTGCACCACTATTCATGGTGCAACAAGGTAATCCCAGGTTCAACGTTTGACATGCAACTACCCTGGGCTTATCGCAGCTTGCCACGACCTTTATCGCTGCTAGAGCCAAGCCATCCACTAGGTGGCTTAAAATGTGTCATTCAAGCTTGTCTTCTCCTCAAATCAATTGCCAACAGGCAATCTCACTAGTCTTCATGGCATAACGCATATGCTCTAGGTTGTCATGTATCTCATCAAGCAAAAGTAGCTCTCGAAACACAGAACTCTAAGAGCAGACGGTGGCCATTAAAGCACCAGAGTATATTCGCCGCTAAGGTTTATATAGGTTCTTGTGTCGCTGCATACCATTATTGCAGGGAGAGATGGAAAACTATCGGTGCCTTTCTATGCATTTGTAGGCAGATGCTGTTTCCAAATGCCGTTTCTAGCAATGCTCTTTTATACACGCAGAAGCAAAAACACTGTCAGAAATCCGATAGGTAGAGCACGTAGCGGCTTGCGTAATTGGAAAAGATGGGCAGAACCCCTTGTTGCCTTTTCCAGAGAGTACAGGTGCGAAAAAGGCGAAATAGAAACAAAAAGTTAAAAACTTTTCAATTTAATATAGAGCTGTGAGCTGTTGCCCGGAGGAAGTATTCTGATGAGGAAGGGGGGTAGACCTAACATCGTTTTCATAATGCTTGATACGCTTAGAGCTGACTGCCTCAGACATTATGGCGGTGATCTGAAACTGCCTGCGATCGATGCGGTATGCGATAGGGGTACGGTTTATGCTAATGCTGTTGCGCCAGGAACCTATACGCTCACTTCGCACCTTTCGCTTTTCACCGGAAGGAGAGTGCGCAGCATTGAAGGACTTAGGGGGAATGCGATAAAGAACTACTATAAGAACACGGACCCGCTGGTGTCCAAGAACAGGTATATAAAGGAAGGGGATATGACGCTTGCGAAGCGCATGGCATCCCTAGGTTATAGCACATCTCTCTTCTCCAATAACCCGTTCATCAGCCCTTCCACAGGGCTCGGATCCGGATTCTCCTACATCAAGAATGTATTCATAGAAAACAAGCTCAAAACCCATAAGACCGCGCTTGGGATCATAAGCAACGACACCCTCAGGGAAGGGCTTACCGAGCTTGCGTATGGAATATCCCTTGCGATACCTAGGCATCATCTTGACAGACTTTATCTGAGCCTCAGGGGAACACTGAACAGGAGGTACAGCGAAGAGTATGGTTTCGGCAATCTTGATCAGGGGGCCGCACTCACAAACAAGCTCGTGGATTCGTATCTCTCGCAGGCGCCCCATGGAAACAAATTCCTATTTCTCAACTACATGGAAGCACACGAAGGTTACCCAATAGGGCTTGTCACAAAGAAGTATGTCAGCCAGGACAAGTGGCTTTACGTGAGCAATATCGCAGGCACAGAAGACGTGTGGACCATAAGGAAGGCGTACGAAGAAAGGCTGATGTACCTAGACGGGAAGGTGAAGGAGTTACTGGAAATAATGAAGGAACGCGGAGTTCTGGATAATGCTGTTGTTGTAATGACAAGCGACCATGGTCAGGCCTTCATGGAGCACGGCCAGATGTTCCATACTCTTTTCCCGTATAATGAGATATCCAAGGTTCCTCTCGTGACCGCCCGTTTTATCGATGGTAAGCAGATCGGCAGCGGACGCAGGATAGAGCAGAACGTCAGTCTCTCTGCGCTTGGAGATGCGATAGTTGGCCTAGGATACGGCAAGGAGGATATCGATGGTTCCCTGAGAAAGGAGAGGTTTGTATTCTCAGACCACACAGGCATATCGGAGGTTTGGGATACAGGGCTGCTCCTTCGTTTCAAGAGGAGATCTAAGCATGCGGATAGAATATACAAGGCAAAGGTACGATACAATACCGCTGCGACTGCGATATACAGCGAGAATTATAAGCTTTTACACTTCTATGGAAAGGGAAGGATAGACGAACTGTACGATCTAGCGCAGGATCCGGGAGAACTGGAGAACATAATAAAGGAACGGCGCGATGTCGCGCGTTCGCTTCTTGCAGGAAATGTTTCTTAGGATCATGAGTGTCATGCGAATGTGTTTATGAACACTGCCAAGGCAAGCAGCACTGCTATTACAGTGTTGTATAGCATTGCACGCTTAAGAAGCTCACGATCGTTTCTGTGATCAATATTTATATGCTCCATCACGAGTATGCAGACTCCAACAAGGGCAGCGGCAGTTATAACGTAGGAATGAAGGCATAATGCAAAAGCCAGCATTGCTATCCCTGCTGCGGCATGGACGTATGAAGAAAGGCGCAGGGCGCTGATTGGACCGTATTTTGCGGGATAAGTTCGTAGGCCGTTCGCCTTGTCGAAATCTACATGTACCACTGAATACATTATGTCAAATCCCGCGCCTATGAATATTATGCTCGCCATTAGGATGTACAGAGGAAGGGATGTTGGGAAGATGCCTGCAGCGCCTATGTATCCGCCTGCAACATCAAAGCTCTCAAGTATTCCTATCGAGAAGTGCCTGTGGCTCGTCTTTCTCTTGAGGAAAGGATCAACGATGAAGAGCAGCAGGACAACAGGCGCCATTGCGAAAGCAAGCATGTTAAGCAGATATGCGCTCGCCAGGAATATTGATGCGAAGCAAAGGAACATGAGGAGTATCATCCCCTTTGGTATCCCAAGGCTTGGCATCCTTGCTTTCTTGAGATTCTTGATATCCAGATCCCTTCCGGCATACCTGTTCATCAGGAACGCAGAAGATCTTGCAGAGAAGAAGGCAACAGTGATGAGGAGTATTTTCCCTTCCCAAGAACTTCCAGACAGAAGCATGCCAACGTAAACGAAAGAGAGGTTGTACACTGTGAACTCGAAACCGAAAAGCTCACCGACGACCCTCGCTATTCCATCTTTTTCCATTTCCTTTCAACCGCCTCAAGTATACTCGCAGGCAGGGAGATCGTATCAGGCCATTCCCTCGAATAACCCTCCCCCCGCGTTTTCTTTGTGGCATCGATCATCACTTTTGAACCGTACGCAGAAAGATTGGAGGTGTGGTCAAGCGTATCGGTAGGCACCCCGCCTATTATCTGCATGTCGCGCTCGGGATCTACACGGGTTGAAAGAGCCCATGCAACGCTGCGAAGGTCCCTTATATCTATATCAGGGTCGAATGCAGCTATCATCTTTGTGAATGATAGCTGACCCAGCCCAAGCACAGAAAACATGGCCCTCTTCGCCTCACCTGGAAATCTCTTCTTCACGGATATAAAGCAGAGATTTGTAAAAACCCCCTCCGGAGGCAGATATATATCGGTGATGCTGTCGTTTACGGCGAGTATTGCCGGCTTCATGTACTCAAGGAGGAAGCGGCTTATCGCGGCGTCTTCATTCCAGGGATGACCCACCACGCTTGATGCATACACGGGATCCTTTCTTGCATATACTTCTTCTATGTTGAATACGTTCGCCGGTTCTGGTATAGAATAATAGCCTGTGTGGTCTCCGAACGGACCCTCGATCCTTGACTCCGATGGATCCACGTAACCGTACAGTATTATCTCTGAGCTTTCAGGTACAGGAGGATAGCCATCTTTTGATAGCAAAATGCTTCTTGACCCGCGCGCGATGCCCGAGAAGGCGAACTCGCTTATGCCTTGGGGAAGAGGAGCGACTGCAGAGATTATACTGTAAGGATCAGCGCCTATCGCAACTGACACGTTGAGCCTCTTTTTCGCGGCTGCTGCTTCTGAAGCGTGAATGGAACCGCCTTTCTGCGCCTGCCAGTGCATGCCGGTAGTAAAGCTGTCGAAGACCTGCATGCGGTATATACCAGCATTGGCGGAACTGTCGACAGGGCTTTGAGTGGATACCACGGGAAGCGTCAGAAATCTTCCTGCGTCATTAGGCCAGACTTTCGGCACAGGGAGACATGAGAGACCATCTAGCTCCTCATATCTGCTCTTTTTGAAAGGAACAGTTTTAGGCTTCAGGTTCATAAGGGCCTTTGCGCTCTTAATCAGGGATATCCCACTTGCCTTCGAGAATGCTGAGGAGATTATCTCCCCTATCTGTGTCTCGCCGAAGAGAGTTGAGAGCATAGAGTAAGAAGCGAAGAGGTTTGTCACCACGGGCATATCATAGCCTTTGACTTTGTTGAAGAGTAGCGTCTTGCTTTCGTCCGAGCCGGTACGGGATGCCCTCTCAGTGAATGCAGTTATCTCGAGCTCGGGGTCTACCTCAGCGTCTACCCGGAGCAGCATGCCCTTTTCTGAAAGGTGGCGAATGTAGTCATGCAGATCTTTTATCATCGGCTTACCTTATAGGATAATCGCTATCTGCTTTTCCTGCGCCTGCGCTTTGCGTGCTGCTGTGTCTCAGACACAGCAGGAGCGGGTGCCTGCGGCGCTTCTTCAGCATATACAAATGCCAAAATCCCCCCTATTATGCTCAGTATTAAACCGAGGAAAAATCCTGACCCTCCGAGAAAGCTGGCAATCCCCAAGGCGACAGCAACTGCCGATAGTTTCTTGCGCTTCTCTGACGCGGAGCCGCGTATGTAGAAGGATAGAGCAGACAGACCTATTCCGCATATAAGACCTATAACGCCTTCAATAGATGCCGATGCCTGAATCTGTGAAATCAGTTGTGCTGCAGCGGTGCTGTTGTTTGCTATATCTACCGGGAGTCTTACGCTCCTGCGCAGTGTGCTATTTGAGATAAGCATGCCAACAAGATGTGGAGCGTAAGCGGCCACGAACAACTCGAAAAGGCCCCCGATAAGGATCAATATTCCTCCGGCCAGCAACAGTGCGAAAAACAGCTTTGGTTCATTCTTCATCGTACCACAATAAAATATGAAGCCTAAGGTTTATATCATGTAGCACAGTGGAGATATGAGGAAGGCCGGGTATTTTGGAAGGGATAATGCTCGGCTAACGGGCTATGCTTTAAGCTTAGGTGCGCCGCTGTGCCGGACAATTCCAGTTTCGCGCATCACTCTTTCGGTGTTGCGCAGTAAACCTGCGAATGCGGCTAGATTAGGAAGTGCACCTGTTGCCACAGAAGATAGGACTGAAACAACATTGTGGGAGCCTATGCCACTGTTGGTGCGGAATCTGAAGATCTGGCCTCTTTCAAAGTCGGGGAACCGGGGAGTATTCTTGTCTGGAACCGAAACGTATGGAAAGACTGCGATCCTGCCTTTTGCCTTGATTTCCATTCCTTCCCTATTGACGGTAAAACCTTGTGAGGATACGTATATGTAGCGCATCTCGACGTTTGAATCATCAGTGCCAACGGTGTGTATCGGATAGCGATGGTATTCCCTTAGGCTTAGACCATAGGTGCTGCCACCAACACGGGGCGCTGTAGGCACCCTTATTACCCACTCCCCCACATCGGTCTGCTCCTGCAGTACAGAAGGGCCTCTAAGAAGGGCTTCAAGCGCCGTACGCATATCGTCAATCCTTAATGCAAGGATGCCGAGCTTTTCTTCGTCCAAATGCATAGCGTCCTGGTTGAAACAATGGAAAAGTTCTCTTTGCCCATCTCCTCCTCGCTCCGCAGCAAAGGTGTTTGTAGTGAATTGCAGCATGCCGTCGCTTCCGAAGACCCTTATCTGCTGCGGGCGGCCGCCCAAGAAGCCCCAGGGCCTGTTGTCAGATAAAACATAGGCGTGCTGGTCTGACGCGCTTCCCGCCAATGGAAGCATTAATCTGGCGACCCTGTGCAAACCGAGGAAATGACCGTTCTCAACATGTTCCCTAACACCTTCCACAAATACACCAATACAGACCTATGTTCTGCGAGAGATAATAAGCCTTTCGTACTGCGCTGCCCGATTTACAGAAAGGCTTTTAAGCCTGAAAGTGCCTATCCGATTGATGTGATGCCACTTCTTTTGTTCATAGCAATCGGGATAGTGATAGTGGCAACACTCGCCATAATAGCAATCTTCAATGGGCTCGTAGCCAAGAGGAACAGAGTGCAGGACGCATGGGCACAGATAGATGTGCAGCTCAAGAGGAGATACGATCTGATACCCAATCTGGTTGAAACGGTCAAAGGTTACATGAAATACGAGAAGTCGGTACTGACTGCAGTCACGCAGCTAAGGAGCTCGCTCATAAATGGTTCGGTGCAGGATAAGGCGCAGGCGAACAATAAGTTCAGCCAGGCCCTGAAGAGCATCTTCGCGGTAGCAGAGAACTACCCAGACCTGAAGGCTTCGCAAAACTTCCAGATGTTGCAGACAGAGCTGGAGACGACAGAGGACAAGATCTCATTTGTTAGGACATCATACAATGATTACGTATTAGATTACAACAACACGGTGCAGCAGTTTCCAGGCAATGTATTTGCAGGCATGTTTGGCTTCAAAAAGGCAGACTTCTTCCAGGCGCAGGAAGGGGAAAGACAGGCAGTCAAGGTTAGCTTTGAAGACGTGAATTCCCCCGGGCAGCGGCAGGGCGGCGCTGAAACGCCATATGCGCAGTCTCCGAAGAAAAGCAAATGAGCTAGTGTTCTGATGTCAAGCTTCTTTGACGAGATAGCCAGCAACAACATGAAGTCAATTCTGCTACTTCTGGCTTTCTTCTTGCTTTTCTCTTTTGTAATTCTTGTCTTTGTATCGTACATTGGGGGAGGTCCTGTTGCGTTTGGGGTTGGCATCGCGATGGTTGCAGCTTACGCCGCGTATGTGTTCTTCCTAGGTGACAAGCTGATACTGAAGATGTCGGGATCCAAGGAGGCAGACAGGAAACAGTATCCAGGCCTCTATGAGGTAGTTGGAGGACTGGCTGTTGCAAACCAGATACCTATTCCGAAGGTGTATATAGTACAGGACCCTAATCCTAATGCATTTGCGACAGGCAGGAACAAGAAGAGTGCATCAATAAGCGTAACCACAGGCCTTCTGAATACCATGAACACGCAGGAGCTCGAGGGAGTACTCGCCCACGAGATATCTCACATTTACGACAACGATATAAGATATATGATGGTAGCAGTAGTATTTGCAGGTGCCATAGGAATTGCTGCTGCGTTCATAAGAAACATGTTCTGGTTCGGAGGGATTGGTGGGAGAAACAGGCAGGGGGGAGACGGAATAATAATAGTTGCACTGCTTATAGGCCTCCTTGCGCCCCTTTTTGCAATGCTAATAAGACTTGCCCTATCGAGAAAAAGAGAGTACATGGCAGATGCCAATGGCGCCAGGATAATAAGGAATCCTGGTGCGCTCTCCAGCGCCCTCAGGAAAATACAGAAGTACTCACAGGATCCAAGGTCTACCCAGGTGAAGAATGTGAATGAGGTGACAGCACCGCTGTACTTTGCAAATCCACTTAGCAAGGCGAATCTGATGAATCTGTTCTCAACGCATCCCCCCATTCAGGAGAGGATAGACAGATTGGAACATATGTATTAGACTTGCAACTGCATCGGGATGCGGTTGCGGTGACAGGAGTGATGCTGAATATCTGTATATTGATTAGCCTAGAGTATACCCCAACCCCTGGGGTGGGAACACTAATATCGAAGATGCAACAGTCTTGCGATACAGCATACCCCGCAGCTTGCTGTGGGGTGGTTGATTTTGCATACTTGGCGAGCAGAATATCGGAAGATATGCCAGGTAATGGCCTGGCATAAAACCGAAGGTACTAATTCTTTGCACGGTATACGAATGCCATTACGCTGCCGATCAAGGAGAGTATGCCAAAAAGACCGCCGACAAATATTCCAGCTATTGCAAAGAGGACTGCCACGATTCCCAAAACTCTGTTCTCGTAGTGCTTATAGAACATGAACGAAGACGCTATTATAAAAAATCCGAACAGGGCAATTATGAGCGGAATAATGGAGCCGCCGATGCCTACACCCAAAGCCCCGAAGCTTATGGATAATAGCAGACCAAGACCTAGAACCACAACGCCGCCCAGAAGGCTTATGGCAGTTCCTACATGCTTCAAAGCAACCATCGAATGACCGGGTATAGTTATGCGTATGCTCTTTTAGCCTTGTTGGTTTTGCTGGTTGTGTTGGCTAATGCAAAAAGGTTTCATCACACTATGCTACAAGAGAATCATGTAATCGGCAGGGCAGAATGACAAAGCATAAACATGAATTGCTGGCTTATTCTGAAGCCTGTCAGGCAGCTATTGCTTGCGGATGGAAGTTACTGCCGGGCCCAATGCCAAGTATTATATACTTTAATGCTGTGACATTAAACAACATGTGATAGAATGAAAAGAGGAGGCTTGAGAAGGAAACACACAACAATAACCATACCGACGCCTTTGTTCGAAAGGATGCAGGAAAAGATAAAGAAGACGGGGTTCTCTTCGGTGTCTGACTACGCAACATACATATTGCGTGAGACTGTTGCTGACATGGAGCTTGGAAGACGCAAGGATAGGGGTGCGGTTATAGACAAGCTGAAGGCACTGGGATATACTGGCTGATGCGATGAAGGAGAAATTCGAAGGCATTGTCAGGGAACTTTCCGTTTCGCCGAGCAGGCATAACTGGGAAAGATTCAGGATGGAGCTGAGATCCAGCAGCGCAAGATATTACAGGATAATCTTTGGGGAAGGAAAGATAGCAAGGCAGCAGGACCTTAAGAGTTCTTATGCCGAATTGTACGATGAAAAGGAATCCCCATTGGGAAAGGTGCCCATATTCATTGAGGAAGGTGAGGGAATTTCTGGGGCTACAGAATACCTGAGAGGGCTTCTGAATATAAACAAATAGTTGATAGTATGGCAAACGAGGAGCTTAAGGCGCTTGTTGAGGGCAGCGTATACATAATGCGTGAAGCGAAGATGAATGCAAGGAAAGTGGCAGCGCTTTGGAGCATGGGAAAGGATTCAACGGCCATGCTCGCGCTCGCACGGAAGGCGTTCATGAAAAAAGTCCCATTCCCAGTTATACACATAGATAATGGGATAGATTTCCCTGAAACGTACGCATTCAGGGAGGAGCTCGCTGAGAGCTGGGAGCTTGATCTGATCGTGGCAAAGAGCAAGATAAAACCAGAGATATCCGGATACAGCTGCTGCGGAAGCAACAAGACAGAAGCACTCAAGGAGGTTATGAAGGAGTATGGATTCGATGCGCTCATAGTCTCGATAAGGAGGGATGAACACGGGATAAGAGCAAAGGAAAGGTACACCAGCCCGAGGGACAAGGATTTTAATTGGAATTACAAGAATCAGCAGGCAGAGATGTGGGACAATTATTCTTCCAACCCTGATGGCGAAGGGCATATCAGGGTGCACCCTCTCCTTGACTGGAGGGAGACCGACATCTGGAGATATACGAAGGAGGAGAGGATACCGATAAATCCGCTGTACCTTTCAAGGAATGGAAACAGATACAGGAGCCTTGGCTGCGTGCATTGCACATCGCCAGTAAGGTCAAGCGCGGGAAACATAGATGAGATAATAAAGGAGCTTGAGGACACAACGGAAGAAGAGCGTGCGGGAAGGGACCAGGACAAGGAAAAGGAGTACGTAATGGAAAAGTTAAGGGCGCTGGGATACATGTAGAGGCGTGTCCGGATTTCGGGTTGTGATTGATGGAAAGCAGGATAGTAGTGCTGGGAAACAAGGACCATGGAAAGTCCACCCTTATCGGAAGCTTGCTCATGGAGACAGGCGCCGTCACCGCGCAGAGGGTAGACGATGCAAGGAAAACGAGTGAATCCTTAGGCAGGAAGTTTGAGCCAGGCTACATTTTGGATAGCTTCGAGGAAGAAAGAAAAAACGAGATGACGATAGACACCACAAGGGCGTATTTGACTTACAAAGGATCAAGAATTGAGTTCATCGATGTCCCAGGGCATGAAGAGCTTATCAAGAACATGATGAGCGGGGCTTCCTATGCAGACTCTGCGCTACTGATAGTATCAGCCAGGGAAATAGAAGGATTTACAGAGCAGTCAAGGAGACATCTTTTCATAGCCAGCATGCTAGGAATAAGGAAGCTTGTCGTAGCGATAAACAAGATGGATGCTGTAGGATACAGTGATAGGATATTTGAGAATACAAAGAGGGAGATTGAGGAGTATATCATGAAGGTTGGCATATCCTTCCGGGAGATTTTCTTTGTGCCAGTATCAGCGTATAATGCAGAGAATCTATGCCGGCCATCGGGCAATATGCGATGGTATAATGGCACTGTGCTTGTGGAGCTGCTTTCATGGAAATCGGTCGACAATGGAGATGCACAGAAAGAAGGTGTCGCCACGCTGAGAGGATTCCTTGACCGTGAAAAGGGGATCGTAATGGGCAGGGTAGTGGCGGGGAAAATAATGGAGGGGGAGGAGCTTAGCCTGATGCCGCAGGGAAGTGTCATGAGAATAACAGAACTTTTTGTAGGGGAACAGAAGAAGGAGAGTGCGCTGAAGGGGGAGAACATAGCATTTGTCCCGGAAGAGAGAATAAGCTCTGAGGTAAGGGGTAGCGTGATCTCCTCACAGGGAGCAGGCATAGAGTCTTCAGTTGCGTTAAAAGCCAGGATATTCATAGTCTCGGATATCTCCGGCGATGTTTCGATTAAGATGAATGGGATTGCTTCGGAATGTGCTGCGATTAAAGTAATCGAAACCACCGACATAATGACAGGGAAGAGAACAGGGAAGGCAAGGATCATCCCTATGCAGAACACGGCTTATGCTGAGATAGAGACTGTTAGGCCTTTAGTCTATGCGCAATTCAGGAGAATACCTGAGCTTGGCAGGTTCATGATCTATAGCAATGGGAGCTTTTCAGGGATAGGATTGGTAGAGTAGGGAGATTCATGAAGATACTTGTGATGGAATCTGGATCCTTCAAAACTTTCGGAGGTGCGGCAAAAGCCACGTACGACATGTACAGATACCTCAAAAGGCAGAAAGGATACAATGTTGAGGTTTTTGCAGATTACTCGAGGATAGACCCCGATGTGAAATCCGTTGCTGCTGAAAAGCTGGGCGGCGGATATGATATTGTCATGATAAATTCCATACGGGACGTGCCATTCATAAGCAAGTATATCATAGGAAAGGGAAGGCAGCCGAAGTTCATATACACTGACAGGGGAAACGTCCTCCTTAATTTCAGCAATTCCGGAATTAAGAAGCTTTTGCCGAAGATGCTTCTCAGGCAACATTTCATGCATGAGATGAGAAAGTGGCTGGACTGCTACGTAGCGATATCCGCGGAACAATGCGAGAATGCCAGAATGTTCTTCGGCAAGCGCACAAGGATAGAGTACGTACCTATCGCCCCAAATAAAGTATTTAAAAATACAGGAGAGCGTAGAAGCATGGAAGGTGCAATATACGTAGGCAGGCTGGACGAGAGGCAGAAGAAGGTAAGCTTCCTGATAAGAGGGATGGAAAGAGCCAGGAAACTTGGAGGGCTTGATGGAAAAAGGCTTATCAGCATAATAGGCACCGGACCCCATGAGGAGAGATACAGAAAGCTTGTTTCAGATTTTGCACTTGAGGGAAACGTTAGGTTCGAAGGTTACGTTGATGAAGAGAGACTCGTCAGGATTTATAACACGGCGCCTTTCTTTGTATCTGCGTCGGAGTGGGAAGGAATGAGCAGGACTTTTGTTGAGGCCATGGCCTGCGGACTTCCGCTTCTAGTCAATACGAAGAACGACACTGTTGTCAGCTACAGGCCGAGACGGCACATCGTCAAAGACGGATACAACGGCCTCGTTTACGAGTACGGAAATCTGGAGGATTTTGCAAGGAAATTCATCAGGCTCTACAAGGACAGCGATCTCAGGAAACGGCTTTCAAAAAACGCTCTTTCGTATTCCAAGGATTTTGACGCTGACAGGAATATGGAGTCTTACATGAGGATAATAAACGGGCTGCGTTCCAAGAGGTAGTTCTATTGGAAATGAATAGAAGGAAGCTGCATCTTATTGGCATAGACGCCGCACCTCTCTGGCTTATCCATAAGCTGAGCAGGTTTAAGGGGATGGAAAATTTCAGGAAGCTTCTCACAGCGGGGCTTATATCCGAGATGGAATCCACTCTTCCCCCAATGACAGGAGCAGCATGGCCCAGCATATACACGGGACTGCCTCCGGGAGAGCACGGTGTGCCTGACTTCTTTGAGATGAGGAAGGATTACACCCCGGACCTTGCCGAGTATGATTCTGTTTCGTGCCCGCCGTTCTGGAAGAATATTGCGGATAGCGGATTCAGATGCCTCATCATAACCCCAGCAATGGAGACAAGGCTGCCAGGATACAGAAACATAGACTTGATTACGGGATTTCCGCTTAAGGCAAAGACCGAAAGCTCTTTCCTCCGCAGGCTTATGAAAAAGCACGGTTTTTACGGCGAACCGGAGATAGAAAAAGACATGAAGGAGGGCAGGATGGATGTTGAGGAGGGAGCAGCGATATTCACAAAAAGCGTCCATGATAGAGCAGAACTGGCAATGGAAGCGATAGGCTCGGAAAAGTACGACTTCACTTACGTGTGTTTTACCGAAACGGACAGGATTCAACATTTTGTAATGAACATGAAAGAGATGGAAAGATTGCTATTGCCAATATACATGGAGATAGATAAGTATATTGGGTTCGTGATGGAGAGGGCCGGACGACGGGGCGAAGGGATGATGATTGTCTCGGACCATGGGGCGCAGCCCATAAAGGAGAAATTCTTGGTCAATTCGTGGCTTCTGGAGAAAGGATACATCACACTTAAAAGCAGGCAAGCTGAAGACGGAACAGAGAAGGGGAGGCTGCCATACGAGCTAAGGGAGATGCTGCTCAAGACAGGGCTTAGGAAGACCTATGATAGACTGCCACATGCGGCAAAACGTGCAGTCTTCTCTTCGGCAGGAAGGCTTTTCTCAGGAGGCGGAGGTAGATACGCAAGAATGCACCTGTTCGACTTTAACATGGAGAAAACAAAGGCATTCGCGGCAATATCTAACATAAACGTATGCACAATATGGATAAATGACAAAAGGTTCGAGCAGGGATTTGTTGATGATACTGAGAAGGAGAAGATAAAGAGGGTATTGAAGGCAGAATTGCAGAAGCTCAGGGATCCGGAAGGAAAGAAGCTAATTGTCTCGGTTTACGATGCACAGGAATACTATAAAGGCACGAGAAAGTTTATGGCGCCAGACCTTTTCGCTGAGGCCGGGGAAGGCTATACCATAGACATATTCAATTTCTCGGAAAGCAGCAGATTCATGAAACCCGAAGCGCCGAAGAGGGGAGACCATACGAGACAGGGGATATTCGGATGCTACCCGAAGGGGCTTGCAAGAGGCAACAGGCTGGGCATACTCGATATAGCGGGATTCATATCCAAAAATTACAGGCGGTAGTGCTGGCGCAAACGTTTTTATATGCGAATTGATATCATTTTACCGTAATACTTATAGGTTGATTTTATGAAGGCAATGATACTGGGAGCTGATGGATACATAGGATGGCCTCTTTCAATGAAAATGGCGAATGCGTATGGAGAGGTCGTGGTTGTGGATAACTACGCAACGCGCAGGCTTGTTGCGGACGTGGGCGGCATCTCCGCGATGCCCATAGGCGCTGACCTGAAAGAACGTGCGCAGCGCTTTGAGAAGCATTATCCAGGGAAGAAGATGCATGTGATAGAAGGGGACCTCAAGCACCCCGCTTTCGTAGAGGCATTGATAAGGAAGTACAAGCCTGAAACGATAATACACCTTGCCCAACAGAGAAGTGCGCCTTATTCGCAAATATCAACTACCCATGCGCTTTACACGCAGGTTAACAACGTGTCTAGCAATCTGAACCTCTTATTTGCCATGCACAAGTACGCACCAAAAGCCCATCTGCTGAAGATGGGATCGATGGGAGAGTACGGCACCCCAAACATAGCCATAGAGGAGGGATTCATGGATATCGAATACAAAGGCAGGAAAGACAAGATAACCGTGCCAAGGATGGGTGGTTCATGGTACCACCAGAGCAAGATATTCGACAGCTACAATGTAGCGTTCGCAAACAGGGTGTGGGGACTGAGGGCCACCGATGTCATGCAGGGAGTTGTGTATGGAAACAGGACAGCGGAGATGATAGACGAGGGCCTCCTTACAAGGCTAGACATAGACTCCATCTGGGGCACTGTCATAAATAAGTACTGCGCCCAGCTCATAGCCCTTAAGAAGCTGCTGATATACGGGAAGGGGCTCATGACAAGGGGTTTCCTTTCACTTGAAGACAGCATAAGCGCTCTCTTCCTGTTGACCGAGAACCCACCAGCGGAGGGTGAATACAGAATAGTCAACCAGCTGGACAGGACCTACAATACCTACGAGCTTGCCGAGAAGGTGAAGAAGATAGGAGAGGAGCTTGGGTTCGAGTCCACGTTCGAGACTGTTGAAAATCCAAGAGTCGAGAAGCAGGAGCACTACTACGAAGTTGTGCACGAAAAGCTCCCTAGCGTGGGGTTTAAACCGAAACACAGCGTAGATGGACAGATAAGGGAGATAATAAAGGATCTTGACAGATACAGGAGCGTGTGGATAAGAAAGAAGAGCCTACTCATGCCAAACGTGTACTGGAATAGGAGCGAAAACAGCGAGGCTTCGAAGAAGGAGGCGTGGCTCTATAGGTACATAACAAAGGGATTCACTGGAAAACCGCCGGAGCTCGGAGCGGAGGGTTCTCCCGGATAAGGGATTTTGATGGAGAAGATAGGTGGCAGGGCCTTTTTTGTGACTGGGGGCGCGGGATTTATTGGCAGCAACATTGCACAGCTGCTTCTCCAGAAAGGGGCAAAGGTGATAGTGTATGATAACCTCTCCTCGGGAAAGGAGGAATTTGCTTCGGCGCTTGTGGAGGAAGGTGCCGAGTTCATCAGGGGTGATGTGCTTGATAAACAGCATCTCTCCGATTCCATGAAAGGCAAGGGAATAGACGCGGTCGTGCATCTTGCAGCAAACCCGAACGTCAAGCTCGGGGCGCTGAATCCCATAGAGCAGGGAATAGTCTCGACATACAACGTGCTTGAGGCGATAAGGGAGAATGGCATTGGAAACATCCTCTTTTCGTCTTCCGGCAGCATATACGGATACGCGGGAGTGAAGCCCACCCCGGAAGATTACGGGCCGCTGAAGCCAGTATCTATATACGGTGCAATGAAACTTGGTTCCGAGGCCCTAATAAGCGCGTACTCTAACCTTTACAAGTTCAATTTCTATATATTCAGATTTGCGAACGTGATAGGCAGGCACGCAACGCATGGAGTCATATTTGATTTTGTCAAAAAACTTAGAAGCGACGGCAGCCATCTGGATGTTCTCGGGAACGGCGGCCAGAAAAAGAGCTACATATATGTAGAAGATTGCATAAACGGCATACTGCACGTTTATGGCAAATCTGAAGAGCGTGAGAACATATTCAACCTTGCATCGAATGACCAGATAAGCGTCAGGGAGATCGCGGAGATGGTGGTAGATAAAGTAGCGCCTGGGGCGGTGATTAAATACGGAGATACAAAGGAAGGGTGGGCAGGAGACATAACCGACAACTTCATAAGCAACAGAAAAGCCAGAGAGTTCGGATTTTCACCCGGATTCAGCTCTAGGGAGGCCGTTGCGCGTACAATAGATGACATAATTGGAAAGGGTTGATCGCGTGCCATCGGGGATTCCTGCAGCAGGCATGGGAGGATTGGTACGGTATTTGCCAGATTTTTCTTGGTAACTCAATGAAGGAGAGTTCGTTTGTATCCTCAGTACTGAAGCTGCTTAAGGAGAGATACGGGGAGGATCTGCATACGGAACTCAAACACGCCGACATGACTGAGCTATTCGTTGCTGTCCTACTCTCTCCGCAGTGCACTGACAAACAGGTGAACACAGTAACGGAAGGGCTCTTCAGGAAGTTCAGGAACTTCGAGGAGTATGCAAATGCAGACATAAGGACTTTGAGAAAAGAGATCGGGGGGATAAACTATTACAAGACCAAGGCAAGGAATCTCAAGAGGTCGGCAAGGATTATAATCGAGAGATTCGGAGGAGAGGTGCCTGACAGCATAGGAAGACTCATGGAACTTCCAGGGGTCGGCAGGAAGGTTGCCAATGTGATACAGAACGAGGGCTTCGGGAAATCAGAGGGCATAGCCGTGGATACGCATTGTATAACAGTATCAAGGAGGCTGGGGCTCTCAAGGCACAGGCTTGCAGACAATATAGAGAGGGACCTGCAGAGGAAGATCCCCGAAGGGGAATGGAGGAATGTATCAAATCTTTTCATTGCGCTAGGAAGGGACACTTGCAGGGCAAGGAGGAAGGAATGCGCGAGGTGCATCCTCAAGGAGATATGCCCAAGTAGCGAAGCGATGCAGTGAATCCTGTTTTGAGGGCATCCCGCTGCAAAAGTATATAAGAATTAATAGAGAAATTTTGCTGCTAATTGTTGGTCGCTATGGGGAGCGTTAGGGTTGTGATGGAGCTTGCCGAGAGGCTGAGCGGCAGGTGCATCATAGATGCCAGCCTAACCGACGATGATGTTAAGGGAAAAGACCTAGAATCACTTACAGCCCACATAATCTCCTTCTTTGAAGGAAGGGAAGGCCTGAAGATACTTGACAAGGGAACACTTGTGGAGATACTGAAGGAGGAGGGGGAGGAGAAGAAGCCAGTGCAGATAGAGATAACAAGGCCTCTTGAATACATGCCTCTTGCAAAGGAGGTCAGTGGAAAGTTCAGCGTGAGGAATGTAGACGTGGAAAAGACATCGGCTTCGGTAAGTGATTTTGCCTCTTACTTCAACGACAGATTCGACAAGCTGAGAAACATACTGGAGAGCGGGAGAACAGGGAACATAAGCATGCTCTCTAGCATAGACAAGATAGGGCAGTACGCTACAGGCAGGGAGCTGAGCATAGTAGGCATGGTGTACGAGAAGATCGTAACAAAGAAAGGAAACCTCATGGTCACGATAGAGGATGATACTGGTTCTGTCAAAGTCATCTTCACAAAGCCACAGGGGAATGTGAAAGGAGGTGCTGCGGCAGATACCTTCTCGGCTGCGATGAAGCTCGTATCTGATCAAGTTGTCGCTGTGAAGGGGAAGATTGCCACCCCGTTCATAATTGCAAACAAGGTTCTCTGGCCTGACATACCAATAAGGACAAGAAAGGTCACGGAGAATGACACGGCAATTGCGTTTACTTCTGACGTGCATGTGGGCAGCAAGCTCTTTCTGGATAAGCAGTTCAGCAGATTCCTTGAATGGATAAACGGCAGAGTAGAGAGGAAGAGGGATCTCGCTGGAAAGATAAAATACCTTGTCATAAGCGGGGATCTAGTTGATGGCATAGGAGTGTATCCAGAGCAGGATAAGGAGCTGGCCATACCAGACATATACAAGCAGTACTCGATGTTGTTTGATCTGCTTTCGAAGGTGCCGGATTATCTTGAAATATTCGTACTGACTGGAAATCACGATGCTGTACAGCGCTCGGAACCGCAGCCCATGCTTACGAGAGAGATAATTGGGGATTTCAGTAAGGAGAATGTCCATTTTGTCTCAAATCCAGGATATGTCATGCTTGATGGCTTGAGGGTGCTGGCCTACCATGGTACTTCTCTGGACTCGGTCATATGGAATGTGCCGGGATGCAGCTATTCCAGGCCGGAGAGCGCAATGATAGAGGTGCTCAAGATGCGGCATATCTCCCCAATATACGGAGACAATCCTGTCACACCGGGGAAGAGCGACTCACTCGTTATAGACCAGATACCAGACATATTGCACATGGGCCACTTGCATAGGAACGGCTATGCAGACTACCATGGCACGCAGATAGTTAACAGCGGAACGTGGCAGGCAAGGACCTCATACCAGATAAAGCTTGGACATATGCCAACCCCTGCGGTGCTGCCGGTTTACGAGTCGAAGCAGGGCAGGATGGGCGCGGTGGACTTCAATACTCTTGGTGTTTGAGATTGGACATAGACAATTATTTCAAACTGCTTTCCGAGAAGTTTGAGAAGGAATATGAACTGGCAAAGAACGCAAGGGCGAAGGGATTCGATCCCAGGAGCTATGTTGAGATAAAGCCTGCGCCTGACCTCGCGAGCAGGGTAGAAGGACTTATAAATGTCAACGGTATAGAGGAATTGATAAGGGCGAAGCTGAGCGGACAGGGGAGAAGCAGGCTTGCATTCGACGTTGCAGGGGAGATTTGCACAAGCCCAAAGTTTGATGGATATGAAACAACAAAGAGGATGGAGCTTGCAGTAAGGGTGGGCACTGCCATACTGACAGAAGGAGTGCTTGTGGCTCCTACAGAAGGCATAAGCAGCTTCGCCAGATACAGGAACCAGGATGGTACAGAGTACGTTGCCATAGCTTATGCAGGACCCATACGCGGAGCGGGAGGCACTGCCGCTGCACTCTCTGTGGCCCTTGCAGACTACGTAAGGAAGCTCTTCCGCATAGGTGTCTATAAGCCCACGCAGGAAGAGGTCGAGAGGGCCGTTGAGGAGATAGAGCTGTACCACACGCGTGCGGCACGGCTGCAGTACAGACCGCCTGACGATGACATACGTGCTATAATCAGCAACTGCCCCGTATGCATCGATGGCGTGCCTACAGAGACTATAGAGGTAGGCGTCCACAGGGGCCTTTTAAGGATTAAGGCCGACGGGAAGCAGATTCCGGTCACAGACAGAGTCAGGGGAGGGATCGCACTTGTGACATGCGAAGGGATAGCGCAGAAGGCGAAGAAGATGCTTAAGGAAACGAAAGGAGTTGGCCTTGACTGGGGATGGCTGAACAACGTGATAAAGGCTGATGTCAAAAAGAGCGAGGAGAAGCAGAAGAGTGGCAAGGAGATGGCCTTCCTCGACGAGCTGGTAGCTGGGAGGCCGATACTCTCATATCCAGGCCACATGGGCGGCTTCAGGCTGAGGTACGGAAGGAGCAGGCTTACGGGGATAGCCTCGAAAGGAGTTAGCCCTGCAACGATGGCGATAACAGGAAGCTTCATAGCCCTCGGAACGCAGCTTAAGATAGACTATCCCGGAAAGGGGTGCATAGCTGTTCCTGTTGATTCGATAGAAGGACCTTTTGTAAAGCTCAGGTCAGGGGATGCATTCAGGGTCAATGATGCTGAAACCGCAGAGAAGATCAAAGGAGAGGTGACAGAGATCCTCTCTTTGGGAGATATGCTAGTTACCTACGGAGATTTCAAGAAATCAAATACCCAGCTTCGTCCTTCAAGCTACGTAGAGGAATACTGGGATGCCGAGCTTGCTGCTGCGGGAGGAGATCCGGTGAATCACAAGGAGCTTGGGTTCAAAGATGCGTTCTGGTTATCGATGAAGCACGGAATACCGGTGCACCCGAAGTTCCTCTTTGAGTTCCAGGGAGTCGGCAGCGCTGGGCTGAGAAAGCTCGCAGCTGCACTGGCAGCAGTTCTGGGAGGCGGGAACCTTTTTGATATTGAGGAAATAACGCTTGAGAACGATCCTGAAGTGAAGAGGGTGCTTGAGCTTCTCAATGTGCCGCACAGGCTGGTTCTTGGAAAGGCGATTGTTTACGGAGATTATGCACAGAGCCTTGCCGCATCGCTGGGGTTTGCAGATAAGGAAGGTGTGATGGTCGTGCCCAAGAGTGCCGCGGAGGCTTACCCTGATGACGGAGATGTGCTCCAGCAGGTAAACGCCCTGGCTCCATTCAGGATAATGAAGAGATCTGCGTTCATAGGATCAAGGATCGGGAGGCCGGAAAAAGCGAAAGAGAGGCTCATGAAGCCTGCGCCACACGTGCTTTTTCCTGCAGGCATGCAAAGCAAAGACAGGAACCTCGCGAAGATGTATGCAATAGACTCAAAGAAATTCGGCTCCTCTCTGGAGGTTGAGCTTGCAAGGTACAAATGCAGTAGCTGCCAGAGGATAGTTGATAGCCCTTTCTGCTACGACTGCCAGAAGCACGCAATACCTGAGAGGAAGTGCTCCGGCTGCGGGGCCATAGTAGAAGAGGATATCTGCCCGAAGTGCAGCTCTCCTGCAAATGCATGGGAGCAGAGGAAGGTTGATTTGGTCAAGGCGGTATCCAACAGCATGAAGAAGCTTGGGATCAATAGGCTTCCCGATGCGGTCAAGGGAGTGAAGGGTCTTACGAATAAGGACAGGATAGGAGAACAGCTTGAGAAAGGCATACTGAGGGCGCAGAACGGAGTCTTCATATTCAAGGACGGAACTGCGAGATTCGATGCTACTGACGTTCCGATGACACACTTCTACCCTAAAGAGATAGGCACGGGAGTGGAGAAGCTGAGAAGCCTCGGGTATGACAGGGATTGCTTCGGGAACGAACTGACAAGCGATGAACAGCTTCTCGAGCTGAGGCACCAGGACGTGATACTGAGCAGGAGGGGAGGAGAGTACATGCTGAAAGTGTCAAGATTCGTAGATCAGATGCTGGAGGGGCTATACGGGCTTGACAGATTCTACAACGCAGTGTCAGCGCAGGAGATGATAGGCAAACTGGTCGTAACCTTATCGCCGCACACCTCGTGCGGTGTCCTTGGAAGAATAATAGGCTTCACTGACGCTAACGTTGGATTTGCACATCCGTACACGATAACCGCAAGGAGGAGAAACTGCGACGGAGATGAGGACACAACAATGCTGCTGCTCGATGCGCTTATAAATTTCTCAAGGGATTTCCTGCCTGCAGGGGTGGGTGGTACGATGGATACACCGCTGATACTTACCTTGAATGTGATGCCTGATGAGGTCGATGATGAGGTTCATGCGCTGGAGGTGGTGAGGAGATATCCGCTTTCATTCTACGAAAAGAGCTTATCATATCCGTATCCGTCCGAAGTAAACATAGAGATAGTCGAGAACAGGCTGGGGGACAAAAGCGTATTCGACAATCTCTGGTTTACCCACGAATCTTCAGTTGCCGCAATAGCGAATTCGCCAAGGAGAAGCTCGTACACTCAGTTCAAGACAATGCAGGACAAGGTAGACGCTGAGTTCAGGCTCATGGACATGATATATGCAATAGACAGAAGAGACGCGGCGCGGCGCCTGATCCTAAGCCATTTCATACCGGATCTTATAGGGAATCTTCATTCGTTTTCAAAGCAGTCTTTCCGGTGCTCTTCGTGCAATGCAAAATACAGAAGGGTGCCTCTCACAGGTAAATGCGCTAAGGACGGAGGAAAGCTCCTGCTGACAATATCCAAGGGAGGTATAGAGAAGTACCTTAACATGGCGATAGGGCTTGCGGAGAGATACGGGCTTGATCCGTATATAAGGCAGAGACTCTACCTGGTCAGGGACGAGATCAAGAACATATTCTTCGGATCCGAGGACCAGGAACATGCGACGAGCGGGCAATTCAATCTGGGCAGATACATCTAGTTTTCGCGCGCTGACAGGAATAATCGGCACGACTTATCAGTGAGCTGCAGGATACTCGATTGAGGGATACAGCCTTCCTGAACGGTACCCAGTCATTTCATCATCTGGCTTTTGATCGTTTTGAGTGCTTCTGCAGTGCGTTTTCAAGTATGTCTAACCCTTCTTCAAGGCTCGCTATGGATATGGTTAAGGGAGGTATTACCCGTATCGTTGACCGGCCGGCAGGGAGCAGGATAAGGCCATTGTAGAAACATTCTTCAAGCACTGCAGATCTCTCCTTCTCCGCTGGCTCTCTTGTCTTCCTGTCTTTCACGAGCTCGATGCCGATCATGAGCCCGATACCGCGTATCTCCCCTATAATGCCGTATTTTTCCTGCATCTCGAGCAGGCGCCTCATCACAATGCTGCTCCTTGAGTTTATCCCTGACCTGAGAGACCGAAAGTTGCGGTTAATATAGTCTAGAGAAGCTTCCGCTGCGGCTATGGCAAGCAGATTGCCGCCGAAGGTATTCGCATGCTCGCCTTCCTGGACATCTCCGAGAGAGCTGCGCGATACGGTAACACCGAAGGGTATACCGCCGGCAGTGGATTTTGCCATTGTATATATGTCCGCCTCCACACCGAAGTGCTCGAGTGCCAGGAAGCTTCCTGTGCGCATATAACCCGTCTGCACTTCGTCAGCGACAAGCAGCATGCCGTAATCGTCGCACATCTCCCTTAGCCCTTTTATGAAATTCTGCGGGGGGATTATATATCCGCCTTCCCCCTGTACGGGTTCGAAGAAGATAGCAGCGATCTCGTCTGGCGGAGCCTCTTTATCGAGAATGTTCTTTTTGAGATAATCAAGGCTTGCCTGACCGCATTCATCAGGGTCTTCGGTCCCAAACGGACATCTGTACGGATATGGATACGGAGCGTGAATGACTCCGGGGAATGGACCGTAGTGCTTTCGCTGTATTGATTTTGAAGCAGTCAGGGCCAGGGATCCGGCGGTCCTTCCGTGAAATGAGTTGTAGAAGGAGAGCAGGTACTGCCTCTTGGTGAATATCCTGGAGAGCTTTATGGCATCCTCGTTTGCCTCTGTGCCGGAATTCGAGAAGAATACCTTGCCGAAACCTTTTGGAAACATCTTCACTAGCTTCTCAGCGAACCTTACAGGCCTCTCGGCATAGAAATCAGTGAATGCAGGATGCATCAGCAGGTCTACCTGCTCTTTTACAGCCTCGCGCACCTCGCTATTCGCATTGATCCCGAGATTGTAAACACTTATGAAGCTGGAGAAATCTATGAACTTGTTACCAGATACGTCATAGACGTGGTCTCCGGAACCGTGATCTGCAACAAAAGGGTAGCGTTCCTTTGTTGTCTTGAGCATGACTGCTTTGTCCCTTGCTATTATGTCCTTTATCCGCTTGTCTACTCTCACTCGCATGATGAGATAGATAAAGACAGGCTTATATTGGTTGCGCCGTGGTTGGAATGAATGTGTACTCTGGGGTTGCAGGCAAGCAATATTAATCTTTGCGGGAAACCACTTAGTGAGTGATGTTGTGGCAAGAACTTTGAGCATAAAAGAGGAGAGAAGGCTTTTGGAAACAGCGAAGGTAATAGCAGGGGATAGCGACCTTCGCCCAGCTATCGAGAGGATGCTAAGAAGGGATGCCCAGAATCAGGCGCCGGTTGTAATAGACCCGAGGAATGTCGCGAGAAATGCGGCCAGGACTGCGCACAGGGAAAATGACTTACTCATTTCTGCGCTTTCTTCTGCTGAGGGGAAGGCTTCTGCTTCTCATTGATCCCGAGGTAGGCGGCTGCCTTTGACGGGTCCTTTGCGTCGGTCTTCTCGTTGAGGAATTCCAGGTGCCTTACGTTGCACCTTCTCTCGCGAGGCCTTCCTTCCGTTATTATACTGACGAAATTATCGTCTATCACTTTTGTCACGACGGCCTTGCTGCCCGCGTCCCTTCCGGATTTCTTTATACAAACACGTCCTTCTTCTATCAGTGCCATTTGATCTCCTTTTATTTTTTCTTAGCGTTAAGCTTTTCTATTATCAGGTCGGCGACATCTGCGGCTGTCTTGTCGTTTGTGTCAATCGCCATGTCGAATACAGAGAGGTCCTTGCCAAAATCTATGTTGTACAGCTTCTTGTAAAGCAGATTATTTTCCTTGTCACGTATCTTTATTATCCGTATGCATTCTTCGAGGCTGAGCTTATCCCTCTCAGTCATCCTCTCCGCCCTGTTTTCTATGCTGGCCTCGAGCCAGATCTTGAATCCTTTCTCCACAAGCCATGGCGCTACATAGCTTGTTATTATTATGTTGCCGCGCTCTATCTTGTCGCGCAGTATCCTGTCGGCTTCCTTGTCGAAGTTGAGATCCTTTTCGCGCTCTTTTGAGAAGCGTATCCCTTCCTCGGTATCCCACCAGTCGTTCCCCGATGGGGTGTAGCCGCGTGTTGTAGCCATCTCCTTCAGTATGTCACCTCCGCCTACCACTTTGAGTGAGAGCTTCTCGCCCAGAAGGTTTGATACAGTGGTCTTCCCGGAAGAGGGAAAGCCGCAGATGACAATGGCTTCCATATAATACCTACGCAGTTAAGGTTTAATATCATTGCGCCTTGCCGGCATTTATAGTAAGGCCCTTATTCCCAGCGACAAGCTGCGCGTATATGGATACAGATGCGACATAACCGCAGATTGAAAAGAATCCGGATACGATGTCGGCTACAAGATTTGGCACAACTGACTGGACTTCTGGGGCTGCGAACAGCACAGAAATACCCGATATTAGGACGGGTATTAATATCGCCACGAACAGTATAAGGCCTATCAGGATAAAGGCAGCGAGTATGGACCAGAACGATCCCGAGGTTGAGTGCCAGCTAGATTTGAGTGAGCTTATTGGGTCTTTGTTGCCTATAATCGAATAAGACAGTCCTATCGAAAGTCTAACAATCATATAAAAGGTGTAGATCGCGGAGAGGAGCTCGAATAGCAACGCTACGGCAGAATGTGAATTTGTGGCCAGTACGAGTATTAGTATTATGGCCAGAGGAACAACTGAGACTATCAAGAAGAGTATGCTCGTAGCAAGCGCGCTTAGATACCTTCCGGCTGCAGAGGCAATTGCCTGCGCAAGCGAGATGGAGTTGCCGTGCCATGCCCTGAAATACGCCGTTATGGCGAAGAATATCGTGATCAACGAAAAGGGCAGCGAAACAAGAAAGATCGTGAGCATGGATACGAAAGGATTCCCCGCGACTTTAAACGGTGAAGATACTCCAATAACGGCAAGTGCAATGACTTGCAATACGGAGATTAAGGCAAGCACAATCCCGATCATCAGCAGCGTACTGTCTTTAAAAGGCGTTTTTATAGAATCAGTGACGGTACTGCCTATGTCTACTCCGGACATTCTTCCATCCTAATGAGAGATCATCTGAAGCACATAGGCCCTCTGCCTTATGCTTATGTCATTGAGCTTCATTTCTCCGTGCTCTATCCTGCTTGCTGACTTTATTACCTCGCTAGAACAGCCGGAACAGAGGACTCCGCCGAATATGCGTGAATTGCTCCTAAGAGTCCTGCCTTTTGAGTTCCGGCTCCTTGATATGCCATTGAGTTCGCTTCCGCATATTGCGCAGTGCGGGATTGCTGCCGGTTTTCTTTCGAAATGAATAACCTTCCTTCCTGATGGAGTCACCCTATGGAGGCGCCTGAAACTGGTAGACCTGTGCATTGGCTTTGGCAAATAAAACACCTAAGTGTAAGCATATTCTTTATCTTTAGGAAAGTATTTATCTATTGCTGCTTGAGCGATGGCTGCAGCAGCCCGAAATCGTACTTGCTCCTGAGCCTCTTCCTGTCCCGCATCGACATCAACGTTGAGAGCACCAGTCCAGAGACGAATGCGGCGAGTATGAACACCTGCTGATATCCGAGCGTAAAGGAAAGAATCTGCAGGGTGAGCTTCGGTGCAAAACCCATAGGAAGCAGTACATAGTAGATAAGGAAGAATACTGGAAGCACTATGAGCATCGGCTTCATCTGATTCTTCATGCTGTCCATGCTAAGCTGTGCCAGCTCCTTCTGTGCAGCATCGATCGTGGCCTTGTCAGCCTTCTCCTTGGCCATGCGCATGAGATCCTTGGTCTTCGTGTTCATCGTTGCCCTTATCTCGTACATCTTGTCGATATTCGATAGCTTGCGCTGCAGTGTTATTGAGAATGCAGCATATGCAAAAGCGGCTGCAACCAACTCTACTAGTAGTATGTCCATTTGTACTGCCCGTTTATTATGAATAACCCTTGGTGTTTCAGATTCTTTAACCTTGCGGTCATTCGAACATGAACTCCCCTTTGCCAAGGGCATCGTTTATCGCTTTCTTGGTGTCTTCAACCGCTTTCTCTATCATGTCCTGGCGGTTCATTATTATATACATCGGAACGTCAAGGTAGAGTGCGTACGATGCCACAAGGGCCGCGTTTATCCTCCTCTGCTCCTTGATCTCCTCTTCTGAATCTGCATCGCGCTTCCGGGTCTTGTCCAGTATGCGCCTGAGCAATATGTCATTGGCGTGCGCATCTATGTAGATTATGCCTTTAACATCCTCCATTACACCGAGGTCAGCAGTGGAGAACCCTGGAATGTACCTTATCCCCTTCTTTACGCTGGCATGCGTGTCTATCAGCATGTCGCCATTCATCGAGTTTAGCTTCTCTATTGCCTTCCTCCTTATCTCTACAGTGACAGGGTATGGCACCCGTCTAACCTGGTCCCTGTCGGTTATGCCACGTTCAGCAAGCAGCTTTAGAAGCTCGCTGGAGAAGGTAACTATCTCTATCCCCGATAGCTTTGCAAGTACCGTACTCTTTCCTGATCCAGGGGTCCCTGTGACGATTATCTTGGCCATTTGAACACGCAGCGCTTAGGAAGCGGATTTGAAGGATAAATACTATCCTTCAATCTTCCATACCGCCCATTCCGCCAGGGCCTCCTGGAGGCATGCCTCCGGGTCCGCCGCCCCTGCCTTTCGAGCTTATCATGTCATCTATCCTGAGTATCGATGCGGCCGCGTCGGTGGCGCTGGTTAAGGCCTGCACCTTTACCTTGAGAGGCTCGATTACGCCAAGCTTCTCCATGTCCCCTATTGCGTTCTTGTAGACATCTATGCCGTAGCTCCTGCCTTCCTTGTTCTTATGCTTGCTCCTGAGTTGCACGAGAGTGTCTATAGGATCCATGCCTGCGCTCTCTGCCAGAGACTTTGGTACTATCTCGAGAGAGTCTGCGAAAGCCTGTATTGCAAGCTGCTCCCTTCCACCAACATCTGTGGCGTAGTCTCTGAGCTTTGTCGAAACGTCTATCTCGGTGCTTCCTCCGCCTGTGACGTATTTGCCCTCCTCTATTGCACTTGAGAGAGCTCCGAGGACATCTGTTAGTGCGCGCTCCACTTCATCAACGGTCTGTTTTGTACCGCCCCTTACGAAGATGGTTACGCTCTTAGGGTCTTTGCACTTCTCCACGAAGATCATCTGCTCTCCGGAGACCTTGCGCTCCTCGACAAGTCCGGCAAAACCAAGGTCATTCTGAGTTAGATCGTCCAGACTTGTTACAAGCCTTGCGCCAGTAGCCTTTGCTAGCTTCTCCATGTCGCTCTTCTTCACCCTTCTTACAGCAATTATTCCGGCCTTTGCCAGGTAGTGCTGCGCGACATCGTCTATGCCCTTCTGTATGAACACAACAGTTGCCTTGCTCTTCTCGATCTTGCCTACCATCTCCTTGAGCATCTTCTCTTCCTGTGCTAGGAAGGCCTGCATCTGCTCAGGCGAGGTTATCTCTATCCTTGCATCGGTTTCGGTCTTCTCGATCTCCAGGGCAACGTCGAGAAGCGCTATGCTTGCATTCTTGGCAGACTTTGGCATGCCCGGATGCGCAATTTCCTTGTCAACCAGCACGCCATTTATGAATGCTGTATCGTCCATGCTGCCGCCTTCCTTCTTCTCCAGCTTTATGAAGTCCCTGTCTATGTTTACCTTGTTGCCCTCCTTAACGGCAACCTGCTGCAACGACTGCAGAGCGAGGTGCGCGAGGTACTTCTTTGTAGCATCACTGCCTATGTTCTTTGATCCAAGCGATACCATCGCTATCTTCTGAAGCTTCTCACTGTCAGATATCTCGATGTTGCCCGAGATGTTCTCGAGAACTCCGAGCGCCTTCTCCCTTGCCATCTCATAGCCCTTGATTATCGCTGCAGGAGGTATGCCCTGATCGAGCAGGTTTCCGGCCCCCTTGAGCAGTTCGCCCGCAACTATGACAGCGGTTGTTGTACCGTCGCCGACTTCCTTGTCCTGCGTCTTGGCTATCTCAACCATTATTTTAGCGACAGGATGCTCAACGTTCATCTCTTCAAGGATTGTTGCGCCGTCGTTCGTTATTATGATGTCCCCAAGCTCGCTAACAAGCATCTTGTCCATGCCCTTCGGGCCCAGCGTGGTCCTTACTATGCTGGCTACAGCATATCCTACCGCTATGTTAGTCCTCTGTGCTTCCTTTCCTATAAGCCTGCTTGCACCTTCCGGCAATATCAGGTACTGTTGTCCTCCCAATTGATTCTCTGCCATTGTATACACCTTTGATAAGTAGTCGGACCAATTACATCGGTAATTAATTCCAACACTAATATGGCAGCAATATCTATTTATACTTTTCTCTGTGACTATGATGAGGTAAAAAGACGCGGGTTTTGAGCGCGCCTGCAGGTAGGGCTGCCCCCAATCGCTTTAAAAAGCTTTTGTTAGATATATATGTGTGAATCCCATGGCAAAACAGGGCAAGACGGATAAAGGAGATATCACAAAGAT
>JAKATZ010000001.1 GCA_021827925.1 Microcaldota archaeon | reverse complement strand
CGCCAACTTCCAGCTAATACCCGAATCGTTCACAGAAAATGCCGTGCCTGCTTCAGGAGGCACGGTCTCCCCGGGCAGCGGAACGTACAGCTACGGCAGCTCGATAACGCTCGGAGAGACCCCTGCGACCGGATACGAGTTCACCGGATGGACATGCTCCGGTCCGGGCTGCTACTCCGGCACAAGCGCTTCTCCTACTATAACCATAACGGGTCCTACTGTGGAGACTGCGGCGTTTCAGCTGCTCTCCGAATCCCTTGATACTTCCGCGAGTCCAAGCACTGGCGGTACTGTTTCGCCGGGCAGCGGCACCTATAGCTACGGAACGCAGGTGACAGTTACGCAGTCTGCAAGTGCAGGCTACGGCTTCTCCGACTGGGTCGTGACAACGGGATCCGGCATGAATACCTACACTACAAGCACAGTCACAGTAACTATGGACAGTCCTGTGACTGTTGTGGCTGAATTCACCTCCACACTATCAACCACCTCCACCACTGTCAGTACGACCACAAGCGTGTCTGGAGGCGGAGGCGGTTCGTTCTACACTGAATGGACATCAAGTTTCGGAATAGGAGGGGTAGAAAATCAGTATTACTCTCCTTTCACTGGATGCTCTGTTCCAGGGTGCGGCTGCACGCCTAATGTCGCAGAGTCTAATACGTGTCCTACTCCCCCGCTGACCGCTGGAGTATGCTATGAGGGAGGATCCACGTATCCTGGAATACAGTGTCCTGTCCTTGCAACTGGTGCGACAGGATGCAGCTCCGAGTCCACTTCCTGCTCCAGCAACCCGACCGGAACCTATGCTGTGTGGGGCTGCTACACTTACGGTTCGACTGCGCAGGGGGGTACATCGCCTGTGTGCAATAACAATGTCGCAGGAACCTGTACCGTTGGAACTGACTACAGTGCTGTATATGGTCAGGCGACAGTACAGGTAAGCTGCCAGTCGACTTCAACTACAACTGCCTCAAGTACGACATCGGTATCAACATCCACAACTACTATACCCCAATGCGACTCCGTTAGCTGTACAACCTGCTACAGTGCAGGGTATCCTTCATGCACGGGAACCTGCGAGGCTGTGCCGAACACAGCGACCGGGCAGTGGTATTATGCTCTCTGTACATGAGCAACTACACTACAATCTTCTGTGCCTGAAGCTGCTGTGCAAAGCTAGCAAGCAGAAAAACTAGTAGCAGAAAGCGTCTGAACTTTCAGGAAGCAGTATCCCTTACTATCACGAACTTCTTCACTGTCTTGATGGTCTGGTCTATAGCTCTCTTTATGTCTTCTTCAGTCTTAGAACCAGTGCATATTATCTTGCCATTCTTGAAAAGAAGGAGCGCCGTCTTGGGGTCATGGATCTTGTATATAGCCCCAGGGAACTGTTCCGGTTCGTAGTCCACATCCGCAGAAGCTTTGGCTATCGCGTAAAGGTCAAGTTCTACTCCCAGGTCTGCGCTCGCCACAATGTTCTCTATCTTGAATTCAGGATGGAGGGTTATCCCTTTGTGCTTAGCCGAAGTGCTCATCAAACCACTATGGAACAGTTATGATACAATGAAAGGGTATTTATATGTTTTTCTATAAATGATATGCATCAATCTGATGTTGGATTTTGAGTTGAGCAGATGTCGCAGCGTTCACACGGTCTTTTCTCTGGCAGAAGCAGACACTTGGCTAGGCACAACAAGCCTTCAAGCCTTGGCATACCCTCTCTGGTTAAGCGGCTGGATCTGGGAAGCATGGTCGTAATAACTCCGAAGGGTAACTTCCGTGACATTCCCCATCCAAGATACCGCGGCAGGATAGGAAAGATAGTAGAAAAGAGAGGCTCTGCTTATGTTGTCGAGTTCGATGTCTCAAAATCCATGAAAAGGCAGGTCATAGTGCCGCAGAGGCATCTTGAACTCGCACGATGATAATTCCTGCCATCCCGGTTCTATTCCTTCAAAAGGCTTTTATTCCCCTAAGTGCATCTCTACCTGGTTCTTATCCCGGTGTGGTATGACATGAGCATTCTGCGCAGCAAAAAGGCCCAGTCGGCGATGGAATACTTGCTTACCTACGGCTGGGCTGTGCTTATTATAACCATAGTGCTTGCAGCTCTTTCCTATCTTGGGGTTTTCAATCCGCTCACTTTCGCTCCAAGGTCGGCTCCTGGCGCGTGCTCCGTGCACAGGCCACAAGGCCCTCAAAGCCTAGAAGATATCAGCTTGCAGGGAGTATGCAACGGTGAAATACCTGAAACAGTGACAGGCTTCAATCCAAATATCGGATCCTATATACAGATACCCTCATCAGCGCTTCTTAACTCAAACTCTATGTTCTCGATCTCAGCGTGGGTTTATCTAAACCAGCCGATAACGGACCAGGGAATGATACTGGGCACCTACCTGGGCAATTACCAGGGATTCCACCTCTTTCGCACCTCTTCGACAGCCGGCTTTCAGATCGGCGAAGGTTCCAGCAATGCGCAGAACGCGCAGATTTATGTTTCGTCGTCATACTTTCCACTGAACAAGTGGGTATTCATAGCCGGCACTTACAACGGTTTTACGATGACTTATTACATCAACGGGAAGCCTATGGCCTCCCTAAACGGCGTAACTGCATGGTCGTGGGCCAGCCAGCCTTTTGAGATAGGAAGGGAGGCATGGTGCGCATGCAAGCGTATGGACGGCATGGTCTCAAATATGCAATTCTATAACGCTTCGCTAGACGGCACTGCGATAGCCACTCTATATAGCGAAGGCATAGGGGGTTCGCCTGTAAATCTGCAGAACCTCCTCGGCTGGTGGCCTCTGAACGGAAATACCTATGACTATTCGGGAAATGGGGAAACCGGGAATCCAAGCAATGTGGTGTTCACAGGATCTTGGCTCAATGGCTATTCTGTTCCTTAGATGCATGGCGTGCAAGGTCTTCCTTCCTCCTTAGGACATTTTCACATGCGACTCTCGCTTCCATATCGAGCATTGAGCTGAGATGCGAGCCAAGCCTTTCTACTTCTTCCTTTGTCATTCCATGCTTCCTTCCGACTTTTCTAAGCTCCGCAGCCGCTGCCTTCCTGAAGCACATCACAACGTCTGCAAAGGCGTCATCGGGTCCGTACTCGCCTCTGCGCAGCTTTTCAAGAGCCCCGCCCCCCTCTCCTGCTATTCTTCTTGAAAGTGCCTCTTCAATTCCACCCCTCAGTGCCATGCAGATGGCAGAGATGCCGGACCTGATGAGCGGGAGGTAGGACGGCCTATCGCTGCCAAGGCTCTTTATTGCTTCTATACCCCTGCTAATCTCCTCTCTTTTCTCTGCTGTTATCCTTATCTGCACAAAAACATCTTGCAAATTCGTATGGTAAGCCTTTTCTTATTCACGCGAAGTCATGCTTGAGATGCGGCGGCCTCGCCAGTATATAGAACCTTGTATCCCCTTTCAGTTCAATAAGCACTCTTTCTGTAAGAAGTTTGACCGGATCCTGGAGCAGAGGCACCCTCGCTGCTATGTCTGCAAAGCTCTCGAAGTCCTTCTGGTCCCTCGCCTCGAGTATGGCTTCAAGATGCTTCTTTCCTACTCCTGGCAGCAGCTCAAGGGAATGCATCCTTATGTTTAGCGGCGATGCACTGTTGAAGAAGCTGACAAAGCGCGCCTCGTTCCCTTTTATTACTGTGCTTATGGCATTCGGCAGCTCGTTCCTGGATCCCTCCGTAAGATTTTCATAGCTAAGCCTTCCTCGTATGAGCGAGATCTTCTCCCTGACTCCCCTTCCTATGTATATCCTCTCGCCAATCTTTATCTCCTGTACCTTTGGCACTGCCTCAAGAAGCGTAAACCTTGTTTCCCCAAGCATCTGCACAACAGGCTCAGATTTTATCGAGAAGGATTTCCCGGTAGGAAGGTAATCTAGGACTAGCGCGTATTCTTCAAGATCCTCTCTCTTGTACTCTCCCTCCTGCATGAATATCCCCCAAGAAGCTGCACCTTACTTTCCCCTGCGCTGTTCTATAACTGCCATTGCCTTGGCAGCTACGTCCTCTCCCACTTCCTTCTTCTCATTTGCAAGTATCTGCTTAAGCTGCATCATCTCCAGCGGCATTACGTTGACTATAGCTACTGCCGTCTTTGCGCTAAGCCCAAGCTCTTCAAGCTCCTTGCCCATAGTGCGTGCATCCTTGCCCTCCACTTTAGAGAATTTCTTTGCGTATTCATAGGCAAGCTGCTGTTCGTAGCCAAGCTCGCCGCCCTCTTTCCTGGCCTCGAGAACCTCGAGCACCTCTGGTATGCTGGCAAGCCTCTCAAGCTTAGCCTCTTTGCCTATCATCGAATAGCACCTCTAATTATATCTATATGCCATATTATAAACCTTTTGCTGGATAAGATAAGGGAATCAGTGGTATTGATGGATGCCAACGCGGCCTATAGCGGCGTGATGCGTGAGCTCAGGAAGAGAATAGCAGGAAAGGCCGAAACCCTTGAGCTGCTCTTTATAGGGCTCATTGCCGATGGCCATGTACTGCTAGAAGGAGCTCCGGGGCTTGCAAAGACAACAATGACAAAGTCACTCGCAGAGGCGATAAACGCAGACTTCAAGAGGATACAAGGAACCCCTGACCTGGAACCAAAGGATATACTTGGATACACGTACATTGACGAATCAAAGGAAGTGAAGTTCAGCAAGGGCCCAGTTTTTACTAACATACTGCTAATAGACGAGCTAAACAGGACGCAGCCGAAGACGATGAGCGCCCTTCTCGAGAGTCTTGAGGAGCGCCAGGTCACTGCCGGAGGTGAGACTATGGCGCTGCCAAGGCCGTTCACTGCCTTTGCAACCCAAAATCCTCTCAAGATCGAGGGCACTGAGCCATTGCCCAAGGTTCTCGCCGACAGATTCCTGATGAAGATCGATGTCGACTATCCGAGCCCTGAGGAGGAGCAGCAGATGCTCCGGCTTAAGGAATCCAACACATATTCTGGGATAAACAGGGTACTCTCAACCGATGACATACTTGCAATGCAGCGTGAAGCCGCAGGCGTAAGCCTGCCTGATGACGTGGCGGCTTATATAACGCGCGTTGTCGCTGCTACACGCACAGAGATGCACGTTGTCATGGGCGCAAGTCCTAGGGCCGACATAGCATTCATGCAGTGCGCCAAGGCAAAGGCGCTGATCGAAGGGAGGAAGGAGGTAAGCCGCGAAGACATAAAATTCCTCGCGAGGCCGGTATTAAGTCACAGGATTACTGTGCGTTCAACAGGCGGCATAGGCGTAAAAGGAGTCATAGACGGCATAATAGCATCCGTAAAGTGACCCTCTTCCTAAATTTCCACAAATAAAATGGTTTTTATAGGTATCTGAAAAGGTATTTAAAGCATTTCAAACCATATGGAGATCACTCTTCTAAAGGAGATAACATGAACCTGCAAAAAATACGGTTTGTAATGTACTTGATAGCGATCTCGGGCATGGTAAGCAGCTACTTCGTATCTGCCGCCAGCGCAGCTGCAACAGTAACTCTGACATCCACCATATGCGGTATAATAAAAGCAATAGGCCTCATAATAGGCATACTTGCTCTGATGCTCTTCATACTAGGGGGAGTACTCTACGCTGTAGCGCACTTCCTTCCTGCTGCAGGAAACCTTAGGGCTGGAATGCAGGGATGGGGCATGGGAATGCTCGTCGCAGGCGTTGTAGCGCTTATACTCTACATACTCGCGCCGCATATAATAGACGTTATAGCCGGATTCCAGTCTGGCACAGAGCCTGGAGTAACGACGTTCAGTGCGTCACTCTGCCCGTAATCGTCTCTAATGGTGTTTGATTGGGCCCTTTTCTTTTATTTTGGGCCTTAAGCTCCTACATTGCTTAATATCCGTATCTTTCTGCTACAATGCAAGAAGGCGCGTTTTCGGGTAGATTCAGTCCGCCATTTTCTCCAGAATCTCTTTATTAGAAGCAGGGGTGCAATAGCATACGCGGAGCTCGCTTGCGCTGCTTTCCTATTCCTTTCTCTGTTATTGTGGGATATCTCCTCTTATTTTTCAAAAAGCATAGTCGCAATATCCTTCCTGTACTCTGTAGTATTCACGTTCTTCATTCTTTTCTACCTGATATATCGCGATAGCAGAAAGGACCGTCTCTTCGGCCTCGGGTGCCATATCTACTTTGCAGCATTAATACTGCTCTACTTTTCGCTGTTTGCGTACAGCCCTTCCATCTTAACCATATTCTTTCTGCTCACCGCACTCAAGGGAATCTCATACTACCTTGTATACGCGCTACTTTCAGCTTTGATCCTGTTCCTTTCGTACATGGGCCTATATCTGATAAAACAAGGCCATGCACTTTACGGCAGCATCGCAATTGTTGCGCTGCTGGCCGTATTGCTTACCTTCTATGTATCGCATCTGGCTTTCAGCGGCTATACGAATCCGGACGACGAGGTCCTACTATCTTACACTGCAATAAAGGGAATCCAGCACGGGATAAACCCCTACAACAGCTCGATATCTGGCCTTCTTTACGCTTCAGACTCTGTAAATACCACAAACACGAGCATAACCATAACCACAACCAACAGGATCGTCGGCACAATGGATTATCCTGACCTTTATTTCCTATCTTCAGCTCCGTTTTACCTATGGGCTGAAAACATCATGGAACTCAGGAACGTATACATGCCTCTCCAGTCTGCAGCCCTTACCTTCCTGCTGCTGCTGGTTTTGGCGTACTTCATCCAGGCGGATCGTTCGGCAAGCTTTCCAAAATTCAGCGTTGCACTTCTTTTATTCATAACCATAATGCTGGTCAATGTCGCCTCTCTTACCACATATTTAATGCTTGCGGTGATACTTTTTGCATATGCAAAAATAGAGAGCAAGTATGCATTCCTTCTCTTGGGCGTAGCCTGCTCCATCCAAGAAGAGTTATGGCTGCCTGCTGTGTTCCTCATCGCTTATTCCGCAAACAACCTTGGGATTAAACGGGGAACCTACAATGCTATAGGCGCAGCTCTTGTTTTCCTTGCACTCAACTCCTACTTCATACTTCTGAACCCTGTTGCATTTTTTAGGGCGGTGTTCCTGCCGCTAAGCTCCCCCCTGATGCCCAACGGCGCCGCGATGATAGGGTACTTCCTTGTCCATAACTATCCAATACTACTAAACACATTCTCCAAGCTTTTCATGCTCACATCCCTCATACTCCTGCTTCTACTGCTATACACCAACAAAAAAGAACTCATATTCGCTGCAAGCTTCATTCCATTCCTATTTCTCTCCCATTCAAATCCCGTTTACTACTATTCGTTCATATTCCTTTTTATCGCGTCGCTGCAAACGGTAAGAAAGGAAGGCAAAGGGATATTCGAGATTTTCCTGAAGCGCAACTATGCTCTTTCATATGCCCTGTTCATTGCCCTTATTTCCCTGATGCTATACCTCGTATTTTCTTCGCATGCTTCGTACCTACGGGGCTTCTCTGTCTCGGTTTCAAACCAAAGCCTCAAAACGCAAAATGGCACAACATTATACGATGCCAGAATCAGCTACCAGAACCTGTCAAACAGCACAGTGTACCTCGCCATAGTTGGCATGAGCAATTATAGCACTGGAATATACGGATTACTAAACCAGAGCATAACTGCGAATCCCGTAAACTGCGCTGTGCAGTATCCATGCGGAGTAAATCTTAACCGTATCGTACTCAGCGGGCGCGGCGTTTACGATCTGCATGCAATCATAACTCCTGCCTTAAGTCCGGTGCCTGTAAATCCAGCATCACTCATCCTTTACAACGGGATCAACTATTACGCTGCATGGGGAACCTACAATAAAAGCGCCGGATAGCTATCCTTTTATTACTTCTTTAAGCATTAGATAGGATACGCAGTGTGCGGTTATGGGAAATTTGATAAAGGATGCGCTTGAGACATATGGCGCAAATCTTAAACTTGTCCTCCTGTTTTCGATACCGTTCGTTATAGCGTTCCTAATACCGCTCATCGCGCCTCTTCCGACCTACATCAGCGCAGGCGCCATATTCCTCAGGAGCGCAAGCATATTCTACAATCTCAGCATTTCCGGAATCGCAGTAATCATCGCATCCCTTTTCTTCTCCCTCCTCTTCCTGAGCTTTGCATTTGTGGCCATAAGCCTGATTGTGAAGGCAAGAAGAACGTACATGCGTGTGCCAAGCAAAGCGCTCAAGGAGATAGAGAAGCACATAAGCAGGGTATTCATTCTCCTGCTTGCATACACTCTGGTACTTCTTGCGGCAAACATGATCGGCTACTACCTCGGTTTTCAGGCGTTGCTTACCGATATTACCGGCTTCTTTGGCATGCTTCTGATATTCTATGCCCCAAGCGCAATAGTGGTGGGCGAAAAGCGCGTTATCACTGCGGTTTCCGACAGCATAAGGTTGATGGCAGAGAAGCCCCAGTATTTTGTGCAGTGGCTGCTTCTCAGCCTTCTCATAGTATCCGCTGTCGATCTTGCGATAATATTCGTTGCAGGAACTCCATGGTCGATGTACCTTGTGCTGATAGTGAACTCACTGCTGATAGCCCCTTATTTTGTCATATTCACCGCAGAGGCATACATGCGGAAGTTCCCGATACTGAGGCATTGAATTTGATATCTATCCCTTTCCTTGGCTGTAGCCATACGGCCCATTTCTATAAAAAGAGTCAAAGCCAAGGCGGTGCCTAATGTTCGAGTTCCTGCTTGTCATACCAACTCTGAATGAAGATAAATATATCGGAAGCATGCTCTTAAATTCAGAGAAAGAACTGCGATCAATATACTCTGATGGCAGATTCCTGATAGTGGTTGCAGATGCCGGATCTGAAGACGCAACAATAAGTGTGGTTGAAAGGTTTATGAAAAATCACAGGAATGTGGTTCTCACACGCTCCTCCCATATTGCTGAAAGGGGCTATGATGTCATGCATGCTATGTCAATGCACAAGTCAAAGCTCTACTGCTATATCGATGCAGACCTTGCCCCAAGCCTTCCATACCTCAAGCGTGCCATAACGAAATCAGCGGAAGGATATGATCTAGTGCTGGGTTCGAGATATCTCCGTGCTAGCATAACAAGGAGGCCCGCAGTTAGAAGGCTATTTTCAATAGTCTACAATGGCCTGATACGTAATATGTTTTCTGACGGAATAACGGATCATCAATGCGGATTCAGGATATTCAACAGAAAGGCGTTCAGGGTTCTATCCAAAAAGTCAACGGAGCGGCACTGGGTATGGGACACTGAAGTTATACTTATTGCACGCCATAGCAATCTGAAGATCATAGAGACCCCGATCAAATGGGTAGAACAAAGGTCGGATAAGACTAATTACAGCAGGTTGTTGAGAGATATACTCCTGTTCATACCAGGAATTGCAAGACTTATCTACCGATTCATACTGGGCAGAGAACTGGGCTAATTTGCCACATATTTTCTTTTGAATATGGTGACTCCGGATCTGTTGTAATATACTGTGTAATTCTCCACAGTGTATGAATTAAGATTAAACAGTGATGAATTCGTAGCGTCTTCATAATTTGGCAAATTACTGTCAACCACTATATACTCAGGCTTAAACCAATATATTACTCTGTTTTTCGGCACAAAAGGGCTTGGGTCATAATACGAAGGCAGCAGCTCAAGATCTTTAATGTAAAACAGGTGCGCTGCAATGGCTGTTTCGGTCATAACACTCGAATTGGCAGGTATTAGTGATAGTGCACTCTCTGCGATGTTGTAATTCGTCGTACCTGACTTTATTACGATAAGCGCGCTTCCGAATATGTTGGAGACTAAGATTAAGGATAGCATAATGGCCATTGAAAATATGAAAGCGGAATAAAAAGTTTCGTTTGTTTCAAAACCGGAGTGATGTCCGTGGCAAAAAGATTCGCTGCGCTTCGATAGTATCATAAAGCCAAGCATAGCCGAAACGAAGCTTCCCCCAACAGCATAGGCATAATATTGAAAGTAGAATATGGCCGCAACAAGATCATGCAACATGAATACCTGCAGTATCCATGGGGAGTACAGCACAACACTGAGAAACGGGTTCCTTAATGATGTTATCCCGAATCCTAAGAACAAGACAAACAACCCGGCTATCCCTGCGTAATATACTTCTGTTGTATTGTAATATGCAGAACCGCTTGCAGAGAGCATGCCTCCTTCGTGGTTTAAGAAATTTCCATACCTGAGGATGGGTGGCACTGACGATTGCGCTGCGTTTGAATACGAGGAGACAAGGTAATTCCCTGCTGCATAGTATCCTGCAGCAAACAGCAGAGTAAAGACAACGCCGTAATACAGCAACCCCTTTCTCGCTCTGCTTTCTTCTGTCGCATTTCCATGAAAGACTTCGTAGACGAAGAGTCCTAGCAGGAGCGATGCGCCTAAAAATGGGGATTCTTCCATCACGCCCATAAGAAGCAGATAACTTAGGATGAAGTAGGGCTTTTTGTTTTTTATGTAGAAGTAGAATGCCATGATGTAAAACAAGGGCAGGAACGCCTCACTGTGAAAGTCAAATATGAGCAATCCCCCTACGCCAGGATTCAGCATAAATGCAATGGCTATGGCTGCGCCTATCTTCTTGCTTTTTGTTATCTCAATACATATTACGTATGTAAACAGCGCGGCAAGCGCTAGTGCCGATGCCTGTATTGCAAACAAGGTGACCGGCTGCTGGTATATTGCGAATATCGGGAGCAGCAAAACCCTGAACGGTGCAATATGATTTCCAAATACTAGATATTGCAAAAGCGATTCAGCCATCGGATGCAGATGCCAGTACGTACTGTATGTTTCAATTCCGATGTCATAATACCCATCGAGATAATGCGTATATTCATAATTGCCGAACCATGACCAGTAACCTATGAATATGACTGCGATGATGATCAAGAACTGAAAATACCTATCCGACAAGATGGATTTTCCCTTCATTTTACCTTATTTTTTAACTTAGCAGCAACAAGCTAAATACCCGATACCACCTGCTCAAATCGGATCTGTTGCAGAGAAGCATTATTAAAGACTAGCGGAGATATATGAGGGTTAAGGCGGGGTAGCTCAGCCTGGTTAGAGCGCTAGACTCATATGCCGAGCATAATGAGTGATGAGCATTCTTTGCTATGACTAAGAAATCTAGAGGCCGCGTGTTCAAATCTCGCCCCCGCCAACTACGAGCCCAGGGTTTGTTTTCCATCATGTTCAAACATGACGGGACATCGTAAAGCAATAACGCATATCCAGTGCAATGTCAACAATCCGGTATTGAAATGTGCAAAAAATGCAAGTCCGAAGTGCCATGTACCTGCGAGTGCTCCCCTGAGCACATAGCAGCAATACAGGAGGAATTCTATCCGTTCAGAGTCATAAAAGCGAACTGCGACAAATGCACGCACCCTCTGCAAAGAGAGTAGCAGTTATTGGTGTCATGTCGAATTGGTGATGGTTTCAAAACGTCTGGACTACAGCGGCACAGAAACCTTACCTACGCGCTCCAAAATAGTGCCTGTCTGATCGGCAAGGCTGGACATCTGCCATCCTTGCACAGCAAAGACGGCACAGTGGGTCTGCATCACCCTTATCCCGTAAAGCCCGTTCTCCTGTAGGTGCCTGCCACTCTCCTTTGCATCGAAGGCGCCGTCAACCCATCCCTCCCTCACGTAAGGCTCAAGCTTGCCTCCACGCACCTCTAACTCTGTATGCATGCTGTGGTGATCTATGTACATTTTTGCTATGTTCTCGTACGTACCCCTCTTCACCACTGCCTTCCTTATCTTACCGCTTGCCACTATCTCCTCTGGCGTTGCTCCCTCCCACTCTGCTCTTTTGACAGCAAGCACGACTTCCGGTCTGATCTCTGCCCCATTGCTTCCAAAAGCCCTTATGATTCCTACTCTTTCAATCTTCGGATCATCCGGGATCACAAGCTCACCTGTCGCAGGATTGAATCCTAATAGTCCCTGATCAACAACATAATCATCTCCGGATATCGCAACAATGACCCTGCGTTCTGGAATTAACAGATTGGTTACGGTGTCTCTTGGACTGAATACCTGCGCGTAAACTCCTGTTACCGTTGTGGATAATGGCTTTGTGTCATCGCCATTTCTCCTGAACGCATCAACCGCATCGGCCAAAAGCACGCCTCCCCTGAGCAGCCTCTGAAAAGCCATATCAGTAAGTCTGCCTGCTGGAACCGCAATGATTGATTTGGCTTTTTCGGTCATACTCTAACCATTTCGTTTTCTGAATTGCAAAGCTTTAGAACCAAGTCTCATGAGGGCTTCCAGCACTTCCCTCCGACAATTATACTAACATTACAACGATTAAGGTAAAAAGGCTTTCGGTTGGCTGTGTGGTCATGATAATTAGAGTGCATGGGGGCCGATTGACTGGTCCCCATGCCTCATCCCCACCCTTCTCACATAGTAATGCCCGTAGTTAAGTGTGCCATGCAAGATATTTAAACCTTTCTACGAATTTCGTTTTAGCTATACGAATTTCGTATTTTCTGCGATGCAGTCTCCAAAGCATATGGTATTAAGAGAAAGATGAGTCATAATCAGCATCGTGAATCAAATGGCAAACCAAGGCGCCGGCGCAGGATGCGAATGCGGCGGTGCATGCCTCTGCGGCTGCAGGCAAGGATGCAGGTGTGCAGAGAACTGCGAGTGCGGATGCAGCTGCGCGGAAAGGAGAAAGGACAGTGAGCTTGAATGAGGATAATACGATTCTATGAACCGGGCAATTCACTCAAGGTCGAACCCGAGTCGTTCGAGGATCTTTACGTGCTTGCGATGGTCATCTCCGCAGGTGACACGCTTGGCGCGAAAGGATACCGTCGTTTCAAGCCAAGCGAGGGTGACGAGGGAGAACAGAAGGAAGTTTTCATAAACCTGACTGTGGAGAAGGTGGAAATAGACAAGAGCGCAGGCAGGCTGAGAGTGACAGGAAAAATAGTCGGCGGAAACCCAGAAGAGTTCATACGCATAAATAGCTATCACACCCTGAGCATAGGCCCATCGGACCAGCTGGAGATATCGAAGCGCGAATGGAAGGATTACCTACTGAAAAGGATAAAGCAGGCTGTCACAGAGTCAAAGAGGCCCAGGCTGGGAGTGATAGCCATCGATGACGAGAAGGCTACCGTGGCATACATACGCGGCTACGGCATAGAGCTAGTAAGCGAGATGTACAGCAGGCTGAGCAAGAAGATGAAGGAAAAGGATTATGAAAAGCGCAGGACTGACTATTTCAATGATGTGATCGAAGCAATAGAACGCATGGGGGTCGACATAGTTATAGTCGCAGGTCCCGGATTCACAAAGGATGATATCAAAAAATATGTCGAATCCCAGGGAATAAAGCTCTCCAAGCGTGTTGTATACGCCTCTGCAAGCGACGCTGAGAGGTCCGGCGTCAGGGAGGTCATGCAGAGTTCCGAGACAATGAAGCTACTCGCCGGCGAGCACGTCAGGAAGGAATTCGAGTACCTTAACACATTCTTCAATGGGCTCAGGCTGAACAAGTCGATATCTGGCATAGAAAAGGTTTCTGATGCCCTAAGCGATTATTCGCTGGGCGTAATAATAGTCAATGATTCCGTAATAAACACCGAAGAGATAAAAGCTCTTCTTGATAAGGCAGACAAACAGGGGGTACGCATAGAGATATTCAATTCAGACGATGAGGCCGGCAAGCAGCTCAGTGCTTTCAGGAATATAGTCGGGATAGAAAAATCACTACTCAAGGGGCTATGACAACCCGTTTACTGCAAGGGCCTGGACACCAGGTCCGCACTCCTCCGCAGATGCGACGGCTATTCCGTAGAGACCTGAAGCAAGAGAAACGTAAGCCCCTCCTTCATTATTCCCGTTAGAGTTCCATAGCGAGGACTGGAACATGCTATCCCATACTCCCGATCCGCCGTATTGGTAATACACGTCTATGGCATTGTTGCTGTACGCCGAGATTCCTACTCTCGTGGGGGAATTGACATAAAACACAGAATATGCAACGGAGTATAGCGAATTGTAAGGCTGGCTGCACGCGGCACTGTCTGAAAGAACTGACAGGCTCGCCGGAAACGGGATGGTTCTGATTCCCAAGTGGTCCAAGCCTACAAAGCCCCCGCTGCCGTACGCGTATCCGAAGCCGAGAGCATTGCTCGCAGCAACAAGATCGCCGTTCTGCATCACTTGATAGCCGGAAGGTATCTGCGGAACGCCGTTGTAAGGTACTATCTGCAGGCTAGACGGCGCCCTTGCAACCGAAACACTGAAAACTGCAGCCTTAGTGTCCGATACATAGGTGTAAAACGAGCCGCTGTACAATGCTGGCTCATAGCTGCATTCCACGCTGTTCAGCGATCCCACTCCTGCATTGCAGTACTCAGCATTCACAGTATAAAATCCTGACTCGCTCCCGCCGATGTTGCCTTGGCGCGGCAGGTTGACTACGCACGTTGCTTCTGCACCTGGCATAAGGAAGCCAGGTTCACACAGCCCATTCCATGTCTTGCTGTTTATGGTTGCGTTAACCGATATTACGTTTACCGGAGCAGCCTGCGAGTTGGTTATCGAGAAGAGGAGAAGCGAATAACCATTGCCTATGTAATAATCCACGTAGTTGCACGACACCGTGCCGAAAGATGCACACTGTGACTGGACAGCTACGCCTGTGGATGTGGCTAGCAGCGTTATGAGAATTATTGCCGTAGCAAGTATTATGAATAGGAAGCCGTAGGTAGCGAGGAATTCGATCGCGGACTGCGCCTTCATGCCATCACAGTATAATGAAAGGGAACTAATAAAAACCAGAGAGATTGTGAAACGATTTCGCAACCTATATATGCCTCTCTTACCATTATCGATCCTAGTGGTTTTTTGTCAAGGGCATGGCGCACAAAGAGGCTAGGCCAGGTTTTTCTGATCAACGACGGTGTTGCTAAGGCAGAGGCTGCGCACGCTCACGGCAAGATTGTGATAGAGATGGGCCCTGGGCGCGGGATACTCACACGCGAGCTTTGCGCAAATGCCAAGAAAGTTATTGCGGTAGAGAAGGATAGCGACCTCTGCGCAATTCTCGAAAGCACCATGCACTTCAGGAACCTAAAGATAATAAACGCTGATTTTTTCGATCTGGGCAAGGAGATCCTAAAGCCATCCGAAGCCGACATATTCATTTCCAACGTTCCATATGTGCTCTCAAGCCGCATCATACAATGGCTTCATGAGAACCGAATGGAGGCTGTTGTATGCCTTCAAAAAGAATATGTCGGGCGCCTTCTTGCGAAGCAAGGCACGCGAAACTACTCGCGCCTAAGCGTGATGGCCTCCCTCACATTCAGCATAACTGAGATAATGGATGTGCCCAGGCGAGATTTCAAGCCCGTGCCAAAGGTTGACTCGGAAGTGATATTTCTGAAGCCTAGACAAGACGGACCAACCCCCGAAGAGGCTCAGGTTATTGGTGTGCTTATGCAGCACAGAAGGAAGAAGGTAAGGAATGCTATACATGATTCCAGTTACGGACTGGGTATCGATAGGAAGGAAGCCCGTAAGAATGCGTCCTCTATTGCTAATGCAAATTCTTCCTTGTTCATGCTCTCCCCACTGGAGATATTAGACTTGGCAAGAGAAATAATAAAATCGGGCAAAATGGGAAGCAAGAGGCAGCGTTGAATCTGGCATAATCACGGTCCGCGCTTTATAATAAATCCTTGTAACATTTACTACACACCATACTAATATTACTGCGATGTCATGCTTCCTTCCCTGCCTTATGCAAAGCCGCTACAAGGAAGATATTTATCATTTATTATGCTCCTATAATCTCATGCACGGGCCATCCTTCCAAAAGGAATTGTACTCCAAGGAAGAATCTGCGATAAAGAACAGGGAACTCGTAAGAAAACGGCCCCTTAGGAAAGCGCAGAGTGCGATGGAGTACCTGATGACCTACGGCTGGGCTATACTGATAATCGCAGTGGTTCTGGGGGCGTTGTTCTCCCTGGGGGTATTCAATCCTAATTCATTTGCCCCGAAAGCACAGCCCGGCAGCTGCCAGGTCCTGAGACCTTATGGTGCAGGGACGAGCATTGATCTCAACCTGGGCGGCACATGCCTTAATGAATTGCCGAAGTTTGTAGCTCAGCTCAACGGCCAGAGCAGCTATGTAACGCTACCTACCTCCGGATTGGCATACGGGAACAATCCCGACACGATGTGCGGCTGGACAAACCTCGCCGCGCTGCCAGGTACCTATGGCAGCAATGATGGATGGAGCTGGATAGCCGCTTATGGCACTGGATCAGGCGGAGCATCAAGGTTCATAGGGTTCGGCCTCGGCTTCGTCGATGTGGGAGGATACGGGCCCAGCTATGATCTTTACTATTATACCGACATGGCAAAGTTTGTAGGGCGCTGGAATTTCATCTGCGGAACTTACGACGGCACTTACGTGAGGATTTACGTGAACGGTACTCTCGCGGCAGGCCCGGCGGCAAGATCGTGGGACACTACTCAGTCTGAAGCTTACATAGGCAAGCAGGTAAACCCATTTTCGGAGTACCTTGACGGCCTTATTTCTAATGTGCAGATCTACAATAGCTCCCTGGGGGCAAATGCCATCTCTGCGCTCTATGGCGAGGGCGTAGGCGGCGCGCCGATAGACCTGCAACACCTCGTAGCGTGGTATCCCCTCAACGGCGATACGATGGATTATTCTGGCAACAACAACGACGGCACGCCAATCAACACGATCTTTACCGGCAGCTGGGCGAGCGGCTACAGTTCCCCTTAGCTGCAAAGTTGCAATCCTCTGCTGAGCGTTTTGGAACAGGGCATACTAACGCACTCAGAACGAATAGCGAGCCGTCTGAATCTCTTCCATTATCCTGCAGTTACTTACCCTCTTTCTGAATTTTTCCTCCGCAGATGTTGACCCTTCACGCCCCAGAAGTGCCTTGTAATGCATCGGAACTATCTCCCCTGCATCGATGCTTTCTGCCGCGGTTATGGCTTCATCGGGATCCATAACATAGGTTCCGCCCATCGGTATCAGTGCGATGTCTGCCTTAATGGCATTCATCTCAGGTATGAAATCCGTATCTCCTGCATGGTATATGCTTCCATCTTCAGTGCTTATCCTATAGCCAACCCAGCCTTTCTCTTTCGGATGGTTCTTTAGTCTCTCGTGCACGACGTTGTATGCTGGCACGGTCGATACATGAAGGGCTCCGTGCGCATATTCTTTCCCCGGTTCCACCATTGCGACTCTGAATCCGTGCAGCTTTTCTGCTACCTCATGCGGAGCAAATATAACCGTCTTTCCTGTAGCAACCTTCCGTATGTCCTCAATGCTGAAATGGTCGAAGTGCGGGTGGGTGACAAATATGATATCCGCATTGCCGTAGCTTTTCTCTAGCCCAAACGGATCTATGTATATATTCATTTCCTCCGCATTCAAGACAAAAGAGGCATGCCCTATCCATCTCAACGATTCTATTCCCATGATAACTGACCTATTCACATATTACACGCTTAGGTTGATATATCTCTACGATGAAGTATGGAACCCTTGTAAATCCCAAAGCATCATCTTCCAAGTGCCTTAATTGCGCCCTTCTTCACAACATCATTTATCGGCAGGAAAACTATGGAAAGCACAAAGGCCGAAACTATCGCAACGATTCCGATCTTCGGTACCAATATGCCGAAATATGCCATCAATGTTCCTGCAGTAATTCCCACCGCGGAACTTAGAACTACCTTCGAACTGGGCCTGGACTTCCAGAACCATCCTTTCTCCCTGAAATTCAGTATGGTGAACTTGTCAGACACTACGAGCAGAAGGAAGACCAGCGTCTGGAACTCCGCAACAGACATGCCGAACGCGCTGAAGGCCAGCGGTATAAGTATCAGAGCCTGCAACACAAGGACGGCGCCCACTGCTCCGGCGGGATAAAAGAACGAGCGTATGTTCCATGAATCAGGCCTCTTCGCGTAAACCGCATTGTCAGCAGAGATTGTTATATTGACTATGTCATTGGTGAATATAAGGAGTACCAGGAGCGATGGCGTTATGGCTATCATGCCATGCATGAACATGTACACTATGCCTATGAACGCGATTATCTGGATCGCCCTTGATATCTTAAGCATAGTATAAGTAGACATTCTTTCGAATATTCTCCTGCTCTCCTTTACTGCGTGCACTATAACCTCTATTCCGTTCCTTGTTAGCACAAGGGCTGCCGCCTCCTTCGCAACATCGGTAGCGCTCGAGACGGCTATGCCCACCTCTGCTTGCTTCAGCGCCGGAGCGTCGTTGACTCCGTCGCCGGTCATCCCGACAATCATCCTGCTGTTCTGGAGCGCCTTCACAATTGTGTACTTGTCCTCAGGATAGATGTTCGCGAATCCGTCTGCGCCGTTTATCGAGGCGTAAAGCTCTTTCTTGCTGCCACCAAGCTTCTCAGCGTCTATGATCCTGTTTCCTATCCTAAGCTCCTTTGATATCTCCTCAGCAACGGCTATGTTGTCACCCGTAAGCATCTTTGTCTTTACGCCAAGTTCTTCGAGTTCACTTATGAGGGCTCCGGCATCTTTCCTGGGACTGTCGTGAAGTGCGATGATCCCTGCGCATCTGAAGTGTTTTCCGCCTTCCATCAAGAAAGCAACGGCTATACATCTAAAACCCCTCTTGGAGAAAGCGTCCACGGCTTTATCCATCGCCTTCCCCTCCAGTGTGCCGATGTGACAGAGCCGCTTTACTGCGATTATTGCTCCCTTAACGACTCGGTACCTTCCATCCTTGCCCTCAACTACTGCCTCGGTCATTTTGGTGGACAGATCAAATGGCGTGAACCTAAGCTGGGCATTGGCTTTTACCCTGTTCGCCTTCGCGTAGTTCAACACAGCATTGTCTATAGGATCGTTGTCCTCGGCACGCGACGCTTCTGCGGCATACCTTATCAACCTGTCCTCGCCAACACCGAATGGCATCAGTTCATCTACGGTGATTATGTTTTCTGTCAGCGTGCCCGTCTTATCCGCGCATAGCACCGTCATCGTCGCAGCTCCCTCTATGGAATCCAGGCGTCTTACGAGGATGTTCTCCTTCGCAAGCTTCTCGGTGCCCAGCGCCATCGCCACCGTGAATGTGGCGGGCAAAGCCACAGGAACGGAGGCGAGGAACACCACTAGGAAAAATGGCAGCACATCTATTATATTTATGTGAAGCGCAAGGGATCCGTACAGAAACATCGCGGCAACCACTGCAAGATCTATGGCAACCAGGTACTTTGCCAGCCTGAGTATTGCCTGCTGGATATGTGACTTAGGTTTCGCAACCTCAACGAGCGAGGCCGTCTTCCCGTAAAAGGTATTGTATCCCGTACCTATCACTGCGCAGGTAGCCTCGCCTCTTTTCAATATTGCGCCCTCATACAATACTCCTGCAGTGCCTTTGCTGATGGGCAGAGATTCTCCGGTTATCACCGACTCGTCTGTCTCTACATCCGCGTCGCATCTGACGATCTTAAGATCAGCGGGTATTATGTCGCCTTGCCTAACCCTTACTATGTCTCCTATTGTGAGCAGCCGTGCGGGCAGTTTCTCCCAGTTCCCAGACCGTAGAGCCCTCGCGCTTACGCTAAGTCTCTTTCTCAGCGATTCCAAAGTACGGTCTGCCTTGCTTTCCTCAAGGAAGCTCATGGTTGCGTTGAAAAGCAGCAATGCAAGGAGTATGTAGAAGTCTTCCGTCCTTCCCAACAGGTAGGATATGGCTATGACTGCCCAGAGGATTAGAGGAACCGGGCCATAGAACTTGCTTAGGAACTTAAGTGCCGCGCTTTCCTTCTTCTCCACGACTTCGTTGTATCCGTACTTCTTAAGCCGTTTCTCTGCTTCCTTTTCGGAAAGTCCGCCAATCCCGGTGCCTATCCTCTTAAGAGTCTCATCAACGCCAAGGTTTTTGAAGTCCCTCGCATCCATGGTTTAAAATATACTGAAACATATAAAAGCCCGTTCAGACCCGCATGCCGTCATGGAACGAGAACCGCTCTTCCGACGAGCTCCCCCTTCTTCATCTTTGCAAGCACTTCATTGGCTTCCTCAAGTCTGTACTCTGCAACCTCCGCGCCTATCCTTCCTTCGGATGCCAGCTTCAGCACGTTGTTAACATCGTTCCTCGTGCCTACCAGGCATCCCATTATTCGTTGTTCCTTCCTGAAATCGAAGTCCAAGACATTGCCTTCCACTCCTATGACAATGCGCCCCCCTTTCTTAGTGGCATTTCTGGCCATTGCAATCACTTCATCAGAAGGTGCAAAAACAATGCTATCGTCTATTCCCAGTCGCGCCAGCTTCTCGGTATCTCCGTATTCTACAGGTACGGCGCCGAATCTCTCAGCGAGTTCAAGCTTCTTCTTGCTCCTGTCTACTGCGACGGTTCTGGCACCATGGAGCCTCGCGAACTGGACTGCCATATGTCCGACACCGCCCACCCCGAACACAGCCATAGTCTTATAAGGCGCAGGCTCTGCCATGCATACGGCTCTGTATGCCGTAGCGCCAGGGCAGAATAGAGGCGCTGCTTTCTGGTAGCTGAGGTTGCCAGGTATCAGGTATGTATGCTGCTCGACACCTTTGACGTATTCTGCGTAGCCCCCATCTACATGTCCTCCCGTCCTTTCAATTCTGTCGCAGAGGTTCTCCCTTCCGGTAAGGCAGTATTCGCAACTGTTGCATGTGTTGTACGTTGGCTGCAGTCCCACCCTATCGCCTATCTTAAGGTTGCTTACCCTGCGACCTGTCTTCACCACCTCGCCTGCGATTTCGTGCCCTACGACCAGCGGCAGTCTCATAGGGGCGCCCCATTCTCCCTCTATCGTATGCAACTGCGATCTGCATACGCCACACGCGTGCACTTTTATCAGGACCTCGCCGTCGCTTATCTCAGGTATGGGTATGTCCTCGTACTTCAGCGGTCTTGAATCTATATTTCCGGTACTGTGTAGCACCATTGCTTTCATAAAATTCTCCTCATTTCAGATTGCAGAAGCAATCTTTTATCATTTTCCATGCCTCTTGCGGCTTGTCACCGCGTAATGGAGCCGGACCTCATTTTTCGATAGCTTATGGATATCCTTCAGCCGGAGTTCGGCATTTCCGGCAGTGGATGCGAATATGGGTATGCCATCTCCGATGATGCTTGGCTCAACATCCAGGTATATTTCGTCGATCAGCCCTTCCTTAAGAAAAGAGGCGTTCACCTTCCCTCCCCCTGCCAGAAGCGCAACATCGAAGCCACGTGTATCGAGCATGCGCAGTGCCTCATTAGGACTCCTTGCAAAAGATACACTTCCAAAAGGCTTCCGTTGTCTTTTTGTAAGCACGACTACTGAAATCTTTTCCACCCACGAATCGTACTTTACTGTCTCGAAAGTCTTCATGCCCATTACCGCGTTCCCTTCCTTCAGCGCCATATTGACAAATCTCTTCTTGTCAGCAGGCGTGACGAATGTCGTGCCGCCGTTCCTTTCAGCTATCGCACCGTTCACCGATGATGCCATAAACAGCAATACCTTCACAGAAAGACCCTAACAGATTCTGCAGGCACTGTTTTATATCTGTAATGAGAATGCCAATACCGTGTGATATTATGCGAAACGTAGCCCTTGTTATACCTGTACTTGCAGATTCGACATTTCTCATAGCGCATGAATACAGGTCGAATCACAAACGCAGGATGTACGGTCTGTTCGGAGGAGCCGTAGAGAAAGGCGAAGATCCCGTCGCAGCAGGTCTCAGGGAACTTAAGGAAGAATCCGGATACTCCGCTGGAAAGGCGACTCATCTTGCATCATTCACGCTCCTGCATCCGAAACTCGTCTTTCATGTGGTTCTTGCAGAGGATCTCAGCCCCGGAGAAAGAGCACTCGAACCAGAAGAGGACATAGACGTGATAAACCTAACTGGGGAAAAAGTTCTTTCTCTTATACGCAGCGGCGAGATGAGCGACTGCGTCAGCGTCGCTGCCTTGCTCTACTATTTTGGTTTCGGGAAAGTCCACAATATATCATAGTCTATAATGTCTTGCTATCTTCTCCGCAGCATCAGCCGGCCCTAGACGCGTATTGTCTATTGAAAGGCTTCGCCTGAAAGTGATCCTGGAGAAATGGTTATACTTTCCGAGAAGCTCCTTCATGAACTTCACGGATCTTATCTTGTAGAACCTCATGCGCGACCTGCTGCTAACCCTCCGGAGCAGCTCCTCTCGTTTGCAAAAGAGCTGTACGAAGCATACCCTCCCACCGTGCCGTTCCACGCGTTTGACTATGTCCTTTATTATGGGATCGCTTAGCCCCTTGACATAAGCCGATGTGAATATCACCGAGACATCTTGTTTCGCTGCTTCTTCTATAATCTCCGCGCGGTATCTAAGCACGAGCCTGTTGAATGGTTCTGTGCCGAAATCGAATACCGATTTAACGAACTCTATGCTCAGCTGATTGTGAAATAACCTATATCCAGTAATCTTCGCCAACTCCGTTGCTACGGTGAACTTGCCAACCCCTGGTGGACCGTATATGTATATCAAATCCATAGCATTCCCTCAATTATGTACTCCTCTTATTATATACCCGCGGCACCTCAAGGCGGAGAATACCCTGTGGTCCACGAGTCGGTGAAAATCATGTTTGATGGGCTCCCGGGATTTTGATTTCCAGAATAATCCTGCACATCGCCGTTGAGAGGCCACCATCCAACTAAATTCTGAAGGGCTATTGGGGTTCCCCCTATCCCTCCTTTATAAAGGGCATCGATCTCTGCCTGCCCAAACGAGGTGTTGTAGAGCTGGACATTCGAGAGCATGCCGTTGTACTGGAGCTCCCACTTTGGCGCCATGGTCATGTGCGAACCTGCCGGAATCACAATTCCTTCGGTTGCGCCAGGAAATCCGTCTGCCAGTGAATTTGCTATCGAACTTCCATCTACAAATATGTTCATCCCTCCGGTTGTGCTGTCATAAGTGTATATGACGGATTCCCACCTGTCGATAACAGGCTGGGTCGATGAAAATAGAAGGCCATTGTTGTAGCACTTGCCGCTGCATGCATACCCGAAGCTTGAAGGAGGTGCGCACCCCAGCAGCCCAACGATGGAGTTCCTTATAGTATTAGCGAACTCAATTATGCCTGTTGTACTGCAGCTATACGTGGTGGATTGATAATAGAACCAGAAAGAAAGGGTAAATCCATCGCTTCCTGTGAGAACGGTTTCTGGTACATTGACCATCGTGTCCTTCCCATTGAACACTGCGACAAACTTGGGTATCTCATCATTGCATGTACCTACCAGATTTATATCTGTGGATATCCCGGCGCCCAGTGGTCTTATTGCCTGGCAGCTGCCGGGCTGTGCACGCGGTGAAAACGCGAAAGGATCAAACACTCCCAAAGGAAAAAGAGCAATGAGGACCACTGCGATTATCAGTATCGCCCACCCGTAGGTCATAAGGTACTCCATCGCACTCTGCGCTTTCCTAAGGGGCCCGTATTCAAAAGGCTCAACGCCGCCTTCCGAAGGCCGCCCTTGTCTTCCCGCAGATCTGGGACTACCTGTTTTCCCCATAAACTCCTGCCACCATCATACCTGTACTAACGCCTATAAGAACCTACCTTATCTCCTTTCCGAACTCCTTCCTTATCCTGGCTATCTTCGGGCTTATCACCAGTTCACAGTACGCCTGTCCTCTGTTCCTCTCGTAATATCTCCTGTGATACTCTTCTGCTGCATAGAACTCTCCAAGAATTCCGACCTCTGTCACGATTCTTCCTCCGTAGTCATTCTTCCTACTTTCTATATATCTCTCAACAGCCTCTTTTTGCGTCTTTCCCGTGCACAGTATTATCGATCTGTACTGGGTGCCTTCATCCTCTCCCTGTCTGTTTAAAGAGGTAGGATCATGCATCTCGAAGAACACGTCCAGCAATGTTTCCAGACTTATCACGTTTGGATTGTATCCCACCCTGAGCACCTCCGCGTGTCCTGTGTCTCCCGAGCATACCTCTTCGTAGGTTGGATCCTTTGCCGTACCTCCTGCATATCCCGGCTCTGCGCTTTCTACCCCAATGAGCATCGAGAATACCGCTTCGGTGCACCAGAAACAGCCGCCCCCCAGAACTATTCTCTCCACTTTCATTATACTCGCCTTACTGATTCTTAAATTCAGTCCAGGAATTTTTGTTGCCTTCTATGCTGATAAATGAGATAAGCGGCATTTCGTCTTTATGTATGCTCTCCACCTGCGAGATTATCTCCTTCTTGTGTATGTACATTGAAAACACCTGGATATCGTGATAGGCAGTGTCGACCGGCACAGCGCCATAATCTTACCTTCTATCCTTCGGGTCTCTTGTGTTCTGCCTTTATGCCTGTACCGCTGTTCTCTTCTACGAACCTCAGCGCTATCGAATTCACACAATGTCTCGTGTTCTTCTCGGTAAAGCCCTCACCGAAGAAAACGTGGCCCAGATGGGCACCACAGTTTGCGCACTGTATCTCCGTTCTCATCCCATCCCTGTCAGGAACTCTCTTCACTGCTCCTTTTATCTCCTTGTCAAAGCTTGGCCATCCACACCTTGCATCGAACTTATCTTCAGATCTGTACAGCGGAGCATCGCATCTTTTGCATAAGTATACTCCTTTCCTGAAGTTTTTTTCGTACTTTCCGCTGAACGGAGCCTCCGTACCCTTTCTGACTATAACATCCTCCTCTTCCATTGTGAGCTTGTTACGCTTAGGTCGATTCTCCATAAAAATACCCGCATGCAAATTCATATGCTCTTCCGAAACCGCTTCTCATTTGTGTGTATCTCCGTTCATAACTCTTCCGTCCACTTCATGGTTGCATATTCCTTTTTCGTATTAATGCTTCTTATTGGGAGGGATCCCAGAATCACCTTTTCTATCTCCCCGTACCTCATTCTTATGCCATGCTTCTCAAACAGCTTCTTGTGGTAGAGTACGTCTTTCCTGTATGCTGTCTTCTTGTCATCGAAAGCACCGAGGGTGAAAAAGTCGTAGCCCCCTATGAGCGGCGCGGTTATAAGGTATCTGCTCATCACCGAATTTTCATCGTCGCTCATAAACGATTTCCTTGCTTCTGCAGAGCTGTCCTCATAGCCTTCGGTAGGTGAATACTTTGCAAAGAACGACATCAGCGATACCATCTCGGGCTTGTCCATGGTAATGGTGAAGCGCTTAACATATCCCTCAATGAGGAGCCTGTTCATGCCGTACGCGACGGTATTGAAATGCATCCCGAGCTTTTTAGCGAGGCTCTGGAATGAAGCCCTCGAATCGCTGTTAAGCGCCTTAAGGAGATCTTTATACTTAGACGGCACGCTGGTATGCTCTATGAGTTCGTTCCTCAGTGGGAAGAAGCCCAATTGCCTGTGCACAACCTCGGATGATTGCCAGCTCGCCTTGTACTGCGAGAAGGCCACCTGCATGCCCTTGTCCCATCGTGCATACTCCTGGCTCGAAGTCGCGATGGCGTACACGAGCATATCATAATTGCCCTTAACAGAAGCGGCGAGCTGTGGTATGTACGACCTGCCTAACAATCCAGCTATGTGTTCATAATCGGGCTTTGACTTGAACTTTACAAGTATGAGATGCCCTGCAGAGAGCCCAAGCTTGGATTCATTAGGCTCTATCGTGTACCTTATTCCGAGTTCCGCATCGAGCTTTTTTATCCTACCTCTGGAATACCAACGCGAAGTGCCCACTTTCCTCGACATATCGGATATCGATATCCTTGCGTTTTCAGACACCTCTCTCAGTATCCTCCTTGTGAGAACTCCGTACCTATCATTGAATCTGCTGTGAAAATCTACGGCCTCCCGCAGGCAATCCCCTCTAACCATTCAAAATAACAGACAACATTAATAAATCTGTTATTTTTGAGAGCATATTAAAGGCTTGCATTCCATACTTTCCCATGGATCTAAGGGAGCGCGCGAACATCTACTTGTTATCGGCCCTTCTTCTCGGTGCACTTCTCCCGGTGGTGCTGGACCTCGCAATCGGGATGAACCTGCTCGAGTTCCTATTCTACGCATACCTTCTTGCCATACCCACCTCACTCCTCTTCATATTGCTATCGCACAAGGAGAAGAAGCTCCTTGAATATCTGCACAACCCCAGAAGTATCGCCACGCTATCGGTTATAGGCCTGCTCAATTACGCGCTGCTGGAACTGGGGCTATCATACGCCGAGCGCTACATAAGTGCCTCTCTTGCAACGGTGGTATACCGATCATTTCCCCTTCTCATGCTTCTTTTTCTGCCGCTCGTTCTCAGGGAGAGGATAAGCAAGCACCAGATCGCCGCCCTGTCCCTTGGATTCCTAGGCATTCTCATTGCGGTCGGAGGAAACGGCCTCGGCCTATTTTCAGCGGGAGACACTCTCATAGTCCTTTTCGTTGTCGTGATAGCCTTGACAAGCGCCTTGGCAGGCGTGCTGATAAAGAGATACGTATTCGACATGCAGAGCTCAATGCTGATATTCAACATCGCCACATTCACATTCATCGCGGCAGCCTATGTGGCATCCGGAGCGCCGACGTCTGCCATGAGCTGGAAAGACATTGCCGCACTGGCATACGTTGGCATCGTGTACAACGTCTTCGTCGGTTTCATGTATTACGGCGCACTGCGCATGCTTAAAACAACATTCGTTACAAACGTCTACTTCCTCTCGCCATTCATAACAATACTATTCGCCTATCTTCTGCTTGGCGAAGCCATAAACTTCTACTACCTTGTAATCGCCCTCCTTGTCGCCGTAGGCATGATAATACAGCGATTCGACAAGAAGGGCAGTACATATCTGCGGCACACAAGCGACAATCACAGGGAGCTCTGGATATTCGACATAACCGGCGCCTTTTCAAACACCGCAAACATGACGATAAGCAGGGAGCTTGAGAAAGGAGGCAAGGTACTTGCCGTGAAGATGAATGCAAAATACATGGCTGTCGCATGGAACATCGCATCACGTGACTCTTATGCGGGTGTGTACACTGATTCTTCCGAAGGAATATCCGCAGAACTGAAATTTGTGCGCGGCAGCGTAGACCTTGGTAGTGGGGAGATGCTTCTGATAAAAGTCGGCCGGACGGAAGAAGGAGAGAGGTTTTTCCACGATGTCTACGATGCAACTGTTGAGTTAAAGGCATCTTACGACTTGCCATAATAACAAATAATCCACATAATTATGTGAATTTTAATCGGGTTTAAATATGCGAACCTAAACATATATGATGGGGGTTGAAATGTCTTTGATTGGATTGCTATACAGGGGAAAGGGTAAGGTCGTGTCAGGTAATGATCATAGGCCTGTGCGCGTGCTGAAGGAGTCCGAGAATGTCTGGCGCGTAGTGTACAGCGACGAATATAAACTGTACGAGGAGCAGGCGCATAGAAGGAGTCAATCCGAGCAGCGAATCTCACGCAGATCTTAACACATGCTTTTGCATGATGCGCTCTGGTACATCATCTAAACAGTGTTTCTGCCCGTAAGCAATAGGATGGGCCCGCGGAGAATCGGACTCCGGGTCTCCTCCGTGTGAAGGAGGCGTCTTACCATTCGACTACGAGCCCATGCAGCATATATTGTCCGATAATCTTTATATAATATGCAAGTGTATCCACTAATACGTACAAAGCGATATTTCGCATCGAGGGATGTCCTGCGACACCTGTTTGGATTTATTGCGGCTTTCTCAATCGCGATGATTCTTGCGCTATTCATAATACTTAATACTCGTTTGCCGAGATCGGCGGGATATATCGGCGTTGGTCACGAGGCGTCATACTTCGGATCTCTCAATACCGAGAACCTAACCGTCTACCCGCGTAACCGCGGTGCACCATTCATAATGAAGGTCTTCATTGCAAAAAACGAGAGCGAATGGCGGCGAGGCCTTATGAATACGTCCAAGCAGGTCCTGGGCTATTACGGAGCATCCGGCATGCTTTTTGCATTCCCAAATGCGAGCGTGCGGTGTTTTTGGATGGAAAACACTTCAATTCCGCTTGAACAATCGTGGATAGACAATGGAACCGTAGCATACGTTTACAACGCGCAACCGTATTCGATGGGTACGGTGTGCTACACTGGCGAGTATGTTCTGGAGATCGCGACCGGGAAGCAAGTCTCTGCAGGAGACGCGATCTACCCTCTGAATCTCACCTGAAGAGTCTTACTCTTATTACCTTCTTGTCCTCGACTTCTCTGAGCGCGTAGTATATCACTATGAGCGATATCACTATTATTACGTTTATCACGAAAGCCTCGTGCGGAAGGCCGTAAATGAAAGCCATGAGGGCTATTATCGTAATCACCTGCAGATAAGGGTAGTATCTGGGTTTGGCTTCCGTTGTCTTCCCGTGTTTGTGGAAGTGCATCAGCGCAAGTATTGATATAATATAGGAGAAGAGGAGCCCGAAGTTTGATATTGCTGCTATGGTGTACACATTCCCAGCAAAGAGCATCAGTATGCCTATAAGCATCGAAGCTATTATGCCATTGAAGGCTACATCCTTCTCCCTATCATACTTCCTGAAGATTCCAGGTAGAAGGCCGTCTGTACTTATCTGGTACATTACCCTAGAAGCCGCGAGCATCATTGCCAGCGTTGCCGAGGCCGTTGCTATGAGCGCCCCTATTCCCACAAGCACGAAGAGCCATCCTGGCGCATGAGCTGCGGAAAGCGCCGATGTCAAAGGATTCGCGGTTATAGAGTAAGATGAGGCAGGCATCAGAAATATGAGGCTTACTATGACCAGTACGTACAGCACAATACTGCTTATAACGGCTATCATTATCGCCTCTGCCGCGTTCCCTGCTCCTCCCTCAACTCTCGAAGTGAATGTGCTTACCGTCTGGAATCCGGTGTACGCGAAGAATATCGCTATGCTTGCTTCGAGGACATCTCCCACAAGGGAACCTTCGGAAGGCCTTGAGAAATTGTGCGCGCTATGGTGTCCGGGGCCTATAGCGAAAAGAAAAGCAAACGCTATGAACACCGTCAGTATGGCTACTTTTATCATCACCAGTGCAGTGTCTGTCCTCGCGGCATTCCTTATCCCCCTTAGGTTTATTATCCCAAGTGCGATTATCAGCAGGATGGAGAAGGCAACAGCGAAGTGCGCCATCGCGCCGCCGAGCATGCTTGCCAGCGTGGCTCCGAAGCCGAGCGCTACCACTGATATCGCAGTGGCGAAGCTGAAGTACAGCAGTATGCCTGTTATGAAGCCAAGTTCGCTGCCGAACGCACTGTAAACGTACGAGTAAGCTGCGCCCTTGGCATTCGGCATGATCCTGCCAAGTACTCCGAAGTTCAACGCCACCGAAAGTGCTACAAGCCCCACAATCAAAAATGCAGGTATCGCATATGCTCCCGCTATGGCTATTACCGTACCGCTGAGAACGAATATCCCTGCTCCAACTATGGCTCCCAGAGCAACCGCCACGGCCGCAATCATTCCTATCTTGTTCTCGCTCATAAAACCATCACCGCCGCTTCAATGGCAAAAGACAAAGGCCCAAAATCCATACCGCAGCATCACACGTTAAAGTACTCCTTGAACTTGCTCGTGGTGCTTACCTTCTTGCTTCTCCCGAATCTCTTCGTCTCTATGAATTCCTTCTCCGCAAGCTCTTTTACGTGGTCATAAGTCGAGCCACCGAAAAGCTTCACGAGGCCGCTCTGCAGCACGCCTTCGTTCTTGCTCACGTACGCAAGCACCCGGAGCGCTCCCTTGCTTATGTCCGGACCTGCGGACAGAGAACTCACTTTCGAAGCATAAGGCTCCTTCAGACTGAACATGTACCTTTTGTCTATCTCTATCAGTGCAAGCGCGGTTTCTGCGCTCCCGTACCTTCCGACCAGTTCCTTAAGTGCAGACTGTATGGTCCCCATTGACATTATTCCTGTGGCTCCTGCTATCTCGCTTATGCTCATCGCTTTCGGCGACATGAAGAGCGCAGCCTCTATGAGCCTCATGTATTCCCGTTCATCCATGCAAACTAACCTTTCGCCAGGCTTACTATTACCTCGTCAAAGAAGCGCTCCTGTACAAGCGCAATCCTTCCCTTGTTCGCCAGGAAGAGAAGAGGTATGAAGAGCTGCAGCAGCACGTCATCGAGTTCAACCACGCCGAGAAGATACGAGAAAGTCGTCATGCCCTCCCTGTCCGCATGACTGCTGACATGTCCGTACACCCTCTCCATTTCCTCCTCTATATCTATCCCTCTCGCCATCACTGGCAGTTGCACCTGAGTCTTCGCCGCGTGGGAAGAGCTTCTGGTATCCTTTATTTTCATGGCATCGTCAAGCGCGGATATCAGCTCATCAAGCGTTACCCTTCGTCTGAGGGCTGGCCTGAGCCTGAAGCTTAGGCTGTCCACCTGTATTTCCGGTCTGAGTATCTGCTGCCCATCTTCAACTTCCATCTGAGTTTCTACATCTCCTACCTTGAGCATCTCGCTCTTAAGTCTGAGCAGGACGGATGCTGCAAGTATGATGTTTGCTGGGACCCTGAGGTCCATTATCCTGAGCGATTTCACCGCTTCAACGTATTTTTCTACAATGACCGCTATGTCAACGTCCCACGGATCAAACTTGTTCCTTCTGACGAGGTCTATAAGAAGGTCTTTCCATGTCGCATCGCTCACAAAGTTTACGATGTCAAAACTGCTAGCCTCGATTCCCTTCCTAAGGCTCTCCACCTGCACCATCGCCATAATCTACCTGGACATTAAAGAAATAAATATCTTACTGGGCTTCAGGTTCTCCTACCTCTGCATTCGGGATGTAACCAATGCTTTTATACTTGACTATGCACGTACTGAAATGTGATACCATGAAGGGATTCAGCAACGAGTTCACATACAGGAAATTTCTCGAGGAGGGCAAGGAGGGGGAATTTGATAGGCTCTTTGAAGATGCAGTGAAGAAGGCCAAAGCCACTGTCCTTGGAAAGAAGCACCCAATGATGATTAACGGCAAGGAAGTGAATGCCCCAGCGGAGATAACGGAGAACTCTCCAATAGACGGCACGCCAATAGGCAGATTCCAGAAAGGAACCCGCGAGCATGCAACAGCAGCTATAAACGCCGCTCATTCAGCGTTCAGCGAATGGAGCTCTGCGGGCTACAGGGACAGGATAGCCATAATGCGCGCCGCCGCAGATATCTTTGCAAGGGAGAAGTTCGGCGTAGCGGCAATAATGAGCATAGAGAACGGAAAGACTCGGTACGAATCCGTTGGTGAGGTCGACGAGGCCATAGATTTTCTCAGGTACTATGCATTGGACATGGAGCACAACAAAGGCTATTTAAGCAAAAGCGTGATAGAAGGCACAAGGTCGAAGGTCGCTGCGGGGTTCCAGGGAGCCCCTGGCAGAACGGAGAGTGTCAGCATAGCGATGAAGCCTTACGGGGTATTCGCCATAGTCGCACCTTTCAATTTCCCGATATCGATATCTACGGGAATGAGTGCGGGGGCACTCATAACTGGCAATACTGTGGTTTTCAAGCCGTCGTCTACTGACAGCATGGCAATGCTCACCGGCCTCAGGATATACGAGATCTTCAGCGAGGCAGGCGTGCCTTCCGGGGCATTCAACTACATAACAGGGCCAGGTTCTGAGCTTGGCGAGGAATTCGTATCCAATGAACTTGTGAAAGGCATAGCCTTCACCGGTTCACGGAAGACGGGCATGGGGATGATATCAAAGGCGTATTCGTCCGGCAGGCAGAAATCTTTCGTGGTTGAGATGGGCGGCAAGAATCCTGTCATAGTCTCCGAGCATGCCGACATAGACGACGCTGTATCCGGCGTGGCAAGCGCGGCATTCGGATACAGCGGGCAGAAGTGCAGCGCATGCTCGCGGGTCTACGTCCACGAATCAGTCAAGCACGAATTCCTGAGCAAGCTGGCTGAGAAGGCCCGAAGCCTTAGGATTGGGGATCCACTTCTGAAAGCTAATTACATAGGCCCGCTAATAAGCACAAACGCGCTTGAAAAGTTCAGGTCTGCTGTCGCAGCTGCCAAAAGCGCGGGAAGGATAGTGTGCGGAGGAGGCGTAGCCGAAACAGGCCTAAACGGCATATACGTTGAGCCTACTGTCGCAGAAGCACCTCACGGCAATCCTGTATTCAAAGAGGAATTTTTCGTGCCGTTCCTTGCCGTAGATTCGTACTCCAAGTTCACAGAAGCCCTGGAGAAGTCGAACGACTCCGAGTATGGGCTGACTGCCGGGCTTTACAGTACAAAGAGGTCCGAAATAAACGCATTCCTGCGTTACATGCAGGCAGGGGTACTATACGTCAATCGCTCCATTAGCGCGACAACCGGTGCGATAGTCGGATTCCACACCTTCTCCGGGTGGAAAGGCAGCGGCCTAACAGGCAAGGGCACGGGTAGCAGGTTCTACCTGCAGCAGTTCATGCGCGAGCAGAGTGAGGCCATTGTAAAATAACGAAGAAGCGCAGCGTGCTTGTATGTGTATAACCTATCTCCTCTATCGTGCTCTCAATTTCGAGAAGACCGGGATTAGCTACGGCAGGCACAAATTCAGTGCTTACCTTGCAGACTCTCCGCTGAAGCGCTCCGTAGGTCTCATGCATCGCAAAGGCCTCGGAAAAAACGAAGCTATGCTATTCGCACTCGTCAGGGATTCGCGGATAGGGATATGGATGCTGAACATGAAATTCAGCATAGACATAATCTGGCTTGATGGGGATGGCATTGTCATAGACAAGAAGGAGGAAGCGCTTCCCTGCGAGTCTTTCCTAAAATGCCGCAGCTATTATCCTGCTTCTCCTGCGAGATATGTAGTTGAAACCACCGCCGGCGTCTGCATGAAGCTTGGCATCAGGAAAGGCGGAAAGTTCACAATAGGGGAAGTCACGCCGTCTTGACTGCACCCCCTCTTCCCAGCCTGAGCGCATCCGCACCATCGTCGTACCAGACTAATGAGAATGCCACGTAGCAGACCACCATTATTGCGCCTGCCGCAGCGAAGGTAAACCAGTATCCAATGAGCCGCGAGGCGTATCCTGAGAGTATTGCCCCTGCCACTGTTCCAAGTCCCGAAAGCCCGCTGTATATCCCGAGTTTGCCTCCCCTGTTCTTGCTTCCGAGTATCTTGAAGAATATGACATTAGAAGAAACAAAATACAGGGAATATGCAAATCCTGCAGAAATTAAATAAAATACAACATTAACCCCGTAAAGCATTCCTCCTGCGGCGAACAGGAACGCCGCGCTGATGCCTGCGTATCCGAGACCCCTGGCCATCAGCGAGTATCTGACCACGCCTATTTCCGGACTGGCGTCCTTGATCTTATTGTAATAGTAGAAAGAGAGCGCCTGCACCAGAAGTCCTATGAAGAGAAGTAAGAATATGCTGGATGAATTGAAGTAATGCGCAAGCCCCACCGGGTACACCGTATTGAACAGTCCGGTGCCCATATAAAAGAAGAACGCAAGGAAGTAGAAAAGCGCCACGGGGTTCGGTTTGCCTCCTTCGCCGAACATGAATTTCACGGCTTTCATCATTGATTCCCTGCTTGGTATCTTGACAAAGACCAGGCGGAGTGCAACAGTACGGAATATGAAAGCGTATACATTTTCGAATATCGAGTGCCTATCTACTGTCTTCTTGGCCTCAAATACGAAAGCAACCACCAGCAGCACTGCGGATAGCGAGAAAGCCATGAGCACCAGTGTGAGATATCTCAGCGGTAGGAAGTATGTTGTGAAATACGATATCACGAATCCGACAGCAGCCCCTCCGCTGGAAAGAATCTGGAGTTTAACGAAGCTGTCCGACCATTTGCTCTTCTCAACTTTCTCCATGACAAGCAGACTTACTGGCGCAGCGCTTGCCGTTATTATGAACGATATGGCCCCGTAAATGAGCGTTACTCCTATCACGCTCCGTATCATGAATATTCCGAACAGTGAGAGGAAAAGTCCGAGGTATGATATTATCATGAACGCCTTTCTCCTGTCAAGCGAGTCAGTGAGTTCTCCCCAGAACAATGCTGAAGGTATCGCGATGGCGCTCCCCAGCGTTATCGCATATGCAACGTCTATTACGTTCCCCCCAAGCTCAAGTATGTATAGTGAGATAAGAACGGACACCGGCCCGTACGCTATGTTTGCGGGGAGTGCGAAGTACATCCACTTCGAGTCATTGCCCAAAAGCCTTCCTAAAAACCCAAGCTTAGGCATCGCATCACCGGAACAAACTCCTTCAGCACAAAGCAGATCGGAACAAAAGGGTGATAAGAATTGAAATCCAAAGGATATTAAACAATAGCTACGCCCACCATTACGTGCATGTTCCGGAGCAATCCCGCACGAACCTTTTTAATCATTGAATAGCAGATACTAATTTTGATTGGATGCGTGTTCTCGCTTCAAAGGAAAGCCTTCTCTCCGGACTGCATGAACCAATCGGGTACAAATCCTCTTTGGTGCTGGATGATGGCACCCTAATGGGCGGCATAGGCTTCGGCGCAGACGTGCATGCAGAAGGCGAGCTTGTATTCACCACAGCAATGAACGGCTATCCCGAGAGCCTCACCGATCCTTCCTACAAGGGGCAGGTGCTCGTGATATCCCATCCACTTGTAGGCAACTACGGCGTGCCTGAGATAACCTCGCGCAACGGGATTGTGCAGAACATGGAATCGGAAGGCATTAAAGTGTCCGGCCTTGTCGTGAGCGAGCTTACTTCTGGATCCGGGTGGAACAGCGCAAAGACGCTGGACAGCTGGCTGAAGGAGAACGGCATACCTGGCATCTCCGGCGTCGACACACGCAGTTTAATCAAGCGGATACGCAATCTCGGGGCTTCAAGCTGTGCCATCATTCCTGGCAAAGGCTCCAAGTCAACAAGCGCTTACAGATACGATTCTATAAACTTCGCGGAATCAGTCTCTCCACGCGAGCATGTGGTTCACGATTTCGGCAGCAGGAACAATATAGTGATAGTGGATTTTGGCGTCAAGCATGGGATACTGCGCTCAGTTTCCAGGCTTGGGTACAACATTATCCGAGTGCCGTACAATTACACAGAAAAGCAGATACTCTCATTCTCTCCCGCCGGCATAGTGTACAGCAACGGTCCCGGAAACCCTAATCTTCTTTCCGAAAGCGCGAAAACATTGGGGAAAGTATTGGAGAACGGCATACCTACTCTAAGCATATGCCTGGGCCATCAGCTAACAGTGCTCTCAATGGGGGGAAGGATAAGGAAGATGCGCTCTGGCCACAGGGCGATAAACAAAGCAGTTGTCGACACATCAAGCGGAAGATCATACATCACAACGCATAATCACGGCTATGCTGCCTACGCCGAAGATGTCCCTGAAGACATTGAAAGATGGTTCATTAGTCCGGATGACAATGTGGTGGAGGGCATCCGGGGCAAGAACCTTCTCTCGGTACAGTTCCATCCTGAATCAGGCCCTGGCACGGCCGATGCGGAATTCATATTCAAGCATTTTGAGCGGATGATGCGCCTTGAAGCCAAATAAGGTAATCGTAATAGGTTCAGGTCCGATAAAGATAGCCGAGGCGGCGGAGTTCGACTACAGCGGCAGCCAGGCACTCAAGGCTCTCCGCGAAGAAGGGATAACGAGCGTGCTTGTGAATCCAAATATAGCAACAGTGCAGACAAGCTACAGGATGGCTGACAGAGTGTATCTGCTTCCAATAACGTGCGAAGTGCTGGAGAGGATAATCGAGGCAGAGAAGCCCGATGGCATACTGATGGGCTTCGGGGGGCAGACGGCGCTCACTGTAGGCACGGAGCTTCATGACAAGGGGATACTGGAAACCCATGGGGTATCGGTGCTTGGCACCGGAATCATCGGCATAAAGAAAGCCCTCAGCAGGAAGGAGTTCAAGGACGCAATGCACTCGGTCGGAATAGAAACGCCGAGAAGCATCACCTCAAAGAGCAGGGACGATGCTGTTATCAGCTCTAGACAAATGGAATACCCATTGATAGTGAGGGCCAGCTTCAACCTGGGCGGCCGCGGCTCCGAAGTGGTTTATTCTGAAGAAGAGCTGGATTCGGTCCTTGACAAGACGTTCGCACAGAGTGCAATAGGCGAGGTCTCAGTGGAGGAATACCTGGAAGGATGGAAAGAGATAGAGTATGAGGTCGTAAGGGATTCCGGCGGTAATTGTGCAGTCACCGCATGCATCGAAAACCTTGACCCGATGGGGATACACACCGGAGAGTCTGTTGCGGTAACTCCCGCGCAGACTCTTGACAACACCTCCTACCAGGCAATGAGGAGCATCGCCATACGCGTTGCAGAGGAGATAGGCCTTGTCGGGGAGTGTAATGTACAGTTTGCTCTAGATCCGAAGAGCTACCGTTTCTACGTGATAGAGACAAACCCCCGGATGTCACGTTCAAGCGCCCTGGCCAGCAAAGCCACCGGCTATCCCCTCGCATACGTGAGTGCAAAGCTCGCCCTAGGGCACAGGCTATACGAGATAGCAAACAGTGTTTCAAAAGCCACGACTGCCTGCTTCGAGCCCAGCCTCGATTACATCACTGTAAAGATGCCCAGATGGAACATGGAGAAGTTCGAGAATGCAACAGAGCGGCTCGGCACCGAGATGAAGAGCATAGGCGAGGTCATGGGCATAGGCAGGAATCTCGAAGAAGCAATGCAGAAGGCGGTGAGGATGCTTGACATTGGCGAGCCCGGGATAGTCGGCGGCAAGGTTTACAATGCCGAGTTATCAAAGAGAGAAGCGCTACGCATGCTCGAAGAGAGGAAACCCTACTGGTTCCTTTACGCAGCAAAAGCTCTCAGGGAGGGCGCTTCAATAGGCGAGGTTTGCAAAACAACGCTTATAGATCCATTCTTCATAGGCAAGCTGGAGCGCATAGTCCGGCTGTATGAACTACACAATGCAAATTCTGGCGATCTGGCCTTCGCAGAAAGTATGAAAAGGCTCGGATTCTCTGACGCGCAGCTTGGCGTAAGAACCTCCGCAGCGAAATTCGTGAAGCAGATGGACACACTTGCAGGCGAATGGCCAGCGAGCACAAACTATCTTTATACCACCCACGATGCACAGGAGGATGATGTTGCCAGGCGCAAAGGAAACAATCTCCTCGTTCTCGGCGCCGGCGTATTCCGCATCGGTGTATCGGTCGAGTTCGACTGGAGTGCCATCTCGCTGCTGGATAGCGCGTCAAAAAGCTTCGACTCGGTATCACTTCTGAATTGCAACCCCGAAACCGTATCTACCGATTGGGACACGGTGAGCGGGCTTTACTTCGATGAGCTCACCGAAGAGACGATACTGGGGATATGCTCGAAGGGCAACTTCGGCAGCGTCGCTGCCTTTGCGGCAGGGCAGATCGGGAACAACCTTGCGCACCTGCTGGAGAAGAAAGGCGTAAGGATATTCGGACCTTCGTCGTCAAGTGTGGAGATCGCAGAAAACAGGGAGAGCTTCTCGCATCTCCTCGAGCGTCTTGGCATCCGGCAGCCCGAATGGAGCAGCGCATCGTCGCGCGACGGGATCAAGGAGTTCGTCAAGGGGGTAGGTTTCCCCGTGCTTATACGACCGAGCCATGTCCTCAGCGGATCCTCGATGAAGATAGCGAACGACTGGGAAGAACTCGATGCTTACATAAACAGGTCGGTGTCTCTTTCCCCTGATTTCCCTGTCACGGTTTCGCGGTATGTTCGGGAAGGCGTGGAGGCCGAGATGGACTGTGCAAGCGACTCCGAGAACGTTCTCGGGATACTCATGCATCATGTGGAAGAAGCAGGGGTTCATAGCGGAGACTCTACCCTGGTGACTCCCTTCGGCCATTCCAAAGCATCTGCCGATAGGATGAAGGAAATATCGCTAATCATCGCAAGCGAGCTCTCCCTGAGGGGTCCCTTCAACATACAGTTCGTCATAGAAAACGGAACGCCTTCCGTAATAGAGGCGAACATAAGGGCGAGCAGATCCATGCCTTTCAGCTCAAAATCGGTGGGGATAAACCTGATAGAGCACGCTGTTCGAGGAATAACCGGCAAATACGAATGGAACGGCTTCAGGGAGCCAGATCATGCGTCATTCGCTGTAAAATCCCCGCAGTTTGCTTGGAATCAGGTGAAGGGAGTGTACCCGCATCTGGGGCCCGAGATGAGGAGCACCGGCGAGAGCGCCGCATTCGGAAGGAGCTTTGGAGATGCTCTTGTCAAGAGTTGGCTCGGCGTTCAACCGAACAAGCTGCCCGCGAAGAGCGTGCTAGTATACGGGATTTCGAATGCCGCATACCTCGGGGAAGCGGCATCTGACTTTTCCAAGACGCTAGCTGTCAATACGCTCGAAGGCGCGTCAATAGGCAATCTGCCGCAGATAAGCCAAAGCAAGGCCGATTCGATGCTCAGGTCAAAGAAGATAGACCTTGTTGTCACTGACGGCGCAATGATTGATATCGACTACAACCTGCGACGGAGAGCAGCAGAGATGAATGTGCCACTCGTGCTGAACGGGAGGCTCGGCGCGATGCTCGCATCGCAGCTGAACTCAAGATTCACCTTCGAGGAGATGGGCGAATACTGGAAGTGACAATCAATACTTAAGAGGGCGTCTTACCATTAAAGAATAGCGAAACCTCTTAAGTTGAGGTCTTTAGTAAGCCTTCGCCGCCCCATGCCCTTCACATGCTCTGGGCAGGTTCTGGCGTGCTGCGCTACGTTCGGACGGCGGGCTACGGCTACTTTGTAGTACATGGCGAGCTCAATCTCAAGGCGTTTTCCTACTCACAGCTTCAAAGGTTCTTTCATGCAATAGCCTCTGGCAAGTTTCGCATGTTATTCAGCTACCAAGCGCAGCTTGGGCTTAGAATAGGAGAAGCTGAGAGCCAACATCAACTCCCTAGGCCTAGAAACTAAGGAATTGGCCTTGAAGACAGAGAAGGCCCAGGCAACGAGATCGTGGCCTTCATCTCAAAGCACACCGACTACTAATCAAGAACGCACTGTTTATTAATCTTTGACTTAGATTTACCTCTATGAATGGGAAGCACTTAGCTATCATTATAATGGCGATAATTTTAGTTGCCATTATTGTGTCAGTATTTGTACAAACGGTAATCCCAAATCGAACTTATGCAAACTCTATCTCTAATACTCTAAGTACTAGTTATAATCTGCTAACTGTTAGTCAAGCAGAAAGTGTTCTAGGTGGCAATTGGACTCTTCTTACTCAACCTACTCTACTATTATCAAACGCTTCAATAATAAGTATGATTAATGAAGGATTAACAAGTACCGGCATGGCATCTCATGATGAACAGTTATTTGTTTTTCTAACCCATTATAGAAACATAACTCAAGAAAATAACTCGTATAATGACATTACTGCAAATTCATTGCCTAATTATGTAAAGGTACAGAACGAATACAACGGAACCTTGGGGAATGTAAGATATCTTGTTTTCAATGCTAGCTTCTCTGGTGACCAACCCTATTATGTTGAGAATCAAACTGTTATAACTGCAATTGACGGCTACTACATTTTTTCTATAGATACCTCTGGTAATGCTACTTTAGGTTCATCAAACTTCACGCTCAAACCAAGCCAGGTCAAGCAACTTATAGCATACCAAATATCCAATATAAATAAAACTTGAAGTACTTTAAGGCAAATTTGCTACGAAGGGTTTCATATCGGCACCATTGCCCTCTCAAGTTCTTTTCAGCTTTTGCAATGGTGATAGAAATCCCACAAGCCAACAAAAGCCGCAGATACTCTAAGGAATTTGCAGAACTTCTACACCTCCCAATGTTCAGCCTTTTCTGAAGGCCTAAGCAGCAACAAGGAGAAGGGAACATTTCCTAAACCTTCAACGCATGCGGCGCCCTTTGGCAAAAAGATAGAAAAGTCGGAATTCTTGTATACCACCCTGGATTGGTTTGTACTCCAAACGTACGATGGCGCTATTCCGAAATTATTGAATATTATTATAGGATATCTTGCAGGGACAGTATCATTCAGGGATAATGGCGAATATGCGCTTTGGCTAAAAGCACCCAAAAAGCATTATAAATTCATAGTGCGACCTTCTAATCGCTGATCCAATGGCCGAAGGCAAATTCGAATGGGGCCTGTATCCGCGGCTGGAAGAGTTTGTCAAGGAGCAGGTATCATCTTTCCTAACTAAGAACGAATTCGCAAGGGACCTTTCCACACGCATGCTCGAAGAAACCTCTACGCGTTTCACCGACTGGATAGATCATATCGCGATCCCTGCCACTGCCGCCTCAGCTGCAAAGCTCTCCTCAATTGGCCTTGCGGAAGAAAGTCAGAACGATGCGGTGAAAGGCGTACGCGTCTTCAGGCACAGCCAATCCTACCTCTTTCCTTTCCTGCTGCGCAGAGGCGGTTCCACAGAGATAGCCCTAAAGCCCGAGAGCATAGAGGATTTTGCGCAGGCTATAGGCACAGGCCCAGAGATCATCGGCGAACCGTTCTCGCGTCTGAGGAAGGCGATAATAAGCAAGGAAGGCAGCACCATTCTATCCGCAGTGGAGAGGCGAGGCTACGGCGGCTATCTGATAAAAGAGTCTGACGATCGCGATGAATACCTTTCAATAATGGGCGCATTCTTCGGAAGGCGGCGTCTTTTCGAAAGCGATGAAGAGGGCATGGAAGAAACAGGGGTCCTTGTCTCCGAATCGGCACGCAGGATCGGCGGCGCGCGTGCATCGGATGCATTCTTCCGAGCCGAACGCGCCTACTGGCAACGGAGGAACAGGGCAGGACAGACCCAGAAAGCAAGGCAGGACAGGCTCGGCCTGGGCTGGGGAAATCATGACCATCACACCTATCGCTCCTCACGGAAGAACTTCTCAAGGATGATAGGCATATTCGAGAAGCTTGGGTACGCTTGCAGGGAGAAATATTATGCCGGAGAGAAGGCAGGCTGGGGCGCGCAGATACTCGAGCACAGAGAATGCGGCATAGTCGTCTTCACCGATGTCGATCTCTGGCCTGAAGAGACCAGAATGGATTTTTCTCACAAGGGACTCCGGCCAAGGGGAGAGCTTGGAACAGTAGGTCTCTGGGTAGGACTGCACGGCGAGAGTATACTCCAGGCTGGCATGCACCACCTAGAGGCGAGGTTCGACCACGATAAGCTCAGCGCGGATCTTCAGGCATACGGCCTGAAGGTAATGCCTCCGTTCTCATACTTCGACTTCCTGAAGCAGGCATTCACGCAGGGCGAACGATGGAAGGTGGATGGCAAAAGGCTCGACGCTCTGCTTTCGGCATCGCTGATAACAAAGGAGCAGCACTCCAAATTCTCCGCGGAAGGTGCGATAGGCAGTCATATGGAAAATCTGGAGAGAGACCAGGGATTCAAGGGCTTCAACAGAAGCTCGGTTACGAAGATAATACGCGAGACGGATCCGAGAAAGCAGAGATTCACCGGAGCGTAGGTGCATGAAATGGTAAACATACTGGTCACTGAACCAGAATATTTCGAGGGAGATGCTCTCAGGATACTGAAGAGCATCGGAAGGGTAAAGGCAAAGCGGATGGGGCGCCCCGAGCTTGAGAAAGAGATAGAGAATACGGATGTGCTTGTAGTGAGAATAGAAACCGCAGTTGACTCCTCGCTTCTTAGAAAGGCAAAGAGGCTAAAAGTCATAGGCTCCGCTACAACCGGGCTAAACCACATAGATACAAAACAGGCGGAAACAATGGACATAAGGATAGTAAATCTGCACGGAATGCATACTGTCCCGACGGCCGAACACGCATTCGCCCTCATGCTGAGCCTATGCCGCAAGATACCCTGGGCATATGAGAACATGCGGCGCGGAAAGTGGGAGCGTTACAAGTTCTTTGGCATGCAGCTTGAGGGGAAGACCCTTGGGGTCATAGGCATGGGCAAGATAGGCAACAGGGTCGCAGGCTATGGAAAAGCATTCGGTATGAACGTGGTTGCATTCGACCCTTATGTGAAGGAGAGCGTTGCAGAGATGCTGCAGCTTCCGGAACTCCTTGAGAGATCCGATATAGTGACAATACATGCAATGCTCACAAAGGAGACCGAGAACATGATCGGCTACGAACAGCTGCAAAGCATGAAGAGAACTGCGCTCCTGATAAACACTGCCAGGGAGCGCATAGTGGACGAAGATGCCTTGCTGAAAGCCCTCTCCGAAGGCGCGATAGCCGGAGCCGCATTCGATGTTTTTGCAAAAGAGCCGGCTTCAAGAGAAGATCCACTTCTCGTGTATGCGAAGAAGAACCGGAATCTGCTGCTCACTCCGCACATAGGCGCTTCAACAGACAAGGCGATTCACGATTCCGGTGTCGAGATCGCCAACGGTGTAAGCGAGGAGCTGAAGCGCATGGGCCTCCTGCCTGGGAAGAGATGATGCCAAGCGGCAAATCTACTCCCGTAAGAATGAATCCCATACGGGTTTACGAAGTCTTTGGAGCAACAAGACACTTCGGCGGGGTTGATGCTACTTCAAAGCTCCTTGGTCTTTACCCGATAAAGCACGGTTCTGTCATTCTGGAAATAGGCTGCGGCACCGGATACACTGCATGCCTGCTAGCAAAGAAGTACGGGGCCGATGTGACTGCAATCGACAAGAGCGAAGTTTTCCTAAAGAAGGCGCGGGAACGCGCGGCTCGTGCAGGCCTACGCGGAAAAATACGGTTCATGACTGCAAATGCAGAGCGGCTTCCCCTGGGATCAGAAAGCTTCGATATTGTCATAGCCGAATCCGTCCTGTCTTTGTGCGATGCAAGCGCAGCCTCGGCAGAAGCATTCCGCGTTTTAAAGCACGGAGGCGCATTCCTAGACAACGAGGTCACGTACCTGCGCCTTCCGCCGCCAAGCCTTCGTAATTATTTCCGGAGGTCCCTCGGAATTGACATTACGCTACTCACGAGCATGGGCTGGAAATCCCTCTTCTTCAGGGCGGGATTCCGAAAGGTTACCTCAAAGGCTCTCGGGCTCAACATGTTTGCCGATTTCTCAAGCCATATCAAGGTGTACGGACTGGCGGGGCTCATAAGGAACAGTCTCGCGCTTCTTGGCAATTCCCAATTCAGGAAAGAGTATCTTTCTCCTGACGTCTTAAGGAAATGGTCGATGATGCCAAAGTATACTGGATACGGCTTGTACGTGTGCATAAAGTATTGAAGCTCCTACCACACGTGCGGTATGAGCCTGTACCTCACCCTTCTGGAGTAGCGCAGGTAGCCTCTCAGTTTTTTCCTTAGCATTATGTCTTCAAGGTCCGTGCGCACAACCATGACTGCAATCAGCGCGAATGCCGGGATTACCGCATAAGCGGAACCCAATATCAAAACCATGCTTGTCAGAAACAGCAGCATGCCAAGGTATCCCGGGTGCCTTATCAGCGCATAAGGCCCTGCTGAGATGACTGTCTGCCCTTTTTCCTTCTGTATCCTGGCAGAACCCTCAAAATACCTATTCACGAGCATTGACCAAGTCACGAGCGCTCCGCCTGAAACGAATACCATCACCCAATGATTATCATCTCCGCTGAAAATTCCGGAAGAAGCCTTCCTGCATCAAGCCTGCCAAGTACGGGAGCAGAAACATGGACAGCGCCGTGTACGCGACGATTATGTACCTGTCCCACGCCTCTTCTTTTTTCAGTTCACTCCTCGCCCTTATCAAGTCCGGAGCACGCTTCAGGAGTATCGCCGAATTCACTACTACATACGCGAAGTACATTCCGAAGTACAACCATCCCCTCAGTACTTCTAGTGTACCTGCGCCTATGAAAAACAGCACCATCTCCAGAAGCAAGGCGCCGTACACCTGCAGTGCCCTGTTCATTATCCTCCTGTCCATGCATGCCAACTAAAAAAGGGCATATCTGCCCTTCACAATATCTTCAGAAAGCATTCGCATTCTTTCAAGATGCCACTCTCCGATACCTGCAGCTTCGCCTCCAACCGCCGCCCTTCCTTCCTGCTGCATCCTGTCTCCATTGTAAAGCTCCTTGGTCTATCAATCCTGTCCCCTATCTGGGCAAGTATCTCTGTCCTGCAATCACCTATCTCCGGATACTCCTTCACAGCGTCTTCCGATACCTTCATGGCAAGCACATTGTACAATTTTCCGATGTGGCTGACCGGATTTTTTCCCGCTGCCGCTTCAAGGCTCATCCACCTGAGCGGCGTTATGAGGCCGTTCACTCTGTTCCCCCTTCCCACCTGTCCGTCATCCCCTGATTCGCAGCTCAAACCCGTCTTCGTCATGTAAATCCGCCCCTTCCCAACGTCGTCTCCGCCGTTTATCCCTATCCTAACCTCTTTTCCTGATTTGTCCCAGGCAAACCTCTCCAGATCTCGGCCGACCCTCTCCTTGTATTCGACGTACGCGTTGCTGCTTTCTATGAATTCCGATACAAAAGCCATGGAAACCATAAGGGAGAGTTTCCCTCCATCGCGCCATCCCATCACCTTCACATCCTCCCCCACCGCTGGAAATCTTCTCTTATGTCTGCGCGAATTAAGATATTTTTCAGAAGAAAGTACAAGTCCTTCCAATGTACTCATCGGCGCGAATCCCAATCCAAACGCGGTATCGTTTGCAAGAGGGACCCCCCTCTCGGCGAACAGGCTCTTCAGCTCTGCGCTCCCCCTGCCAATTTTTGTCGTTATCTTTGCCTCCCTTTCACTGTCAAGGAAGCGCGATACGCGATTGAGATGCCTCCTTGCCGCATCAGAAGCTGTCCCCTTAATATCTATTTCTGCCTTCCCGTACGCCGAAGATGCCCTTCCTGCTATTATGGCTTCTATCCTGCGCGTTATCCTCCCTCCGCCAAACCTCACTTCCGAGTCGCCTCCGATTATGAGCCCTTTGTCTACATTGTGGTGAAGTACAGTCCCTGAAATCTCAAGATATTCTCTGCACAAGCTCCTGCTCACTTCCTCCGCAATCCCGTCTGCAATGGAGTCTGGGTGCCAGATCCCCTTACGTTCAGCAAACTCTGTTTCCAGCCTGTCTCCTGAAGGTACCGCACTGCTCCTTACCGTTATCAACGGCATGTATTGATACCAGATGTATTGATACCAGAAGTCAACTTTAAATACTTGCACTTCCTTGGGATGGATTGGTGACTCCATGGCAAAAAGTAAGAAAATTGCGAAAAAGAAGGATCATGTTAACGCGTCAGACAAACTGTTCTTTCAGGGAAAGTTCGGAAAGAGCAATGCGTTCGAGGCGGGCAAGCTATTAGCGGCGATAGGCGAGAAGTTCAAGCCTGTCTGATCGAAATCCTGCATCTTTTTCTCTTTCAACCCCGCAACTCGGGTTCAAATCCCGATGGGAGCAAATCAAATTTTCGACGACAAACTCGGGTTCAGTTCACTGGCCAAGGAAAAGGAATTAAGCCCCACACGGTTCGATTCCATCACGGAGACCGAACCCGAAAAACTTAAGAAGCACATCAAAGAAGTGCTTCCTAGTCTAACTTTCCATGAGATTAAGGATGTCCTGTCCGTAATCTACCACATCAAGAAGAAAAGGTTCAGAGGCAATGCGCCTCCAAAGTATGGAAGCCTGAATAAGGGCTTCACAGAACAGGAGGTGCAGGCCTTTTTCAAAGTTATAGAAAACGACAAGTTTCGCCTATTGTTTGGGTATCAAGCGCAGCTTGGACTCAGGATAGGCGAAGCTGTCAAAGTCAATGTCAAAGACATCAAGTTCGAGACACGTGAGCTAACCGTGAAAACTGAAAAAGCTCACGTTATAGACACAATGCTTATTCCAGTGCCACTTTTTCGGCAAACTGTCGAGTTCATAAACAGGAACGAAAAAGCGATCACGCAAGCTGGCGGGTTCATGTTCTTCGCGGAACTTGGGCATAGCCTAAGAGGCGAACCGTTCCTAGAGAAGAACTATGTGCGTAAGGTGTTCAGGGAGTATGTCCAAGCGGCAAGGCTGGACGAAGTCTACGACCAGAGCGAGGAGTCATACGGAAGGACGCCTAGGAGGCTCCATAGGTTGACTACGCACAGCCTGAGGCACTACGCAATAACCAGCTTCGCACGCCAGAGCAACGGGAATGTGGTGCTTTCCAGCAGGTTCGCACGACACAGCGATCCAAGCACCACAATGACTTACATAAACACGAGAAAGGACGAGCTTTACAAGGCCGTAGACGAAGCCTTTTCGGTTGAGCGGGCTTCTGGCCTGAAAGCAAGGCTTTCCAAGCCCTTCTAGCAGCTTTCTCTACATGACTTGGGTTTCTCTACATGCCCAAGCCATTCCATGTAGAGAAAATCTCCCTCGTAAGCCTTCAAAATAGGATTATTTTCTCTCTACATGACTGCACATCACTATTACGACCGCCCATGTAGAGAGTCGTGTAGAGACTCTCCCGCCTTGCAGCCTCCGCCCGCCTCCTGAACCACCTTCGGTGGTGTTAGGCGGGCTACGGCTGCTGCGGCTACTTTGTAGGACATGGATGGCGTAGAAACTACGTCTTTTGTCTACAAAAGGCGGCCGATTTTGACCCCCCACAAAATCGGCTCTAGTTTCGGTTCTGGTGGCAGATTAAAGTCCGTTGGGACGACCCCCTCGTGAGCTAATCCTCAAAAAGGATTAGCGATAGAGTGGTGGTTTTAAGGATTACAGGTTTCCTTGAGAAAACAATTTTTGGCGTGTTTGAGATAAAAGATAAATATCTAAAAGGACAAACGGTTACTATGACACAGTCCGCAGAAGAAAAAGCCCTAGCCAAATACATCGGCATATTCGTAGAAGGTATGGTGGAGATACTTCTAGCTGCGATCATATCTTTAATGGCTTTCGCATTCATAAATGCTTTCAATGGCTTGCCAGAAGGAACGCAATCAGCAAGCCTTATTATCGAATACGTTGTTGTCGTATTCATAGCCTCGCTACTAATCAATTTTGTTAAAGGCTTGGTCGCATCTTTTGAGGCCTTCATAACAGTGTTAGGGATGATTGCTAGCTTATGGCTTTTTGGACAAGCCATAGGAGCTATTGCGCCAGATGCAGTAGCCGAAATAGTAGCTTATATAATAGCGGCTGGGCTTGGCATCGTATTAGGAGCGTATTTCAAAGAAAAGCAAAATTCAAGCGGATACAATTGGTAAAACCTACCATTGGACAGGTTATAGTCTACTAAAGTCTACTATTAAATCCATAAAGCTTAAATATCTATATTAGCCTAATTAAACCAGTGATTTCATGGCACTTGAAGAAGACATAAGGAGCAACCTGCTTAAAGGTATTATGCCACAGCAATTGATACAACAAGGCTATAAAAAAAGCACGGTATACAAAATACACAATGAGATCAGAACACATACTACCAACACAGTAAAGCCCAATTGGTCGGTAGAAAATATGACGTTTAATAATAGACGTTATTTGCCTGGTGAGGTTGTCCCGGTAGATTTCGTGTTTAGAAATACCTCTCCTTTGGACATTTACCTAACGCGTATAGGGATTCAACCAGAATGGTTGCCAGACAAATGGCATGCGCAAGAAGTAAAAGACCTTATTAAGAGTGGGATGCAGAGACGGTTTTCTATCTCAGTACCGATACCAAATGATTTGGCGTTAAATGAATACGAGTTTAGATTTGGGATTGAAGGACAGTATCTGCCCGCAGCACAATTTCAAAATGTGCTAACTGAATGGGCAAACCCCGTAATATTAGAAGTTAAGCGTAGTCTTACTGGTATCAATATTTTCTTTTCGCACAGTACCAAAGATATGATATTAGTAAGGCAACTGGAGGCCATGTTAGACAAGGAAGGATTTGGGATTATGATAGGGGAGGACAAATTTGAACCAGGAGCAAGACTTGATGAGAAATTTCAACAAATGATACGCCAATCTAGAATGCTGATAGCGTTATTAACTGAGGACGGAGTAAACTCCGAATGGGTAAAAAAAGAAGTAGATTATGCGATCCAGATTAAGAAGCCCACTATTTTGCTCAAAGATAAATCAATAAAACTGAAAACCGATTACGAATGGATTGAATTTTCGAAGGCAGAGTCGCCAAATGTAACTGCGGAATTGATTAAAAGCGCGGTAGTGAATATTCAAAAACGTAATAATGACGATGGCCTAGCAACCGCGGTAGGTATCGGTGTGGTTGGATTAGTGCTACTAGCACTATTATCTGGGAAAGGCAGGGACTAATAGGAAGCGATTTAAGTTTGAAAGGCAGTATATATTGGTAGGTAGTTAGAGTGGTTTCTAAATCAGAGATAAGTTTTACAGACAAAGTCTTGCTCGCTTTTAAGAAGATAAATAGTGAGATAAATATAGACTCACTTGAACACGACTTTAGCCCGAGATTAGCCAAATATCTAATAGAGGGGGTTTTGGGTTATGACGGGCAGGATTACACTTTCGAACGCAGCAGGACAGATATAACTCTTTTTGATGAAAACAAAAACCGTGTTGTTGTAATAGAGACAAAAAGACCAAAAGAAAATCTAGATGAAGAAACATGGCGCAAACAAGCAGGCAAATATGCTGATTCTTCTACTCATTTCATAGGTCTTACTAATGGCTACAGATTTATAATATGGGAGATTAAAAATGACGAAAAGATTCTAAAATCTGATATTGACTTTAAGAGTTTAATAAGTTCAAAGAAACTTGCTGAGGCTAAACTTTCTACACAGGAAGTAGAGCAAATCCTTTTCTTGAATAATATAACAAAAATCCAAATATGGAGCGAAGCAAAATATGCTATTTTTGATCCGTATTATGCTAAAATTGATGTAGCTGAAGATAATGGCTTCGAAAAACTTATAGACCAACTTAACTATATTTCAAATGATATATTACGACAATACACTTATTCTTCATTTGATGATTATTACGCTAATTATGCAGCGTACAAGCAGGCCAAAAATGAGATAGATGTGATAAAGAAAAGTAATGGTGGCGATAAGAAAGAAGCATCTAGGATAGCTGCATATGAAATGAAAATAGAAGGTAAGTATAAAAAATACTCTACATTTCTTGGGTATTACATATGGAAGGCACTTTCTAATAGACCAGATGACAAAGAGGAAGAAAATAAACAGGTATTTTGTAAGGAATCAATCTATGTACTTATTAACAGACTACTTTTCATAAGAATATGTGAGGATAAAGGACTTATAGGTAAAAGAATAATATCGAATGGTGGTATAGAAAAGCTGCGTGATCTACTACACGACGAATCCTTTCCTGACCCTGATCTCGGCGTGTTCAAGCAGATAGTTTTTAATTTTTCATACGATAGGGGTAATCATCTATACAATCATTTCTATGAAAAAAACAATCCTTTGGATTGGTATGAAAGTGGAGATGGAGAGCTAGACAGAGTTCTAAATCGAGTGCTTTGGATTCTCAATCAATTTAATTTTTCTAAAGTTGATAGGGATATACTAGGTAAAATTTATGAAAAGTACTTACCAAAAGAAGAAAGAAAAACTCTTGGCGAGTTTTATACGCCAGATGAAGTTATTGACTACATATTAGACGCTGTGGAATATCTGCCTAATAAAGCTATTGAAAACAAAGATTTGATAGACCCCGCATGTGGGTCTGGAGGTTTTCTGGTGCGCTCAGCTAGAAGACTAATAGCTAGATGTGTAGTAAAATTTGAGAAGGCAACGCCTAAAGAGGCACTAGACAATAAAAAATGGCAAGAGGTTCTTGATAGGCTTACACCAAAAGAATGCGAAGAAATAGTGAATGCGGTAGCTCTTCATGTACATGGATTTGACATAAATCCATTTGCAGTAAACATTAGCGAAATGAATCTGCTTTTCCAAGTAGTAGACCTTTACTTCAAAGCAAACAAGGCAAATAGAACCTTTGTAGTACCACGTTTTAAGGTGTATGGGACTGACTCTCTCGAACTTCCAAAGGAACAATCAAGTATAACACAATTTTATGATGGGTCTGGAAAGAACATGGCCAAGGATTTGGTTACTATTGAAGAACTAAAAAAGAAGAAATACGATTTTGTGGTTGGCAATCCACCTTATGTAAGACAAGAAGAAGTTTCAAATAAGTGGCAATTAGAAAAGGCGTTTCCTGAAGTCTATACGGGCAGGGCAGATTTATACGTCTATTTTATAGAGCTAGGGATCAAACTATTGAATGATAAAGGAAAGCTTGGATATATCACTTCCAACAAATTTATGAAAACTGGGTATGGAAAAGGGACAAGGAAATTTATTATTGATAATTCTAAGATAGAACAAATAGTAGACTTTGGTGATTCTAAGCTATTTGCGGATGCGACGAATTACCCATCAATTTTTGTTCTTAATTCGGACAAGGAATATTCAGAACCAATTCATGCAGTTAATGTAACTGACAGGGCGATAATAAAATCAAATGAGCTAAGCGAGGTTTTATTGTTAATCAAGAAGCAAAGGAATGAGATATTTGGAATAGAATTTACAGATTTGAATCAAAATGCGTTATCTGAGGAAAAATGGCAGATAGTTTCCGAAGAGAAAGCAAAGGTCTTGAAAAAGATAAAAGATGCAGGAAAACCGCTATGCCCAACATTTGCTAAGGATGTCATTATAGGTATGAGAACTGGTTTTAATGAAGCCTTTATAGTGGAAAATACGGACAGTTATGAGGAAGGTTTAGCGAAACCGGTAGTTATGGGAAAAGATATTGAACCGTTTGCGGTTAAATCAATAAAATACTGTATTTATCCTAACGGAAAAGAGGAAAGACTCATTCCAAAGACCATAAATCACCTATTAAAATATAAACCTGTATTAGAAAATAGGGCACAATTCAAACAACGCAAAGACTTAAAATGGTTTGAAATAGAACAACCCGTCTCGAAAGAGAAGTTTGAAATACCGAAGATTATAACTCCGGCCATATCAGAGAAAAGCTCTTTTTACTTTGATGAAAGTGGTCTATACTGTTTTAGAT
>JAKATZ010000020.1 GCA_021827925.1 Microcaldota archaeon | reverse complement strand
CATCTTTGGCTTAAGCATTGCCTGATAAGCCTCCTTCTTGACTTCTATGCCGTTTATCTCCATATAGGCGTTGTCCAGGGCCGTGTTGCTGACCCCGATGTAGTAATCTGCCATATTGCTGCTTGGAACCCATCCGAAGTATGCCCTGAGCTGCTGGTCTTAAAGCATGTTGGCAAGGTGGGATGCCCTTGCCTTCCTGAAGGCATGAGGATTGATGGGCTTTGTAATGCTCGCTCTGTGTCCAATAACCCTTAAGAGCTTCCTTGCAGAGTCATCAGTCATGGGCTTGTCCTTGCCCTTGCTGCTGCCTATCTGCCTCCAGATTATCTGGTCGTCCTTTAGGTCTTTTATAGTATTCAGGTAGGTTACTGCCAGCGATACTGACATAAGCAGCGGTACCTTCCTCCAGCCCGTCTTGCCTGTTATTGTGAGCTTTGCTGGCTGGACTGTCAGGTCTAAGTCCTTCTTCCTGACACCCATTATCTCCCCTATTCTGCAGCCTGTTTCGTATAGCAGGCTCAGGAAGAACTTGTCCCTCAGGTTTGTTGCTGCATCCAGCATCCTGACTACTTCCTGTTCAGTGAGTATGTTGTCTGGCATAAGGTTCTTTCTGGTTTTGTTCGTTATCTTCATCCAGGCTACGCATGGGGGCTGATAGACGCCCTCTCCAAGTAGCTCCTTGTAGAAAACCTTCCAGACCGCCTGGAAATGGAGCCTTGATTCCATGCTATATGGCGGATCATAGGCGTTTATGAAGGCTGCTGCCTTTTCCATATCCCTTTTTGTTGCCTCCTTGAGGTCTTTGTCATAGCCTAAGGCCTCCATCAGCTTTAGAATGCCGTAAATATGCCGTATAACGCTACGTGGGTGCATATTCTTGGCCTTGAGTAGGGTTATATGGTCTTCGAGATAGCGCCGATTTTGCGCAATTATGCGCACGTCCGCTAAAACCCTGTCATAGAGGCGGTTCGCCTGCCTTTGCCAATAGTCGATGTTGTTTGTCATCGACGTGACATTGTGCCAGCGATGAATATTTATACCTTGTCCCGTAGGGGCATACCCTGAAGCGCATCGCCCGAAGCAGGGATCGAACCTGCGACCTCATGGTTAACAGCCACGCGCTCTACCGCTGAGCTATTCGGGCAAATAAACAGACATCAATCTCAAAACATATAACGTGTTCGGAAGCCTACTGGGTAACATGGTTAAATACTCGCACAAAATATATGAATCTTCGTAAGAGACCTACCTGTGCGTAAAGTATTTGTAAACCCCTGAAATTAATGACATAACCGCATACGTCGGTTCAAAAATTATGGGAGAAAGATCGACTCCCTGACCCACTGCACTGTAATCGTTGAGTAGGCTCTCCTTAACGGTGAATCTTGCCGGATAGGTCCTCTGTATCAATGGACTGCTAGCCGAGCTGACTGAAAGGTTGAACCTGTAAACACCGGGTTCATTCATGAATACGGGGTAGGTAAATGTGCCCTTCGAAAAATGGAGTGATATAACCTCGTCAGACATATTCCACGCCGGAAGCCCCTCTGCACTTATAATGAACGGATCATCAGATATCCCTGTATTGTTTATCCATATGTTTATGTCGGAAGGCTGTCCTACTCCCGCACTCAGCGACAGGGGGCTAACGTTGAAACTGTACACATCAGGGGTAACGTTAACATACGCATCAACAGTAAGATTACCTAGCTTCGAATAGTTGCCTACGTTCACCGCCTTTATTGCGACCTCGTATGTGCCATTCTTCGCGTTAGGGGAGACGGTGACCTTCATCTTCATTGGATTCTGATATAATGGTGAAGCTTCCGCAGCCCATCCGGGGGGCACGCGCGCAACAAGCGTATCCCATCCTACGTTTGCCAGATACCCTGTGCTATTGGTAGTCTCGGGGCTTGCAAGAATATAAAAACTCTCCCCGGGGCCTATCTTCCCAAGAAATATGCTCTCATTGTTGTGGACAGTCACATTCACTGGCCCCTCTATGTTCAGGTACGTGGCTCCGGCTGTTGACACTAGTACTGCTGCAATTCCGAGCAAAAGCAAGGTCCCCTTCATGGTAGCTTATCATCGCCAAGATTAATAATTCTATCCTACCTCAAATCCGTCATCCTAAAGAAAAGATATAAATTCAGTACCTCACAGACTGAATATACTTAGGTGTTGGAATGGCGGGAAAACAATACGTATGGATGGACGGAAAGTTCGTTGATTCTGGGAAAGCCACTGTGAATGTGCTTACACATTCGCTGCAGTACGGAAGCGGCATATTCGAAGGCGTACGCTGCTATTCCACTAACAAAGGCAGTGCAATTTTCAGGCTCGGTGACCACGTCGAAAGGCTTTTCAACACAGCAAAGATACATTCAATGCCACTTCCGTATTCAAAGGAAGAGATCGTATCTGCCGTTGTTGGCACCGTAAGGAAGAATGGTATTAAGGACGGATACATAAGGCCATTCGCCTTCTATAATGATACCCATATAGGCCTTTCAACATCAGGCAAGAAGGTCGGGGTCGCTATAGCCGCAATACCCTTTGGAAATTACTTCTCAAATAAAGACAAGGGCATACGCTGCAAGATTTCATCCTGGCACCGGATAAACTCACAGATACTGCCACCAATGGCAAAGGCAAGCGGCAACTACCTAAACTCCATAATAGCATCAACAGAAGCGAAAAGCTCCGGTGCCGACGAGGCTATAATGCTATCTTCATCTGGCTATGTCGCTGAAGGTACGGGGGAGAATATATTCCTTGTAAAGTCTAGCCGCCTTATCACTCCATCCGACTCATCTGACATCCTAAAGGGCATAACCCGTGATTCTATAATCAAGATAGCGGAGGCCATGGGCATTGGTGTTGAGGAGCGCGAGGTGCACAGGGAGGAGCTCTTCACTTCAGATGAGCTTTTCTTCGTAGGCACTGCTGCAGAAGTCACTCCGATTCTCACTGTAGACAATATCCGTATAGGATCGGGGGGAATAGGGCCTATGACAAAATCCCTTGCAGAAAGGTATTCAGGGGCGGTTCACGGAGAGGAGGAAGCGTATGTTTCATGGCTTACTTACGTCTAATCTGCATCATATCTCTGGCATCCACCTTATCACGTCGTATTCCTTGACATCCGCGCTGCGTATCGGTAGGTTACCTAGCACAACTTTGTCTACAACCCCGAAGAATATTCTGGGGTTGCTCTTTCTGTGTACCTTCCTGTAGAATGCCAGATCTTTCTTGTACGCTGATTCATGGCTGTCAAACGAGCCAAGGCAGAAGAAATCATCGCTGCCCACAAGCTGGGAGCATAGAAGATACTTGCTCACCATAGGATACTGCTCGTCTGTCATGAAAACTTTCCTGCTCTGCGCAGCCTCGTGCTCGAACGATGCGGACAGTGATCTATACTTGCTGAAAAACGACATAAGCTCCAGTCCCTTCGGGGGCGGCATTGTTATTGTAAACCTCTTCACATATCCTTTTCCGAGCAGCTTCTCGAAATTGTATATTGTCGTGCTCTGTGCCATACCCATCCTGCTGGCGAGTTCCTTGAACGACATCCGCGCATCGGAATTCAACAGGGACAGCATCCCTCTTTCCCTCTCATCTATATTAAGCCTCCGCAGCGCCTCAGTCCTTAGCGGAAAGAAGCCAAGCTGTCTATGCGCTACAAGCGATGTCTGCCAGTATACTCCGTATTCGGCAAGCATTATCTGCGTGCTTTTGTCCCAGCGCACGTACTCCCTTATTGAAGCCGCGTTTGCGTATATCAGCATATCATAATTTCCCTTCATCGAGACTGCAAGCTGCGGCACGTGCGACTTCTTAAGTATATCCGCAATGCTCTCAGGATCGGGCTTCGTCTTGAACTTCAGCAGCACAAGATGCGGATTCACGAGCCCTATCTTCTCTTCATTAAACTCTATGGTGTGCCTAACTCCGAATTCTTCACCCAGAGCAGCCATCTTCTTTACCGCAGTCTTCCTCGATATGCCTGCCATTGCAGATATCTCAGATATCGAAGCGCGAGAATTCTGCGAAAGAGCCCTCATTATCTTCCTTGCCTCTATGCTGTATTTTCCGCTGAACGCGCTATGGAAGGAATTCTCGCCCTCTATTCCCTGCACCCTGCCGTTCTCTGTTACCAAAAAAACCAAACCCCATACACAATATTGAATCATTATCATCCATATATAAAAGTTTCCGACAACTTAAGTACCGGGATGACAAATGGAGCTTGGAATACGCAATCTCGCTTATGTGTACCTTGTCTTCGCGCTTGTCACTGGCGCTTTCATGCCCGTAATGCTGGATCTATCAAAAGGAATGCAAATATCGGAGTTCTTTCTGCTGGTGTATCTTGTAACGGTGCCCTCCTCGATTCTCCTCATACTCCTCCGGGGCAAAATGGGCGTGTTGTTCAATGAACTAAGAAATCCGAAGCTTCTCGGTGTGATGGTTCTCGCTGGCTTTCTCAACTATCTGCCTCTTGGCTACGGCCTGCTTTACGCTGAGCATTTTGTCAGTGCATCGCTTGCAACCGCGGTTATACGCACATCCCCCCTAATGATGCTTGTGCTTCTCCCAGTCTTCCTGCGCGAGAGGCTCAGCATTTATCAGATATTCGCACTCTCGCTAGGTATAGCCGGCATATGCCTCGGTGTGACCGGCGGCAGGCTTTCCGCTCTCGGATCCGCAAGCGCTCCGATAATCGTGCTCCTTGCCGTGATGGCTTTCTCATACGCTGTCGCAGGCGTTATAATAAAGAAATATATGCTAGACATGGAGATTTCGATATTCATATTTGGGATATCGCTCCTTTCCTTCTATTCCGTTCTGTTTGCATCTACTGGAGCAGAATTCTCAAAAGTAACTCTTGCAGACATGGCCGCAATACTCTACGTGGCTGTTGTCTTCAATGTTCTTAACGCTTTTACCTATTTCAATTCTCTGCGTGTAATAAGGACGACCATTGTGACCAACCTCTATCTAGTGTCTCCATTTCTCACATTCCTATTCGCCGATATTGCGCTAGGCGAGGCCATCAAGCCCTACTATATCCTAATAGCGCTTCTCGTTTCTGCCGGTGTCACGATACAGCGATTTGACAGAAGGGGCGGCACCTACATGAAGAAGAACGCATCCATAAGCTCACAGATATACGACGTTACAGGGGCATTTGTAAACAGCGGTAACATCGGCATAGCGACCGCAATAAAGAACGGCGGCAAGGTTCTCGCAGTAAAGGTAGAAAGCACTGCAGAAAGTAATGACTATGCGCCACTGCCTCAAGGAATGTACACGCACCGCGACAATGCAATCAGCGCATCCGAAAGGAAATACCTCTCCAGCATTCTTGGTGCCGGAGAGCGCGACACTGTTCTTCTGGGAGCCGGCGCCCCAGGAGAAACGGAAATCCGGCTCGAGAGTGCCATTGCAAGCATGCAGAAAACGGCACACCGGCAACTGCCTATGCAGTGATTACTTCACAGGAATCCTTCTGTACTACCATCTCCTTCTCGGCCTGTGCAACCATGCCTCCCTTCCTTTCAACTAGAACTGGGAAAGACTCTAAAATCCCGAGGCGTGCAAAATCGTTAAGGGCCCTCCTCACCTTAAACTCCGAAGCTGCGCCGAACTTATCTACGAGCCATCTCGTTGCAAACGGATACGTGCTATAACTCTCATCTATGAACGCTGAGATCTCGCGCGTATCTGCCAACCTAGAATTGGCGTTCCCATTCTTCTGGAAGATTTCAACATCTTCTCCATCTGATACATAACCGCTACCGTTCGTCATGAACGGCTCAATAGCTATCACCTGCCCCTCCTCAAGCCTTGTGCTGTCTCCATTGTCAAAATTAGGTATGAATACGCTTGCATGAAGATCATCCCTCTCCACGCCGTGACCTCCAAGGTTCTTTATTGGCGCAATTCCTCTTTTCTTCGCTATATTCTCAATCTCCCTGCCAATATCCCTGACTTCCCTACCTGCCTTAACCAAGCTTATCGCAGCCTCAAGAGCCTCCTCGCACGCTTCGACAAGACCCGCCCATTCTCCCGATAGGTCCACTGTCTCTGCGCAGTCGCCCAGATACTCTCTCTTCCTTGCACCTACATCTATTTTCACCACGTCTCCTTCTGAGAAACGCAGTGTATCTCCGAACTTAGGCGTATAATGTGCGGCGTTCTTGTTTATGGAGATGTTTACTGGAAATGCCATCAGGGCACCTTTTTCCATAATGAACTTTTCTATCCTTTCGGCTGCCTCCAGTACGCTTGCTCCTTCCTTCACGACCCCTTTTGCATACTTCAGTGCTTCGTAAGATATATGCCCGGCCTCCTTTATTGCGGAATAATCATAATCACTATCCATGCAAAACCCTTCAAAGCTTCTTTTGCGCTCCCATTCCCTTTAGCTCATCTTCGCTTACCCCAAGCTCTTTAAGTATCTTAAGCGTTGCCGGTATTATCTGATGATTTATGTAATAATCAGGATCATAATCCTTTGCTATGTCTTCAAGCTCTGCCTTCTCCGAGATGCTATTCCCTCTCTTTGTTACAACATATCCTATGGTTGAGCCTTCGAGATCCTCCTTCTTCCTCACACCTTCTTTTATTGCCTTTTTCGCAGCGGCTAGCTCCGGTGACTTGGAGTCATAGCTGTCTATCCTCTTCCTGAGCTGCGTCCTTATCACGAGCTCTCCAAGATTGACTTCACCTCCCCTGAGCCTCCTTATGACATCCTTTACTATAAGCACAGCCTTCTCCTTGCTGCCGTCCTTGAGTATCGTCTCCAGCACCATCCTCTGTGTTTCCCTTGATATGCTGGACCAGTCCCTACGGACAAGCTCAAAACCGCGTATCTTTATCCTTCCGGTTTCGGATAACAGAGCATACTTCTTTTTTGCCCCGGCACTACCTCCTTTCTTTCCGACAAAGACCCCGCTCACGTAAAAATCCTCAAGCTCAAGCTCCATAGATTCGGGCAAGGTCGTGTTCACGTTCTTAAGGAAAGAGAGGGCATCGTCCTTGCTCTTCTCTTTCATAAGCAGGAATATGCTGTCTGTATCTCCGTAAAGCACCTTGAATCCGCTGTTTTCCGCAAGTTCCATGGTCTTTGCTATGTACTCTCTTCCAAAGGCTGTCACGCTGGCAGCGCATTCTCTGGAGTACCATCTAGATCTAGCATATCCGAGGTACCCATAGAATGAGTTCGCTATTATCTTGAGCGCCTGGGATCTTGCTGCAAGGGCTTTGTTTTCAGGATCTTTCTTCGCGGCCCTCTTGATTCCCAGCCTCTCGCTGGTGAGTAGTTTAAGCGCGCTCGGTATTATTCCAATCGGAGCTTTGACGAACCTGGTCTTTGTCGGCGCTTCATGGAATTCCTCCCTACCGTCTGCGCATATGGTGCTGTTGTCTATGTTGTACGCAATTATTATCGAAGGGTACAGGCCTCTGAAGTCGAAGACTGCTATGTCCTTGTATATTCCTGCCTCTGGCTCCTTAACATACGCGCCTTCTATCGGATTAGCAAGCCTCCTCGTTATTTCTCCCTCAGAAGGTTTGTTTGGCACAATCTCCTTATTGTCGTGTGCGTATCTCATCAGCAGGAACTCCACAAGCTGTCCCGTCGTCGATATACACGCTTCGCCTAAAGTCGTCCCTGTAACCATCGCCACTTCCATCTCCAGGTCTATGAAGAATTTGTACACAGCATGGAGTGCTTTTGAGTCTGCAAGTGAATAATCCGCAAGGCCTTCACGATCCTCCGCGCTTCCATCCCACAGTTGCCAGATGTTCCTTCTGTCTACCATTCTCTTCGTATCTCCGGTGATCGCGGCGTATACTTCGCTGAGAGTGAATCTGTTTGCCCTTATCAGCTTGTCAGATGCACCAACTACCGCAACGAACTTCGCCACGTTGTATATATCAACGTTCGCTCTTCCTGGTATCTTCGCAGCTTCTATCAGTCCGTGATGCTCTGTCTTCGCTCCTTCCCCATATCTGTCTATATCGAACTTCATGTGGTTCTTTGCTGCTCTTGTCATGAGGTACGGTATGTCGAAATTAGATGAATTGTAGCCTACTATCAGGTCGAAATCCTTCTTTTTGATCACAGAAATGAATGCCTCTATCATCTCCTTTTCGGTATCGAAGCGCACCACAAACTCGCGGTTGATCTCCTTTGTAGTCAGCACCCTAGCCTCCTCACCATCGTAATAGCTGATCATTATTGCCGGATCCTTGTCCGGCCTAGGCGCTCCTAGGGGATTGTATGTCTCAATGTCGAAGCAAATGTAGCTCAGGCTTTCTCCTTTGCACTCGGTCCCGGAGATGTTTTCAACAATAAGTCTGTTATTCTCCCTTCGCGCTTTAACCTTCGCACCTGTAAGCGGGGATATCCCCTTGTCTATCAAATATCTCTTCCAGAAAAGTATGTCGTATTCGTATCTCTTACCAAACTCTCCAAGGGATTCGCTCAGCTTCGGCACATGTCTAGTGTTGTTTACCTCTACAACAAGTGCCCTTATCTGCTTCGGTCCCACGCGTATATCCTGCCCGTATACCTTGTGTGGTTTTATCATTTCCCCTTCGAGGGGCACTCCTGACCTTTCAAGCATCTCTTCCGTAACGCCGACGTTGGGGGCGATATAAAAATAGGGCCTGAACTCCGTATCGTACAATGAATAGATTTTCCCATCCTGCTTCAGCGTTATCCTTATGGCGCTCCTGCCGTCTACTGCGGTGTGGTCTATGTCTACTATTATACCCTCTAGCTCTATCCTTTCCTCTTCCATTTAGGATTCCTTAAGTTGCAGGGTTTCATCAGGCTGCGCCGCTCGCGTTCGGACTTCCGGCCTCCTGAAGCTTTGCCCTCGATATGGGCAGCGGAGCTGCGAAACCTATCGAGTACGCGACCAGTGTGCCCCTCGCTCCACATTCGAAATTCAGGAGATTGATGACATCTTCTGCAAAGTTAAGCGGAAGCGTCTTCTTGTTCTTCCACGTGCCTTCTATCTCTTCCACGTCCTTCTTGCCCTCTTTAGAGACAACATTACCTACTATCTTCAATTCCCCTACTGATTTGTCCGCACTGGACCCCTCGTATATTGCCGTGAATGTAAATCCGACGTTGACTGTGTCATTGCTCACTTTTACATCGTCGAAGTTTATGTTGAACTTCATGTTTGATATCGCTTCGCTGAGTTCCCTTTTTGCCTCTACCTTGTTGATTTCTATGCCTGTTATCATACGATCACTTTGATAGAATTTTGAACGTCAAGCTATAAAATACTATCCTCTACGTTGTCATTCCTCCGTAATCAAGTAAAGGACTGCATATAAAAAGGTTTAAAAAGGGTGCGTCATATATATTTAAAGTGCTGGGATTGGCAATGGTGTGTGTGGGTTATGCCTGGTAGGGCTATAATTAACAGTTGTGTTTCTTTCATAGCTTCTGTCAGGAAAATATCGAACAAGGGCGCGTTCAGCGAGGCCGAGCGCCAAACCCAAAAAGCGGCTATGGTGATAGCAGCTCTTTCGTCGGGACACTCTTGGAAAACCTACAAGTACATCAATAATTTATCCGAGTTTGACAAGGAAGCGATCTGCGGAGAGACTGCATATGCATTTTCAGAAGGATGGAAGAGCATAACCGAGTCAGATGTCGAGGAAGTAATGACTTCTGACATCAACAATCACAATCTATCCATGTGGATGTTTCATTCCATGTGCAAGGAAGAAAGATCCGATATAATCGGCGTTTTCTCAAGGATGAAGAAAGAACTGTCCTATGCGCTTGAGCCAATAGAGAAGGCCGAGAAAGCCTGAATGCTATCCAGAGGCGAACGTATTATAGCTTTTCAAAGCGACCCTTATTTCCAAAGGGCATGTAGCGTAACTTGGATAGCGCATCGGGCTTCGGACCCGAGGGTTGCGGGTTCAAATCCCGTCATGCCCGCCTCAAGCTATAGACGGAAGGCTTCGGGTCCGTTTCCCGAAGCCCAGTCCCATGGAAACCCTAGGAAAAGGCGGGTTCGGGGTGCGTTTTCCGAGTTTCCAGAAAGCCGTGAAAAACAGGGTTCGGGGTTGGCTTTTCATGGCTTTGCCGTTCAGGCCAAGCAGTTCAGCAACAGTGCGTCCAAGTGCCAGCTAGAGCGCGTCAGAGCGATTCTGGCCACTGCCCATGCCCGCAGGTTCAAACAGCGCAGAGAGCCTAGATATGGCTCGATAAACAAAGGCTTCACCGAACTTGAGCTACAGCGTTTCCTTAGAAACGTGCATAACGAGAAGTTCGGCCTTCTGTTCAGGTATCAGGCCTACATGGGCCTCAGAGTTGGCGAAGTCTGCAAGTTGCACGTAAGCAACATCGACTTCGACAAGCGCGAATTGACCATAAAGAGCGAGAAGTCGGCCAGACTGGATGCTCTCATAATCCCGTTGGACTTATTCAAAGAAACCATAGAATACATAACCAAAAACGAGGCCTCGATAAAGGCATCGAACGGTTATGTATTCTTCAAGGACAACGACAATAATCACAACAACGTCCCATACATAAACTTAAACTATGTTAGAAAAGTCTTCCGTGAGGTGCTGCACGCATCAGACCTAGATCAGGTATATGCAACCTCAGAAGAAACCAATCCAACACATAGAGAACGACCTCTTTACAGACTCACCACACATAGCCTTAGACACTACGCCATTACTCGCTTCGCCAAGCAAACTAACGGCAATCTCGTATTGACTAGCAGGTTCGCTAGGCATAGCGATCCTAGTACCACCATGACCTACATTAGCACTAGGAAAGAGGAGCTATACAAGGAGATAGATAACACATTTTCTATTGAACAAGCCTCGCAGGTCAAAAAGCGCATCATGTCAAGCTATTGAACTCATCAACAGACAAGTTCGCCTCGCTCATTATTGTTCTAAGCATGCCCCTGCCTATTGGCCTATGAGCAGGTACTACTATCATGTATTCTGGTTTTCTATCTCCGAACAGTTTGGTGTATTTCTCTTTTCTGTCAAGATGCATGACAATATGGCTCCCTTTCTGGTGGTTTAACACGTAGCCTACTTTAGAAAGAGCTTTCACGACTTTGTCGTAGTTAAGCGGTATGAGCCTAGACACTTACCTGCACCATTTCAACTGGGACAGGATCACCATGCTTCTTCAAGGACTCTAGGTAGGCTTGTATTGCCTCCTTCATATTCTTCATAAGCTCTTTCTTAGTCTTGCCTTCCGTAGCGCAGCCTGGCAGGTCAGGAACCTTGCCCACATAAACGCCATCCTCGTCTCTCTCTATCAAAACCCTGAATCGCATAAATACCACAGTTATTATTAGCGCATTCATGGATATTAAATGTTTCGCTCATAAGAGCCAAGTGTATTATCCCGAAATAAGGTTCTCTCGGTAAACGATAAAATCGTCTACGACGAAGAGACCACCATGAGAACACTAAACTTAGGTCAAATTCGATGGGTAATTAGAGAGATGAAGAAGGGAGAATTA
>JAKATZ010000017.1 GCA_021827925.1 Microcaldota archaeon | reverse complement strand
TCCGATCTCTGCGGTAAACGATGCACTGAAACTTGAGTTCTGAGATTCTGAGCCGTTTCACCGTATAGCGGAGAGGTTGACGTCCTTCGTTTCTTTCAGGAAGAGCATCGCTATTATAGAAAGTGCAGAGATGGCCATGGAAAGCAGCGCGACGTAAGGCCACGCATTGACAACGCCACTTATACCTGCTATAATCACCGATTCCAATATAGTGGCGACTGCCGTTACTACGCCTCCGATATTGTTAGATAGCCCAACGCCAGAATACCTGTATTTTGTTCCGAAGTTCTCGCTGAGAATTGCAGGAAGGACCCCTATAACCATGAATGCAGATCCTAGAAGGAGCATCTGCGCCAGTATCACCATCAGTCCGTTGCCAGTATTTATGAGCAGGAAAAAGATGGGCGAGGAAATGAGCGTGAGGCTCGCTGATAGTAGGGCGACTGGCTTGCGCCCGTACTTGTCGCCGAGAATGGCTCCGATTATGCCAGTTAGGACTCCGAATACAGAGCCTATGAATATTGAGAATGCTATAAAGCTGATTTTGAAACCGTTGATAGAGAGATAGTTAAGGGAAAAGGGAACCGATTCCAGGGTGATAACCGTAGGAGCAAAGGCCACGAGGGCGGATAGAAGCATTATGCGCTTGGCCTTAAGACGGAGAACGGTGATGGCGGGCTTCTTGTCAGTAGTGCCCGTCTTTTTAAGCCTTAGGAACAGAGGGCTGTCCTCAAGCCTTAGCCTTATGAATATCGCAAGCACCACCATCGCCGCGCCGAGAAGGAAGGGTATCCGCCATCCCCAGGACTTGAATGCGGCAGGAGTCATAGCCGACGCTGCAAAAAAGAAGGATACTGTTGAGAGGGCGAGTCCTAGAGGTATCGCCTGAAGCACCCATGAGGTGAGGAAGGCGCGCCTCTTTGAGCCTGCAACGCGTTCCGATGTCCAGGATATTGCGCCGCCGTACTCTCCCCCTGCACCGATTCCGAAAAGCGCCCTGAACGCTACGATGAGAAGCGGCGCGGCGATGCCTATCGAAGCATAGCTTGGAGTAAGACCTATTCCTGCTGCGGAGATGCCCATCATCAGAAGCGTGAGTATGAGCATCGGCTTCCTGCCGTATTTGTCTCCGAAGTGCCCGAAGAGGAAAGCGCCAAAAGGCTTGAGAAGGAATGGCACAACGTAAGTGACTATTGAGAGCGCTATCGCTATTGGCGCAAGAAGGACGGGATAGAAAACTGATGGCCAGACTGTAGCGGCGGTAAACCCCGCTATGAATAAATCGTAATAGTCTATAGTGGTGCCGATCGAAGAGGCCAGGATTACCTTCGATGTGGGAGACTCCCTCGCCATGCTTACTTTTATTACGCTCAGTTTAAAAGGCTTGCTTTATTGGTGCTGTGATGCAAGTGTTTATCAAAATTTAGCACATTATTCCTCATTGAATTTGTGCTTTCCCAATTTATTACGGTAAAGCATTGCAGGTCAATAAGGCGGCTTCTGCCCTCTCTCATTTAAGAGAATGTAGTAGTTCAGTCCGTCGAGTATGCCTTTTACCGATGCGTCTATTATGTTTGCCGAGATGCCCATTGTACGCCATCTTAGGCTACCGTCCGAAAGCTCGGTAGCGACCCTCACTGTGCTCTCGGTGCTCCTCACGCTGCCAGGCAGTACCACCCGATAATCAGTAAGCTCGATCTTTGAGAGCTCAGGATATTCCCTGCTGAATGCCTTCCGCATTGCAAGGTCTATGGCATTGACGGGCCCATCGCCCTCTGCGGTTTCCATGCATGTTGGGGTTTTGACTACGGCAATGGTGAGGCTGCCCTCTGAAACAACCCTCCAGTAAGCAAGCCTTATCTTTTTGCAAGGTATGCCGAGCTTTTCCGCTATAACCAGAACTGCTGATGCGGGGGCTATATCGAAGCTGTATCCGAGGGCTTCGAGTGTTTTAATCTCGGCAAGCGCCGCCTTAACCCTCGGATCTGATTTTTCCGCGGAGATGCCGAGTTTCTCGGCGTAGTGCAGAAGGCTTCCTGAGCCGCTGACTTCGGAAAGTATTATTCTGCGCGAATTTCCTACAGATTCCGGAGTTATGTGCTCGTAGGCGGAGGGGGTTTTCAGCACGGCGTCTGCATGCACTCCTGCTTTGTGAGCGAATGCATTATCCCCAACATAAGGCTGTGACTTGTCAGGCTGCATCCCTGATATTTCATATGCGAGAAGCGATATCTCGCGCAGCTTGCCTATGTTCTGCGCTGCCCGGAAGGCAAGCCCGGACTTTAGGCAGAGGGAGGGAAGCAGTTGCACAAGATCGGCATTCCCAGTGCGCTCGCCGATTCCGTTGATGGTTCCTTGGACATGGCGAGCGCCGGCAGAGACGCCGAGGAGTGTGTTTGCGACAGCACAGCCGATATCGTTGTGCATGTGCAAACCGACCATGGCATTAGATGAACTCACGGCGGCTTTTGTTGCTTTGAGAATTTCATACGGCGGGGTTCCCCCATTCGTATCGCAAAGGACAACAGTCCTGCTTCCAGCTTCTTCTGCTGCTGCGATTGCCGCAAGCGCGTACTCGGGATCATCACTGAAGCCCTGATAGAAATGTTCAGCGTCGAAGATAACCTCCAGGCCATGGTCGCGGAGGTAGTCCACAGAGTCGCGTATTATTGAGAGGTTCTCCTCTCGTGTAGTTTTGAGTATTCGCTCTACATGTAGCGTCCATGCCTTGCCGAAAATCACCCCTACACGAGCACCGGAATCGAGTATTGAGTTGAGACCGGGGTCAGCGGAGGCCTTGGATTCTTTCCTGCGGGTGCTTGAGAATGCGGCCACTTTTGAATTTGATAGGGAATGTTCTGCTATTCTCTCGAAGAAGGCCTTGTCCTTTGGATTCGATAACGGCCATCCCCCTTCTATGTAGTCGACGCCGAGGCTGTCCAGCGCGAGGGCAAGCCTAAGCTTATCGTTAAGAGTGAAGGAAACATTTACCGATTGGGTGCCATCCCTGAGAGTTGTATCGAGTACCTCTATCTCGTTGCTATTCCCAATAGACCACCTGAAAGCACAGAAAAGTGATTGTTATACGCTGATAAGTTTTATAAAGATGGTCTATGGAAACCGCAGACGTTTTGTATAACGGTGGAGGTGGACTTTTGCTCCGGCAAGGGTTTGCGCTATTTTCGGATCTTGGATGGGCAAAGATTTAAGACATTCAGCATGAAAGTTGTAGCATGGCGAAAAGGACGCGGGAACTCGAGTACGAGAGACGCTATGCTTACATTTTCTTTTCAACTGTTTTCCTGTGCACCATGCTGCTTAGTACCGGAAGACATGAGACGGGCCTCATTCTGCTTGACGATATCGCGATAACCGGAGTGGCGATATTCGCATTCGTTTTCGCCCTGCTATCATGGAATAAGCGCACGCTTGCAGGGCTCAGGAAGCAGAATGATGTCTTTCTTATGCTCTCGGCACTATCGCTGGTTATGCAGATATACGGATTTGTTGTGGTGCTCGAGATGCCGTCTATATTCAACAGGACTGTGATAATAGGGATAGTGTTGGCTATTGCCAACAGGTTTATTTGATGACAGGTAACGCCAGGATAAACAGGCTTAATGCCCTTGGGAAGAGGCGTGTGTTCCTCTATTTTGCCATAATATTCGGGTCCAATCTATTCACGGAGATAGTCGGCGGTCTTAGATACAACGCCATATGGATAGCAATTGACATGGCAGGCATGATTGCCCTAGCCTTGCTTGCCGTTTACATGATGGCACATTGGCACAGGAAAGGAGATGCCGCGCTGGCAAAACAAATGTCGTGGATAAGGATACTACTGATTGTCGGCCTTATCTTCAAAATAGCAGATCTTATGCTTGATCTACACGGCTTGGGATATCCGCGCCACTCGGTTTACAACTCATCAATGCAAGCTGACGCAGTAGATGTTATAGCCTTCTGCATGGCTATAGTGTACGCCTTGCTGCCATTCTGAATGGAGAAATGCAGGATTAAGCTTCGTCGTATCCGCTTTCTTCAGGCTCTTCTTCCTGGGCTTGGGAGCCGCTCCCCTTCTCTAGAACTTCAAGCTTGCCGAATTTTCCTGTAGAGAGCTGAGGCGTTCCCCTGAACTCGTTGACATACCCATTGGTTACTTTTACCTTATCGCCAACGTTAACCTTGTCTATGTCGGCACCCCAGAGTGAGAGGGCTATGCTTCCAGTATCATCTTTCAGTATCGCAGTTGCAACGCTAAGCTTCTTGCCCCACTTGCTTATTACTTCGCGTGGCTCTTCCTTCTCAGCCACTACCGCCTCTATTTCTACATTTGAGGCTCCTGCCTTTAGTTCACTTATGTTCATTCAAGTCACCGGTTATATTATAAGTAGTAAGATAAATTTGCCTGGCAAAGATATAATAATCTTTGTTTAGACCCTAACGATATGCTTCGGCGCCTTGTTGCCATGGAGAGAATGTAGCGCACGCAGAGTGCCTGATGTTTTCAGCGTATATAGGCCCATCTTCCTCCCAGAGATCTCCCTTGCGAAAGATAGCGCCAATATCACCCTACCCTCCTGGCCGCGATTTACCCTTATTGCGAATAGGGTTGGATCGCTCTGGGCCACCACTTTCGGATTTGCCTCAGAGTAGTACAATTCCCCAAGGACCTTGAGCATTGCCGCCTCTATGCTCCTCGATTCGGCCACAGCATCGAGCGGTGAGGATGCTTCCACAAGTATGTAACGGTTCTTGCGCTTAAGAATCATGATTGTCACCAAGTACCAATAGCATATTCTTTGCCTCACTCCTTGTCGCGCCTATCAGCATTGCCAGCTCAATCATTTGCATCACTGAAAGCATGGATTCGCGATCTCTGGCGAGGGTCACAATGCCTATCCGGCAGCCTGCATGCTTAGCTATCCTGAATAGATTCTTCATGCGGTAGATATTCCTGAGCCTCTGTCTGCCCTCTGCGCAGGTCAGCTCTGTCGCTATCAGCAGCAGCGGTTTTTCCCTTTCGGCTGCCTCAGCGAAGACCTTGCGCATTATTGCACTGTCCTTGACTACTATGGCAGCAACGCTTGATTCCCTCAGGGCTTTTGAGAGCTCCCCCTGGGAATCGCTAATCACTATGTGAGGCCCTTCAGGCGAGGAGGAGGAAGAGGACACTGCGATGTGAATGCTACCTAGCACGCGCAGGAAGCCTAGCCGCGCAGCAAGCTCCGTGTCAGGACTTTCCATAAGCGTAAGGTCGGTGTATTTCATGAAAACAGCCGTTGGCAGCTACAATGTCGTTAAGACACGCAAAGATTTAAATATGTTATCAGCATATCATTTATGACTATAGTATTAAAGCTGTGTATATTATCTGGCTGCTTTTCCCTGCTGGGAAGCTAAATCGTGTTTCTTAAGCTAGATTAAAGCAGGTAAATCCTATTAAATCTATGGTGAATACAATGGCAGAAAAACCGCACATGAACCTGATCTTTATAGGGCATATAGATCACGGAAAGTCGACTACAGTAGGAAGGCTGCTCTACGATACAAAGACCATAACAGAGCAGGACATGAAGAAGATAAAGGAAGAGGTTACGAAATACAACAGGCCTTCGTTCGAGTTCGCCTTCGTGATGGACCAGCTTAAGGAGGAGAGGGAGAGAGGAATAACTATCGATATAATGCACAGGGACTTTCAGACTCCTAAATATTATTTCACGATAATAGACGCGCCGGGACACAGGGACTTCGTAAAGAACATGATCACTGGAGCAAGCCAGGCGGATGCTGCCGTACTTGTAGTCTCAGCAATAGATGGAATACAATCGCAGACAAGGGAACATGCTTACCTCGCCAAGGTGCTTGGCATAAGCCAGGTAGTAGTAGGAATAAACAAGATAGATGCTGCATCTTATGACAAGGCAAAGTATGAAGACGTCAAGGCGAAGACCTCTGAGCTTCTCAAGTCAGTAGGATATGATACAAGCAAGATGCTCTTTGTTCCATACTCTGCCCTTGAAGGAGCCAATGTTTCCAGCAAGAGCGACAAGCTTACATGGTACAATGGTCCGACACTGCTCGAAGCGCTAGACACATTCCAGGTGCCTTCAAAGCCTGTTGACAAGCCGCTGAGACTGCCGATACAAGACGTCTACAGCATAGCGGGATTCGGGACGGTTCCTGTAGGAAGAGTGGAGACCGGGATCATGAAGCCTGGCGATCCGGTAGTCATAATGCCAAGCGGTGTGAAGACCGAGATAAAGAGCATAGAAATGCACCACCAGCAGCTGCAGAAGGCTGAGCCCGGTGACAACGTAGGATTCAATGTGAAGAGTGCAGAGAAGAAGGACATTAAAAGGGGGGACGTAGTAGGGCCAGCAACAAACCCGCCGACAGTCGCACAGGAATTCACTGCGCAGATAGTGGTAATCAACCACCCTACCGCAATAGCGCCTGGATACACCCCCGTATTCCACATACACACAGCACAGGTAGCCGCTACAATAACTGAGATAATGGAGAAGAAGGACCCTAAGACCGGCCAGACCGTGCAGAAGAACCCTGAATTCATAAAGAACGGCGATGTCGCAATAGTGAAGGTAAAAGCATCAAGGCCTATAGTCGTTGAGAAGTTCGGAGAGTTCCCGCATCTTGGCAGATTCGCAATAAGGGACATGGGCCAGACTGTAGCCGCAGGAGTCGTCCTTGACGTAGTGAAGAAGTGACTGGATGCCTGCAACGAGAATTAAGATAATAAGCAGGAGCCGGGGCGATGCACGTGACATAGCAAGGCAGATCATAGAGATCGCCAAGTCACTTGGCATAAAGTATAAGGGCCCTGTTCCTTTCCCTACCAGGAGGCTTAAGATCTCAACAAGAAAGACGCCGTGCGGAGATGGATCCCATACATTTGAGCATTGGGAGATGAGGATACACAAATGGCTCGTTGAGATAGACGGAAGCGAACAGGCGCTCAGGCAGGTCATGAGGATACCTGTGCCGGATACCGTGCAGATAGAGATGGTACTTGGAGGGTAAAGCTGCAGATGCGTTAAGTACGCATGGCGCCCTCTCTTTTCCTTTTCTGGCTTTCATCATATTCAGGCATTGCTACACATAATGGTCCTTAATATCTAAGGAGGTGTGTATGCACTGGACCATCCGCTTGTGTAAAACGGACCCGCAGAGGCAGAGGCCTGATAGCCGTTTCCAGAATAATCCTGCGAGTCCCCGTTCAACGGCCACCATGCTACGAGATTCTGCAGGTTTATTGGCGCACCGCCTATTCCTTCGTAATAGATGGAATTTACAGTTGAAGGACTGAGCGATGCGTTGTATATCTGGACGTTTGCAATGCTTGCGCTGCACAGATCGTTATGATGACCATCCCATCCTATAAAAGCCTCAAGGGCCGGCACAAGAGTGGATGATTGGAGCACAGATACATAGTTCATGCTGTTGGAGCTGTAGTCGTAACCATTTATATACAGACCGTTGTATGTAGCTGCTAGAAACATCCATTTGGATTGGAATACCGGACCTACGCCTATTGCGCCGCCGCTTGTCTTGATATAATAAGTTCCAGCGTGATCGGCTTCTAGAGCAAATCCGTCATATTCAGGAATATCGCCCCATGAAGACCACCCGTAGCTGAAGGCTATGCAGTCGGGGCCGGTGGCATATATGGACGGATCGTAGAGCCAGAGAGTCGCAGACCATGGGACGTTGCCAGATGAGAGCAGCGGCAGGCTGTTTATCGAGTAATACACATGCTGCCCTGAAGCCTCAAGGATCGAAACGAATTTTGGCAGCTCGTTGTTGCAGACGCCTGCGAGGTTTATATCAGTAGAAGTGCCTGCACCGTATGGACGAAACACCTGGCAGGAGCCAGGGTTTGCCCTCGGCGCGAATGTCAGCGGATTGAACACTCCGAGGGAGAAGAGGGCTCCGAGGACTACCGCTACGACGAGTATCGCCCAGCCGTAGGTAATCAGGTATTCCATTGCTGATTGGGCTTTCCTGATCATTCTATCACGGCGGTACGTAGCTGTTCGCCCAGCTGCTCGTAAAGAGCACGTTTGATGGAGTGCCGTCGTTACTGTTCCCTGAATAATCATTGGCATTTCCGTTCAGAGGCCACCAGCCCACGATGTTGTGCAGGTCTATAGGCGCGCCGCCTATTCCTGACCTGTACAGCGCATCTATTGAATTGGTACCCAGAGAGGTGTTATAAACCTGTATGTTTGAAATGTACCCAAACGTGCCCTGGCCGAAATAAGCGTACAGCCCTATGTATGCCATGGCGCTTGTTGGCGTATTCAGTTCGCTTCCGGGGCCGCAGCTTCCGGTCTCTTTCTGATTGTCAAGATACACGGTATACGTTGTGGATCCCTGTGCGTAGGTAAACGCCACGAAATACCATTTGTTGGGCTGGAGTATGAGAGGGCTCTGATAGCATCCCGCTATGTTATCGGCCCAGAGATTGCCGCTGAGAGCCATTAGTTCTATATATGCGTAATTGCCCCCTCCTACTGTCCCGTAGCCGAATATTCCGTTCCTGTTGCCATCGGTAAGTTCGGAGGGGTCGCTTATGTATATCCATCCGGTGAATGAGCGCGCAGAATCTCCAGCAGGCATATCGGCTGCACTCATTGATACGTAGCTGTTAGGCCCGTTAAACCTGCCGACAAACTCCGGCATCTCGCCTGTGCATACCCCTTCCAGGTTTGCATCGGCATTTGTTCCTGCGCCGTAAGGACGGAAGACTTGGCACGAGCCCGGCTGTGCCTTTGGCTCAAAGCTCATAGGATTGAACACGCCGAGGGAGAAGAGGGCTCCTAGGACAACAGCGATAATTAGTATCGCCCAACCGTAGGTCATCAGGTATTCCATTGCCGATTGCGCTCTGAATCCCGTCCGAGACGCCATAGTTATCTATGCGAAGGAAAGGCTATATTGCTTGTCGTGAGGGTTTGAATTATATTAAGTATTAATATACTTTGTATGTTAATGATGCTGTAGTGATAAGTTGGAACTGAACGAGGCTGGCCTCATAGAAAGGGAGCTGACGCTCAGGAGTCTCAGACTTAACAGGGAAGTGCTTGAAACGAGAAGGTCTGCAGTAAGGTGGCTTGCGCTCTCCCTTGGCATACTGAATCCTGGAGAGTCAAGGCTAAGCTCGCTTGCAGTACTTGATGCTATGATATACTTCCAGTTCGTAAAAAAACAAGATCCTACTGCGAAGGATCTTGCAGAGTATATAAGCGAGGCATGGGAACCGATTAATGAGAAGACATTGAGATACCACCTGCTTAGGATGAAAAGGATGGAATTCATACAGAATGAGCAGGGACGGTTCTATTTCAAGGCGCCGAATGTAGGTGACAGGTACAGTGCATACGAGTGGTCTTCTGGCGTCTTTGATTCTTTCTGTAGAGAGATAGCGGAAAAGATAGGCACGGTGGTTGAAGACATGAAGAGCAAGAATGCAATAAACGTGATATCTTGAAAAACGAGAGCTATTTCTGGGTTATATTCTTCGCAGCCGTAGTTATAGCAGGGCTTTACGTAAGGTTCGGCTACAGGCCGCAGATTTCCATGAGCCTGAGCTTTTCTGCGGGGTCGGAAAACGCTAGTTATCCTTATCAGACTTTCGTGCTCCCGATACTTATTAAGAATACAGGAAGCGGTGCCATAAAGGGCATGGAGATCGGCGTTTTCGTGAATGGGAATCTCAGCTCGACTTATAACGTGACAATGCCAGCGGGAAGAAACGCAACCATAGAGTTCCCGTACACGCCAAAGTCGCCGGGGCCGCTAAATATAACAGCAGTCGCAGACCCGGGAAAAGTTTATGATTTGGCTGACAGGTCTGCCGCATCAAGCGAGACTCGAGTGAATATTTATGCTCCTGAAGAGGCTGATCCGCTCTCGCTATTGCCGTCAGGAGCCTCAGAAAGCTACAGGTACGATACGGGAAGCATCGGTTATGTGGCTTTCTCCTACCTTTATAATACATATGGCATACAAAAATTCGCTCTCTCCGATATAAGCGCTGTGGATTCTTTCCTCTACCCGCTGCTTAATGTAACGTTCAACTATGTGTCAAGATTCGAGTATGCTGGTGCCGAGTACCATAATGGCACTGCGTTCTCGCTCTGGACACAGGGATATCTGGCTCCAAGCCAGTACTATGTCGCTGCGGAAGCCAGGGGGCTTAACGCAACTAACAGCACAGTCAGTGGAAGGAGTGTCACGCTCATTCCTTTCGGAAACAGACTTAGCATGTGCGTATGGTACGAAGGAGGATGGACCAAGGTACTCGCATATAACGGGAATGGGTCGTGCCTGGGTTTTGTTGGCAGCAAGCCAAACAGCACTGCGAGCTTCAACAGTACGCTGCAGGGAATGGTCAATGATATCCCCGGAAGTATAGGCACTTATAGTTCCTATGGCACATCGAATGAGTTCGGCAGGCTTCTTGTGTACAACACATCATTCACCTATCTGGGCATATCGCAGACAAGCGGAGGAAGTAACAAATGTTACGGGCTTGTAGAATCGATAGGCAACGAGAGCTATTGTAGTTCTTATGTGCTTACCAAAACAGGGGAGCTGGGAAATTTCTCGCTGATAGACACAAAGGAGATAGTCGGAGGGTACAATGTTAGCGCTCTGACGCTCACCAATCAATCTGACATCTCTGCCCATGCAAGGAGCGACATAGGCTTTTTCGATTATGTCAACGTTTCAGGGAACCGCACGGTCTTCCAATCTGGGATACAGAGCTCGTGCTCGCTGTCGGGTTTCAATTGTACGCTGCTTGGTTTCAGCAGAGGAAACATTAGCATAGCCATAAGGAATCTGCATGACTACACGGTAGCTCTCGGAAGTATTTCGTGCTACGACAAGGGCAGCGGAATTCCGGTAAGGATAAGTTCTGAGCTTGGAAACAATGCGACAGCAAACATCACTGCGGCATGTTATGATTACGGAAAACGGATAACATCACCTCCGCTCAGCCTGAACTTAAACCTGCTGCTAAATTACTCTGCGAAAGGATCCGCAGGCACTGCTTCCGGCAGCGCGTACATAGTTTGACTGCATCCGGGCCAGGCCATGGATCCTTACACACTGTTTCTCGGCAAGTACGGTTCATTCACAGAAATACAGTCGGAGGCATTCGCAGAGCTGAGGAAGAAAAGGCACTGCATGATAATAGCCCCTACAGGAAGCGGGAAGACCGAGGCTGCGTTGCTTCCAGTACTTGAGAGGATACGCAACGAAGCCAAGGAAGGGATAACTGCGCTGTACATTACACCTCTGCGGGCTCTCAACAGGGACCTCAGGGGAAGAATAGAATGGCTCGCTGATGCCCTTGGCGTTTCTGTTGGCGTGAGGCACGGAGATACAACACGGAAGGAGAGGGAGGAGCAGGCACGGCGTCCGCCGATGCTGGTGGTGACTACGCCGGAGAGCCTGCAGAACCTGTTCATGTCTGCAAGACTGCGCAGAGCACTAGGCAATGTGCATGCCGTTGTTGTTGACGAGGTACACGAGCTTTACAGCAATAAAAGGGGAGCGCAGCTCGCTGTCGCGCTCGAAAGGCTTGTGGAGGTAGCTGGGGAGTTCCAGAGGATAGGACTGAGTGCGACAATAAGCAATCCCGGCGAGGCCTCTCTCTTCCTCTTCGGAGGGAGGGAGTATTCTATTGTGGAATCCAAGAGCGCGAAGCTCTTTGATATATCTGTCGAAATGCCGCTGATGCCTCGTTTTGAGGATCCCTCTTTCTCCAAGAGGTTTGGACTTGACAAGGCAGCCCTTGCCAGAATAGAGAGGGTCAAGGAGGTCATTGATTCCTCTGAAGCTTCGATAGTTTTCGCAAATACGAGGAGCGTGGTAGAGTCTCTGGGCAGCAAGCTTATACTCATGGAAAAAAGCTCCGGCGGGGAGGGAATAGGCATACATCACAGCTCGTTAGAGAAGGATGAGAGGATAGAAATAGAACGCCGTTTCAAGGGAGGGATGACCAGAAGCATCGTAGCCACAAGCTCTCTTGAGTTAGGGATAGACATAGGCAGGATAGAAATGGTAGTGCAGTACGGATCGCCCAGGCAGGCGACCAGACTGGCGCAGCGGATTGGAAGGGGAGGGCACAGGCAGAATGCGATCTCGAGCGGGATCATCATTGTATCGAGCGCCCTCGAGGCAATAGAGGCGGCAGTAATAACAGATGCTATAGGAAGGAAGGAGTTTGAGAAACACGGAATAGAAGAGAGGGCATACGACGTGCTCGTGAATCAGGCATGCGCGATGACAATGGAGTATGGAAGAATTGATGTTTCAAAGATGCATACTATACTGAAGATGAGCTCGCCGTACATAGGGCTTACTGGCTCAAGGCC
>JAKATZ010000025.1 GCA_021827925.1 Microcaldota archaeon | reverse complement strand
CATTCAGGATACGCCACTTTCCGAAAGGACATATAACTGCCAGAGATGCGGAATGTCAAAGGACAGGGATATAAATGCATCAATAAATATATTGCATATGGCAACTACCCTCGGACAGAGGGGAAGTCACGCTCAGGGAGAGAATGTAAGACCTCAACAGGAGGCAACTCTCGACGAACTGAGAACCGATAAAACACATCCTTTGCGGGATGCAGTGATTGCATGAACGCAGAGGAAGCCCACGCCGTTCACGGGTGGGAGGATGTCACATAAACCGCAGAGCAATTAGGATACGATGAATATCAAAAAGCCCGAGGTCAGCGTTATAGTCCCTGCGCTGAACGAGGAGAAATACATAAGGTATGCATTCGAAGGCCTCAGTAAGCAGACCTTTCGCAACTTCGAGGTCATAGTGGTTGACGGTGGAAGCACAGACAGAACAAGGGACATATCGCGCAAGCATGCCCGCGTCATAGTGGACAGGAAGGAAGGGATAGGGAGGGCGAGGAATGCTGGAGCCGCGGCCGCTAGGGGTAGAATCCTTGTATTCATAGATGCTGACACTAAGCCTTCGCCACAGCTACTGTCCGTATATTCAAAGGCTTTCGCTGACAGGAATACAGTATCTGCCACAGGGCCGATACTGCCTTTAGAGCATACCACTGAGGCAGTTGAAACTGGATACAGGATTGTCTCTGTTCTTTTCGTGAAGCTCACGTTAGCCCTGCACAGACCTTCGGTCATAGGCTCAAATTTTGCAGTTACCCGCGAAGCATTCAGGAAGGCCGGCGGATTCAATCCCAAGCTAATAACCTACGAGGATTGGGATCTTTCGCATAGGCTGCACCGCCTTGGGAGAATACTATACATTGATGATGCTGTTGTATACACCAGCGTGAGAAGGGTTGCAGAATGGGGGATTTTCGGCTTTTTCAAATTCCACGTCGGAAACATGTTCCGCTATAACCTGTTCAAAAAGCCAAAGACGAGCTATAACCCTGTGAGATGAATCATCTCACGAAAGCCAAAACCGCGAGGCTGTTTATAAGAACATGGGCTAATAACGAAGGATATATCGATTTCGTCTTTCTGAACACGTAACCTGAAAGGAGCCCAAAGGCAAGAGCCGCGATTACCTCTATGGCAAAAGTCGAATCATATGTCGCATGGCCGAGCCCGAAAATTACTGCACTTATCAGTATTCCTGCCCTTGGTACAAGAAATCCCCTGAAAAAGATCTCCTCGTTGACAGGAGCTATCACTGCCGAAAAAACATAGAACCAGAGCGGAGCACCTGCAAGAACAAGGCCAACATTTGTGTTTATCTGCGTGCCTGTCGCTATGCTGAACAGCGAGACCCCAAGCTCGACAAGCAGGAATATGAAGAAAAGAAGGAGCCCTATCCCTACGTTCTGCACAGTGAATCGGCTGCGCCCTATTCCCAGCGAGCCAATCTCCATTCTGAGATTCCTCTTCTTGAAGAGCAGCATGTAAACGAAAACCGAGGATGAAAACGATAGTGATGTCGCAGCGTCGTAGGAAGACAAGGCCTGCGCCTGCGGTATAATGTCCGAGTAGATCAGCACCTGCGCTGCTGCTGTTATGAGGAGAAGGCAGAGCATGAATATTGCGATAAAAGCAAGCTCAAAAAGCATGCAGCGAGATGCCTCTTTAAGCGCTAACTTCCTTGCAACTATAAGGTAAACAAATGCTATTATCGCTATTGCGATGTCAATGGCCAGTATGTAACCTGCAGCTCCACTCCACTCTGAGGCCTGCACCGTGTATGAGGACGAAGACTGCAGCGCCACCGAGGCAAAGATCAGCGCGAGTATCGTTGACTGGAGTAAATCCAATCCGATGAAAAGCGCAACGTATCTTGGATCCAAGGCATACCTTTTCCTGACAGCTGGCCTGCTTCCCGATCCCCTCTTACTTATGAAACCATCTCCCTACTTCTTCTTCCATTCAGTGTATCCGCACTTCCCGCAAGAAAATCTATCGTTGTGGTTTGCCATCCTTACGCCGCATTTAGGGCAGAACTTCTCAACAGCAGAATAGTCTTTTTTAGCTCCTTTTTCTTTCGCCATAAAAACACCAAAGATCATTCCTTAGCCTTTGCTTCTCCTCCTGCTGCCTTCTTCCTACTCAGGCGTTCCATGTCTTCCTTCTTGCTGTAGGAGTGCAATGTAACTTCGCTTCTCTTGTCTCCGAAAAGCTGATCTATGCTTATCACCGCAGTAGCATCGGGCAAAAGCCCAAGCTTCTTGCATGCTTCTTCCTTCACCTCGCTCCTTGGAGGAGTCTTGCCATCGTAAGAAACCTCAAGGCGTATCTCCCTTCTTTTAAGAAGCTTGTTGTTTACGTCTTCTTTCACTTCCATTTCCATATAATCACTTGCACTATTGCTTACTATCCGCCGCTGAGCACCTTTGTCATTGCCTTGCTTTCCATGTACTCCATGACCTCTACTTCCGCCCCGGGTTTAACAGAGCCGACCAGATCGTCAGGCACGCCAAGGTAATAAGTCTCATAAGTCTCAAGGTCCATTAGCTGCGCGGTCTTGTCAGAGATCGAGACGATCTGTGCCTTCTTCTTCACTATTATGGGCACTTCCGCATCAGCGCTGCTCGGCTTCAGCAGCGTCCTTTTCTGCCCATCGAATACTCCTACTGCAGTTATTCTCATCTTCGCGGCTCCGTGCTTTCCTGGAGCAGACGTCTCAACGTCGACAACCTTGCAAGGCACGTTGTCTATAAGTATATACCTGCCTGACTTGATCTCCTTCATTGAGGAATACATAACTTCTCCTGCCATGGCATCATCTCAACAATTCTAACCGTAAACATTCTGAAAGGAGATGGCGTTAATAATATATAAACCCATCTGATTGCACTCGCCCCTCCATACGCTAATGCCTGTAGTATTGCGTATCTCTATTAGTTTAAATACTGGCAAAAGCATAAAGCAGTTCCACTTTCCTGCACAATAGGGATAAATAACATGGCATACAAATAAGATAGCGATCAAATGCCAAGAGCAATCGCAAACCCAGCTTCAACTCTTAGCAGCAAAGCCATGCCAAAGGCATTTGCACTGGAACTTCTTAGGACGGATCCAATGCACATGGTAAGGACTACTGATAATTACGGATGGACCGAACTCGCAAAGACTGTTTCCATTCATCCTGATGTGGCTCTGCGCCTTGCAAGGGGCGCCTCGGGTCTCCGGCTTCTTGAAAATGCAAGAAATACTGACGGATGGCGGGCCATGCATTCCGCGGTAGCTCACAGGGGCGTAGCCGAGCATCTAACTGGTACTCCTGCATCCGTATTCCGCATCGCACAGGTAGCGGACGATGCAGGATGGAGTGTCCTACACGAAATTGTCGAGAAACACGGGGAGATAGCAGCAAGGCTCGCAGTAGACAGCATAGACCTTCTTGATTCCACAAAGACAAGACTTGGCGAGAGCGCTCTAGATGTTGCAATCTTGCATGTAAACGCTGCGCGCAGGGTGCTTGAGGTCCATGGGGACAGCCTCCAAAAGAGAAGCAGGAAGCGCCTCATTAAACTGATCGCAGAAATGGAAGGGCTAAGACGGGAGTAACTGCGCCACAGGTCCGCTGCCTACAGCCTTGAGCATCGCCTCCATCTTCGCAGCGTCGGTCCCTGCTTTCCCGACAAGCACTCCTCTTATCCCATTCACCGAAAGATAAGCAGAAACATTGGCGGGCTCGACGCTACCTCCGTATATTATCCTTATCCTGTCTGCCTTTTCCTTTACGAAAAGGCTGTACAGGTGCCTCCTTATCATCTTGCACGCTTCGTTCACTTCCGTCACGTCCGGAATCCTTGAGATCCTGTTTGAGCTTATGGCCCAGACAGGCTCGTAAGCAACGATGAGCTTCTCTATGCCCTCCTTAGCCTCCGCGGAGATGCCTTCCAGCCCTCCAACCAGCTGCTTCTTTATTGCGTTGTTGGTGGCACCACGATACCTCTCTTCTTCAGTCTCTCCAGTGCACAGTATCGGGATTATCTGGGAATTTAAGCATATGTCAAGCTTCCTGTTGATGAGCGCATCGCTCTCCTTTGTCTCTGGAGCCTTCCTGTGCCTCCTCTCCGAATGGCCTATTATGGCGAACTCGCACCCAGCCTCCTCAAGCACCTCTATTGGTGTGCTCCCAGTCTTCGCTCCTTTGCCTCCTATGTCGATATCCTGTGCGCAAAGAGAGATGCCTGCCTTCGAGATGATCTCACCTACCCTGCATAGCGCAAGGTTAGTGGGAGCTATGGCAAGAAGGCACCCTTTTTCAGAATCGGAGAAGCTCTCGGCTATGGCCTCCGCGGTCCTCACCGATTCCGCAATGCCAAGGTAAGCCTTCCAGTTGCATATAACGAGCCTCTTATCCATGTGCTGTTGCGCCTGGGCTTCCATAGTGCCTTCCATACACTGAAATGGTAATATACTTATATAAGCCTTCAATTGCCAAGCCATCTCGATTGTTATGAAGGTCACTATCACTGCAATAAAGGCTGACATAGGCTCTATAGGCGGGCACACAAGGCCAAGCGAAGAGGTGCTAAAGAGCGTTAGCGATTTCATATCTGCAGGAAAGGAAAAGGCAGGCATAATCGACCAGTACATAGGGTACACCGGCGATGACATACATTTGCTGCTCTCTCACACCCATGGCATAAACAACAATGAGGTGCATAAGCTTGCATGGGATGCGTTCAAGGCAGGCACCGAGGTAGCCAAAAGCCAGGGGCTTTACGGGGCAGGGCAGGATCTCCTAAAGGATGCCTTCTCTGGTAACGTGCGCGGCATGGGTCCCGGCGTCGCAGAGCTAGAGTTCGAGGAGAGGCCTAACGAAGCGTTTGCCCTCTTCACAATGGACAAGACCGAACCCGGAGCATTCAATTTTCCACTCTACAGGCTATTCTGCGAAGCAACAGCAAACACCGGCCTTATACTCAATCCACTGCTATCGAAAGGGGTGGTCATAGCTGTCATGGACGTGATGGAAGGCAGGACAGCGGAATTCCATGTTCCTGAAGACAACTTCCTTCTAGCGGCGGTGTTAATGTATCCAGGAAGGTACGTAGTTGACACTGTAAGGAACAGCGAAGGCCCGATACTATCCGCAACTACAGACAGGTTGCACAACGTCGCAGGCACCTACGTCGGCAAGGACGACCCTGCGGCGCTGATGCGTCTGCAGAAAGGGTTTCCCGCGACGGAAGAGGCATGCTCCGTATTCAAAACGGCGCATTACGTGGCCGGAGATGCAAGGGGAAGTCATCATATGCCTCTAATGCCGGTCAAGGTACGTACGCCGGCAAGCGCAAACTTCTGCATACCGATCGTAAGCTGCGTACTGTTCAGCATGCACAACGGTTTCTTCACTGCTCACATCGATGCCTTCGACACTCCGGACTGGGAGTACAGCCGCAAAAAGGCCATAAAGAAGGCGGAGTACATGCGCGAACAGGGATTCGTCCATCCGGCAACGCTGATACCAGAGGAGCTCGAATACAACAAAGGCTACAACGCCATGATGGACGAAGTCAAGAAGAGGTTCAAGTGACCCTCTTCCTGACAGATGCACAGAAATTCAACAATTCGCCCTGTAATTGGACTTACGGGCAAAGTATAAATATCACTTTTGCTTTAGTAATATGTAGTGTTAAGGAGAACCTATTTATGAATCCCCACCATCCCGTTTCCTTAACACTCTACTCCTTTACCTCTTTCAGCAAATGCAAAAGGGATTTATTAGTTTCCATGCCCATTAAAGCGGTTGCATGGTGCGTCAAAATCTAAGGATAAGATTCGAAAGTCTGAGGGAAGATTCTCCTATGAAGGCTGAAGTCTCAGGCGTTGGTATGGTGATAGTGCTTCACAAAGGTAAGGTGTACGCGCTAGATTCGGCATGCACGCATGAGAATGGGCCTCTAGACGAAGGCTCAATAGACAACGATGAGATCGTCTGTCCATGGCATGCCGGTGCTTACCATCTCGATACCGGAAAAGCGGATGAGAATACGCCATGGGTGCATGATACTAGGTCCTACGCAGTTGGCACCAGTGATGACGGAGAGCTCTTCCTTGATCTATGATGCCTAGGTTACTGCCTGTTGGTTCAGCTGAGTTGAGCCTAGCTTGCGGTCACGTTAACATAAGCCCTGGACCCATCCTTCCCTATAACTGCTATCCTGTACACAGATCCCTGCCTCGGCACAACGATAAACGCACCAGATCCATAGGCAAAGACGCCATCGAAGCCGAATGTTGCATTCGCACCTGCACTTATAACATATCCGCTGTTCTTAACCTCTTCGGAGGTAAAGAGGGGTACAAGGCTTCCTGAAGGCGAAGCTACGAAGTCGATGCTGTCAAAAGTTTCTATATCCTTGCTTATCCTGTCATTAACCTCCGCTGTAATACCAGAATTTCCAGTACCAGTTATGTTGGCTTTTGCCACGGCTCCTCCTGCAGTAGTGGGCTGCACCACCGCAGCCATAGGCCCCGATATGAATATGCTCCCGATTGTCGTGTTTGTGTTTGAATTGTCAGCTACGTTTATCGATAAGTTCGTGACATTGTCTAATACCGCAAGCGATGCTGCAGTTATTGTGATATTAGGGGCCGCGCCTTCGAGCTCCGAACGGTCTCCAGCGTTCAATACAACTGCACTTCCCAATCCTGCATGCGCATCGCTGCTCACATTTGACGATATTATTGCTTTCGCCGCCGCCGCCATGACGAAGCTCGTTCCGCCGCTGCTGTACACGGGGCTCACGACAGGAGTAATCTCGACAAGCACTCCGGTGCTCGAATTAATTCTCTTGCCGCTTGTTATGGGTACTGTCAGGTTCCCGTTCGGAACGCTTACGTTGTAAGCGGTACCATTGACTGTTATCTCCGCGGAGGCTATGCTGAACCTGACCATGTTTATCGAAGAGCCTGCACGCACGCTTGCATATCCTATCACGCTGCTAGAGTTCAATACTGTCATAAGGTCGAGTTCTCCGCCGCCCGCCGAGGCTACCCATCCTCCCCCTCCCGTACCTCCTCCGGTTCCGGTCCCTCTACCGCTTCCTGCCTGCTGTCCTGTTTCGTGCAAGCTGACAGAAGAGTATGCTATCACAAGGGACTGCGTGCCTGCCGGTAATTCAGGCGGATCCGTTATCATTATTGGGGTGGCATTTGCAGCCGAAATCTGTACTGTGGTGTACGCCGATGTGCTTGAAGGGACGACACCTCCCTGTACTGTCGTAGTGACTATCTGCCGCGGGGTCCCTCCTTTTCCCGTAATTGATACCACTGCACCTATCGCGACAAGAACGACCACAACGGCTATTCCTATTCCAACTGCACGTTTATTCATCCCAAGCACCCTCTTCTAACATACGCGGTAAATTATTTATAAATTCTCATACGCCCAGCCTTTCTCGTCTCGCAGCTTCATGTTCCCATCATCAGGGGGAGACAAGCGGAAAAGAATATAAAATACAACAGGCATACGATAACATGGAGATACTAACTCTATGCATTGGCATCTCTGAGATGCGATGCTATGCACAGATATGAACTCGCGGTGCTTAACGTCCTTAAGGACGGCAAGAGCTCTAGCCTTGAGGGCATACTCAAGAAATCCGGTATTGGGAGGGATGAGGTGCTGTGGGCATTGGAGAATCTCTCAGCGCGGAAGCTCGTATCAATTGAGCGCAGGCAGTCCACCGTTGCAGAACTCACAGAAGAAGGTTCCAGATACCTTAGAGAAGGTCTTCCCGAAGAACTTCTGCTGCGGTCCTTAAAGAAAAGCGGAGTTAGTGTCAGCGAACTGTCAGGAGTTTCTGAGAGGATAGGGCTTCAGTGGTCAAAGAGAAACGGCTTCATCGCGATATCTGATGGGATAGTGGGGATCACTTCGAAAGGAAAGGAAGCTCTCAAGTCAGGCATAACCGAGGCCATGGTACTGCATGAGATAGCCGAAAACCCCGGAAGATATGTTTCCATCTCCGAAAGGAACCGTGAAGCTGCCGATAATCTGATACACCGGAAACTGGTATCGTTAAGCAGCAAGAGCGAGATTACAGGCATAAGCCTGACGGCCAGGGGCCGGGAAGAAGCAGTGCACGCGTCGGGAGATGAGTGGGTCGAGTCGCTAAGCAAAGGCATCATATCCGGAAAAGGGTGGGAAGGGGTCCGGTTCAAGCCTTACGATGTAGGTTCACCAGTAGAGCGTGAATATCCCGCCATAAGGCATCCCCTTCGCAGGATCATAGATGAGATAAAGACGGCTTACGTCGGCATGGGCTTCAGCGAGATATCCGGGCCCATAGTCGAGCCTTCCTTCTGGGTATTCGATTCTCTGTTCGTGCCTCAGGATCATCCCGCGCGTGAGATGCAGGACACCTTCTATCTATCTTCCCCGGAGCGCCTTAGTGTGAAGGAGCGAGAGTACATGAAGCAGATCGGGAAAGCGCACAGGGATTCCTGGAAAGGGGAGTGGGAAGAGGATATCGCAGAGCAGGCGCTTCTCAGGCCGCATATGACCAGCGTATCAAGCAGGTTCATGCATTCGATAATAGAACAGATAAAATCCGGCAAGGCTGAGATCCAGCTACCGATAAAGCTCTTCACCGTAGGAAGGGTCTTCAGGAACGAGAATCTCGATTACAAGCATCTTGCTGATTTTTACCAGACGGACGGCATCATAATAGGCAAGGATCTTACTGTCGCTAATCTTTTCAGCACCCTTGCCGAGCTTTATGCCCACATAGGCATAAAGATAAAGTTCAAGCCCGCATATTTTCCTTTCGTGGAACCTGGTGTTGAGGTATTCGCTTACTCAGAGCGAGCAAAAGAATGGCTTGAGATAGGAGGCGCAGGCATGATCCGCAGCGAAATAACCGGCATGCCGCGGAAAAGGGTCAATGTTCTTGCCTGGGGGCTAGGCGTCGAGCGCGACCTCCTCCTGCGTGACCAGACGATAAACAGCATAACGGAGCTTTATGGCAAGGGGATAGGATGGCTTCGCCAGAGACAAGTGGTGTGATTCAATGCCTGTGATAACTTTCCGTATGGAATACCTTTCAAGGCTCATCGGCAAGAGCTTCTCGAAGAAGAAACTCGAAAGCGAGGCCTTGGCCCTCGGATTCGAGACGGAGCGGATGGACGATAAGGAAGTGAGCATTGAGATAACACCGAATAGGCCGGACCTATTCACTGCGATAGGCTTTGTGCGGGCGCTCAAATACTTCGAGCACAGGAAGACATACCTTGGCTATACCCTCGGAGAATCATCTCCGTCATTTGAGATATTCGTGGAAAAGGGCGTGGAGAGGGTAAGGCCTTTCATATCTGCTGTAGTCGCAAGGAATCTGGAACTCGATGAGGATGCGCTTGCCGATCTGATAAATTTTTCTGAGAAATTCTGCGAACTTTACGGCAGGCGCCGCAGAAAGATAGCAATGGGGATGCATGATCTGTCTGGTTGCACGCCCCCCTTCCACTACGGCGCCTATGGTGACGAGAAGTTCACGCCTTTGAACGCGACGGAAGAGGCATCTTTCAGCGAAGTGCTGAATGAGCATGAGAAGGGCGTGCAGTACGGTGGAATACTGGGCGGCAATGCCACAGCGCTCTATCCTGCACTAAAGGACGCCAAAGGGGTCATGGCTCTCATACCAATAATAAACTCGGAGCGTACAAAGATAAGCTCAAAGACCAAGGACATGCTCATAGACATAACTGGGACATCAGAGTACTTGGTCGGTAAAACCGCGGACCTTCTTGCCTCGATATTCATGGATCTTGGCGCAGACATAGAGAGGGTGTCTGTGAGATACCCTACGAAGTCAGATATCTTCCCAAAGGCCGAGAGAAGATACCTTGAGATCGAGTTGTCGCGTATGGAGCAAGAGATAGGCGTTGCGATAGGCTCCGGGAACATGATCTCACTGGCTAACAAGATGGGCTACGAAGCAGCGATAGTGGGGAGGAACATGCGCTTCAGCGTACCTCCATACCGGCTTGACATCATAAACGAGCAGGACATAATAGAAGACATAGCGATAGCTTACGGGTACGATTACATAGCCCCGATAACTGTGCCGTCCATCGGCTCCGGTAATCTCAGCAAATCCTCTGTGCTATTCTCGCGCGTTTCGGAGCTCATGATCGGCCTAGGCTTCAGCGAGATGCTCAATTCCTATCTAACAAACGAGAAGGCAAACTTCAGCGAGATGCGCATTGCTGAAGACAAAGACTATGTAAAAATAAAGAATCCAAAAGCCGAGTCCATAACGATGGTAAGGACTTGGGTTCTTCCATCGATTCTGCGCAGCATAGGCCTATCAAGGCACGACCGGATGCCGCAGAAGGTGTTCGAGCTTGACCTGGCCGTAATGATGAAGGGCGAGAAGCCTTCCGAAGAGTACCATCTTGCCGCAGCAGCAGCAGGCCCGAAGGTAAACTTCAACGATGCAAAGGCGATAGCCGAAGCACTGCTTCACTCCCTTTCTCCTTCGTCAAATATACTGAAATACGAGCATCCCAGCTTCATAGAAGGCAGATGCGCTTCCATCGCGCTCGACGGGAAGGTGATCGGCTTCTTCGGAGAGCTGCATCCTGAAGTGCTCTTCAATGCGGGCATAGAAGAGCCGACCATAGGCATGGAGATGAATATCAGCGCCCTCCTTGGGGAATGATTATCTGACCTTCCTTCCGTATCTGTCGAGTATGAACTCCGTCTCCCCCTCGCTGATGCCGTATCTCGCAGCCACCGACTCCATCGCGCCCTCCCCTGACCGCGTTGCTATCTCCGAAAACATGATCCCCAAAAGGGGCAGATAGCTCTCTATTATCCTTCTCTTGTTCGTGTGTAGCATAGGTCCCAGCTTCTCGGCTATGGCTGCAAGAGATGACCGTTCCTTCTTCGTAGAACTCAGATATCTTATGTTTGAAGGGAATGAATACTGCCTGAGCATTGTCAGGCTTCCGCTGTTGGATAGCGATACACCCGAAGAGAGGAGAATGTTTGCGTACCTCAGGTAACCATAGTATCCCGTCCTTGAGGCCTTCTCAAGGAACTTGCTTGCCACCGCGAGCTTCGAGTACGCCTCTGCGATATCCCTACTTGCAGGATACCTTTTCGTCACGTTCTCGTCTATCCAGTTCATCAGCATCTCCATGTCAAGGTCGCTTTTCATCACCGCATTCCTTGATATGTCAAAATTTCCAGAAGAGAATATCTTGTCAAGAACCCCGAAGACCTCTACCTTCCTGTCCCTAACTCCGAGATTCTCGAATAACTCCGGCACAGCGCCAGTCATCGCCTCGAGATCGTTTATCGCCCCTCTTATGTCGCCGTTGCTGCGCCTGGCTATTGCGTCTACAGTCTCTGCACTGATCCCTCCTCCTTCCCTGCTTGCTATGTTCGCCAGTACTTTCTGGACATCGCTTACCGCCGGCTTCTTGAACTCTACTCTGTCCACAAGGTTCCTAAGGAAGCTTATCTTCATGCTCCAGAAGTCATTAGCCGCAAAGATCACCGGCTGCCTTGAACTTTTGACAAGCTCGAGTATCACCTTTTCCGCTCCTGCGTCGAACTTCCCCGAGAGCTCGTCTATCTCGTCGAGGAAGATGAGTATCGTGCTGCTAAAAAGGCCCCTGCTCCTGCTTGCAGGCAACAGTACCTTGCCCAGATGCGTGACATCTCTGTAATCGCTTGCATTAAGCTCCAGGAGCTCGAAATTATTGCTGTAGGCCAGCGCGTGCACTGCTGCTGTCTTCCCGACTCCAGAAGGGCCGTACAGGATCATCGGCATGACCTTTTTGCCGGAATGCACCGCCATGCCAAACTCCATCAGCCTGTCTGTAGCGTTCCTATTTCCCACTATCCCGTTAAGGGTATTGGGGGAGTACTTCTCGCAGAGCATATGACAACCTCAGGTTATTAAATTGTAGCAGCAATAAATAATAGACTATCCTGGGCTCCGATTGTCTAGCACGGTCAAGGACGCAGCCCTCTCACGGCTGAAGCCCGGGTTCAAATCCCGGTCGGAGCATTTTTTCCTTCCGAGAGCATAGGGTTTAATGTACTTCGGCAAATATATTATTATCCGAAAATTAATTTCTCATACTATAGTCTTATGGAAACCAATAAAAACACACCTTGTTTATCCATAACAAAGAGATTATTCTATTACGCCACCAAAATCGTGCCCAGGTAAAATACTCATACCCCTCTCAATAATAGTTTTAGCAATTGTAATAATACTTGCAGGTTATAGTTTACTATCTTCTAGCCCGCAAAGTCCACAATCAAACTATACCTACTCCAGCGTAAACGCATCTAAAGTTTCTACAGCCAACAACAATTTCGCCTTCAAACTTTACTCTAAACTGGACAACCAATCCAACGAATCAGATAATATTTTCTTTTCACCATTCTCAATCTATACTACACTCTCCATGACAGAACAAGGCGCACGTGGTAACACATCTAAACAAATGCAAGCAGTTCTTGGCCTCCCTAATAATTCCACAGCAACTAACTCGGGATTTGAGAGCGTTATAGGCAGCCTAAACGCACAAAAAGGGATAACCTTATCTATCGCCGATTCTATCTGGATAGAAAAGATATTCACAATCAATCCCGGATTTTCAAGTATACTTTCAAAATATTACGGTGCAAGCACTTATCCAGCAGATTTCTTAAATGGCGCTAGCGGTGAAACAACCGAAATAAACAACTGGGTGTCTAATAAAACTGATCAAAAAATCACGGACATGATTCCTACCGGAACTTTAAACAAAAATACTACTTTAGTATTGGCCGATGCCGTCTACTTTAAAGGCACTTGGCAAATACAATTCAATAAAGCTAATACCACTAATGAAACCTTTCATGCCCCATCCCAACAGGTTCAAGTACCGATGATGCATCTTACCACCGGAGCGCTATATTATGGGAACAGCAATCTACAAGTCCTGGAGCTAAACTACAGCCATAGCAATTTGTCAATGCTAATACTGCTCCCTGCTCAAGGATACTCGCTTTCACAAATGCAATCCAATCTATCGGCGTCAGAGCTTAGTGACATTACATCTGGACTCCGTTCTAACTTAGTCGCCATATCCCTCCCAAGATACAATATGACTGAGGCAGAGGAATTGAATGATATACTCGAATCACTAGGAATGACGAGCGCATTTAACTCAACGTCAGCCAACTTTTCAGGTATGGGAAATTATAGCGCTTATCCAAATGCAGTTCTTTATATCACACACGTTCTCCATAAAGCCTTCATACAAGTAAACGAACAAGGCACACAAGCAGCTGCTGCCACTGCCGTAGTTGTAGGCTGTTCAGATTGTGCAGCCGTAGAAGTTCCACCAACAATAACATTCAACGCAGACCACCCATTCATGTTCTTTATTATAGATAAACAAAGTGGCGCAATATTATTTATGGGTAGATTGTCAAATCCAAACAATTAAAAGAAGTCATATTTTTTACTTTCAGCGAATCGCATCACCGCAACCCCAGCAAACTTAAGTAGTAAGTACTGTATCCTCATCATATTGCCTCCATCTAGCAACCATCAACGGAGTAAAATAAGTTTGGAACACTTCGTTTATCTGCATGCATGCGCATCTGCCCTCTGCCTGTACCATGCAAAGTCGTATCTGTGCGTTGCAATTCCTGCTCCTCTCGTCTGCCAACGTGCACTACGCAAGGTGTTTTCCTTCACACCGTCCCCTTCCCAGACGACACATATTCGCTGTAGGTCTCGAGTATGAATCCTATCAGCGCGTCTTCGCTGTGCATGCCTATCGAATCTACAAGTTTTCCAACGCTATCAAGGCTAGGTTCTATTCCAAGAGAAACAAGGTAGTATATCGCAGGCACGCAGTGATAGCCGTTGCTGTATCCGTACCCCAGCGACTTCATATAATCGAAAACCTCCTGTTCGGGCTCTACGCCTATGGTCTTCACCATCCTCGCTATGTATCCAAAACCCTTGTCATAAGCCTCATCTCCCAAAGTTGCCGCACTTATGAAACTCAGCGTCCCCGAAGATACAAGATAATACATCATGCCTTTTTCGAAATATTTCCTGAAATTTTTATCCGCAATCGTTCTGTCGAGCTCCCCTACGAGGATCTTGCTTATCACCAATGCTGCATCGTGCGACGACTTAACCATCGCTTCCTCTTCTGGGGAGAGATCCGCTGATCTTCCATCCACACTCGCATTCAACGAACCCAGATATATGTTCAGCACCTTCCCTGCTGTTTTCCTGTCAGGCTCAATCTCAGCATCCGCGGCTATCTTCATCATGTTCTCCACAGTCACCGGCATCCTTACTATCTTTAGATACGGGATGAACGGCGCATACGCTACTATATGGTTCTCGAAATTGAGTGAGAGTACGAAATCCATGTACCTTCTGACAGGCGATATGCCTACTCCCCCTAGCGCCGCGTCTATGTTCTCTTCTGTTATCTGCTTGCCGACAGTCAGAAGGAAGAAAACGGCTCCGACGTAAGGCGCCATCTCCTTCTTAAGTCTGGCGCCTGCAACAAGCATCGCTATTCTGGGAAGGATCCCCTGCCCCTCTATTCTTTCCTTAAGCTCAAGCATTATGACCTTTGTGACCAGACCTGATGCAGTGACCAAAGATTCAACAATTTCTCTGCGCCACTCATCTATCGTCCTGTTGTCTTTCTTGAGTTCCTCCCTCAATATCATAAGGATCCCCGGTCTGTAAAAACTGCACCGCTGTGCTTTTATCCCTTTGTCATTCAAAAGCATGCCTGCCGATCTCAGATCACGAATCTCCTATCCTTGCTGTTTTTCATCATCT
>JAKATZ010000014.1 GCA_021827925.1 Microcaldota archaeon | reverse complement strand
TAAAGGATGGTAAATTATTGAGGCCTTACGAAGCATTTGTACTTAAAGGAGGCAAAATGAAAGAGATGTATATAAATGAACAAGGAGATATCCGTTTGTCGTGAGAACCTTAATTCAGGACAATACAGTAATGCCATCGCGCCGCCGGCTTTATATACTTTGATTACAATTCCTACTTGTGGTTAGCGTGGAGGAAGAGCAATATTTCAATGAGGCACTTAACGACAAGGAAAAGGAGCTTATAGCCCCGTTCTTCTCCAGTACTGAGAGCAATGTCTTTGTTCTAACTAACCTTCCGGAGGTGATAAAGGGGACATTATTCTCGCGATACAGCCGGTCTGACAAGGGCGCACGACGTCTTCTCCTTGACGAATTCATGCCTAACAAGGATGTTGCAGAGGCTATAGGGTCAAAATCAGCATCCGAGCATGCAAGTACGGTCCTTGCGATAAACCGGGCAGAGGATTTTTACCAGCGCATACTCGTAGGATATGGTGACGATTCCGTTGCAGAGCTAGCCGGGGTGCACATAGCATGCGAGAACATATCGAGCATAGCTGCAGACATGCTAACCGACTCAAGGGCCGGCATATCTCCGCTTGAGAAATCTGCAAGGTACATACCATTTGACAGGAAGGTAAACGGCAGATACTTGTGGTACAGGGACTCGAAAATACTTAACTCGAGGTATGCGGATCTTTATTCCGATACGATGGACAGACTCTTCTCTTCTTACAGCGAATGGCTTCCTATAGTAAAGGAGCACGTCAAAGCTGCTGTTCCCCGCGACCCGGCAGCCACAGAGCGTGCCTATGACAATGCGATAAGGGCAAAAGCATGTGATATACTAAAGAACATACTTCCGGGCGGCAGGCTCACCAACGTAGGACTGTACGGCAACGGCAGAGCATTCGAGTACCTTCTTACCAAGCTTTACTCAAGCGGCATCGATGAGGCAAAATCCCTTGCAAGCAGAATGCATGCTGAGCTTTCAAAGGTCATACCCTCATTCGTCAAGCGCGCTTCGGAGTCAGAATTCCTCTCTTCAATGCGGAACGCAGCAAGCGAGCATGCAAAGAGGGCCGTGACAAAAGCCGAAATACCGGATGATCCGGCATACCTGCGCCTCATAAGCTACGATTCCGAAGGCGAGACAGAGGCGATAGCCGCAATGCTCTATCCATATTCAAATCTTCCCTTGGAAGAGATAAGGTCTATGGTCAAAAAGAGCACCGAAGATGAAAAGCGCGGTATACTCAATGCGTGTCTTTCAAAGAGGAGGAACAGGAGGGACAAACCGGGCAGAGCATTCGAGAACCCCTACTACACATTTGAAATATGCGCAAACTATGGCATGTTCAGGGATCTACACCGTCATCGCGTGATGACACAGGAGCGACAGCATCTTACTACCGACCTGGGTTTCGATATCCCACCTGAGCTCAAAGAAATAGGCCTTGAGCCAGATTACGTAGAGCTAATGCAATCTGCAAGGGCCGCAAACCTTAAAATGAGGGAAGAGATGCCTAACGAGGCACAGTATCTCGTGCCGCGCGCATTCAGGATGAGATGGTACATGCGCATGAACCTCCGGGAAGCTTATCACCTGACAGAGCTTCGTTCGATGAAGCAAGGTCATCCTGACTACAGAAAGGTTGCCCAACAGATGAAGAGCCTGATAGCCGAGAAGCATCCGCTCCTTGCGGAATACATGCAGGTTGACATGAATGATTATGCTCTTCCGCGCATTGAGAGCGAGAAGAGAATAGACCAGAAACTGGCAGATCTTGATTCTAAGAAAGATGGTTGAATGATGATATCTAATGCAAAAGTGCTTGAGCTGAGCAAGAAATACGGTCTGGTCGAGAATCTTGATGAAAGGGAGAGCAATCCCGAAGGCGTGGGCCTTGACATAAGAGCAGGAGAAGCCTACCGGATAATAAGCGAAGGCTACCTTGGGATATCTGACAGGAAGAGCTCAGACGTGGAGAAGATAGCAGATATTAAAAATGGAGACAGAGAAATAATAATGGAGCCGGGGGATTTCGTCCTAGTGAAAACAATGGAAATAGTCAATGTTCCTGGAGAGAAAGTCTCTCTCGGCGATGGTTCAGAACCCAAGTATCTCGCGATAAACGTATATCCCAGAAGCACCCTGCAGAGATGCGGCATCTACTTCATGGGCACAAAGACCGACCCTGGATATCATGGTGAACTCACATTCGCACTTGCAAATATGGGGAAGAAGCAGTTCCGCCTTGCCCTCGGAGCAAGGATCGCAAACATAGTATTTGTGCAGGTAACCGGGGAGATATACCGCGCCTATGGGGGCCAATGGAAAGGAGGGAGAGTCTCTACGGGCGGTCTTGAAAATCAGGTCTAGTGTCCTCACTTAAGCTCCTTACCTATCTTTGAAGACATGGGCCCCGAATCTCCATGGTACTTTCCCCTGTAAGGTCTTTCCACAGGCGAGGACACTTCCTCGAAAACCAGCCTGCAGAACCGCAGTCCAGGCACCAACGCGATAGGCAAGTTGCCTATGTTGCTTATCTCCAAAGTAAGCCTCCCCTTCCATCCAGGGTCAACGTGGCCTGCCGTGGAGTGCACTATTATACCTAGCCTGCCAAGGCTTGACCTTCCGTCTATTCTCGCAGCTATGTCATTTGGCAACTCCACCGATTCCTCGGTGACTCCGAGAACAAACTCCCCCGGATGCAATATGAACGTTTCGCCTTTAGGAAGATCGAGCAGCTCCGTATCAAGGTTGAAGTCCTCCTTCGTAAGATCTATGAATGCTTTGTGTATTCTCCTGAATACCCTGAACTGCGAGCTAAGCCTAAGATCCACTCCAACAGCACCAAGCTGCGCATCAATGTCACAAGGGTCTATCTTTATCTTTCCTTCACTCATGTTCTTCCTTATCTCTCTATCAGATAATATCATACAACCACCGAGCCTCAGCCAATGTGTTTCATCGCAGCGGAGAAGACAAACCTGTGCACCTCCTCCTTATCCTGGGCACCGTCTATTCTTTCCCACGATTCGGCACCATAGCCTTCATTATAAAGCATCTCATACACTCCGCGCACCCTGTTTAGGTAGTCCTTTGCAGCTTCAAACCTATCCGGGCTCCCCCCGTTCCTTATCTTTCTCTGCACCGAGAGATCAACATTGATATCTACATAAAGCACAAGGTTCGGCCTTGGGAGGCCTATCCTGTCACATATTTCTTTCGCCTTAAGGTACTCCAGGCCCCCGGCAGACTGATACGCAACAGCGGAGACGAAGTACCTGTCGGCTATTATTATCTTCTTGCCCATCTCTTCCCATATCTTCCTACCATCCTTAACCATGTCCAGAAGATAGAGCATGAACTGCTCTTCGACCTCCAGCTCAAACTTCTTATGCAGGAAGTCGTCTATGATCTCCCCGTACCTTGATTTGTAATCAGGATACGAGTAAAGGGAGACATCAAAGCCTTTTCTCTCAAGCGCACCCTTCAACATCACTGCCTGTGTGTTCTTTCCAGCACTGTCTATCCCCTCAAGGCACAGGAAAAAAGGACGCATGCTACCAACCCGCAGGCATACCGGATTGGTCTCTATACTTATTTAAACCTTAGCGGCCCCTCATCCAAGGCAAGGCTTAAATAGCAAGATGGACACTCATTATTCGCATATCCTATACGCTCCTGTCGTCTAGCACGGCCAAGGACGCGGGGCTTTCAACCCCGCAACCCGGGTTCAAATCCCGGCGGGAGCATGGAATTCAACTGTAATTACGGTGGATAGTTACTGGCGCATAAGATGCTGGAATTTGGCCATAGAACCAAACCTCACTTTCCGTGAGAAAAGCAACACGCGCCGAAGGGAAGCGGATGGAAATTCGCTGCCAGCAGCAACAGCATTTCCCGCAGCCTAACTGACATAATAAAAAACATTATTGCCAATTAGTCACAGTTAACAAAACGTTCACAGTGACTCTATGCTACGATGGTATGGCTACCTTGGCTTGCTGCTCATTCTCTTCGCAGAAATTAACTTCTACGCTGTTGTGCAGCCATTCGCGGAGTGGTACATAGTAATAGTGTGGTCAGGATACATATTATTCGTGGACAGCCTGTTGTTCAAGATAAAAGGCAAGTCCTTCATATGCTCATACACGCGGGAGTTCGCATTCATGCTTGCGATATCCATTCCTTTCTGGCTGATATTTGAATTCTACAACATTTTCACGCACAGCTGGCAGTACATAAACTATGTGTGGTATGTGCACATCTTCGATTTTGCCACAATACTGCCCGCCGTTCTGGAAACGTTCGCAGTGCTGCATGCCCTCCGGTTCGGTTCCAGGCTTGACGTACGAGTGGCACGGGGAAAGAAAGGAAACACGCTGGCAATAAAGGCGCTTGCAGTATTAGGTCTTGTAATAACGCTACTTCCGCTGTTCATAGGGCCTCTCGGATTCATATCAATGTGGATAGGGCTATGCCTCCTTTTCGACCCTCTGAATTACCTGATGGATAGGCCTAGCCTGCTTCGCAAGGCCAGCGAAGGAAAGAAGAGCATACTCTTCCAGGTCAGCGTTGCCGGGCTGATAATGGGATTCTTCTGGGAATTCTGGAACTACCAGGCCTACCCAAAATGGGTTTACACTCTGCCTGGCGTAATCCTGAACATAAGGCTCTTCGAGATGCCGATCGAGGGATATCTCGGATACATGGCCTTCGGTGCGTCAACCTTCCTCTTCTACGCATTTTTCAGGTACTTTATATTCAGGAAAGAAAACCCGCTGCTGGCGATGTAACCCCGCTACTATATAAACAACAAGTGCAAACATAAAATGATTGCTATGCCTGACGTCATCTCCTCCCTTGACATTGGAAGAGAGTGGGTCGAGGATGTATTCGGTATTGCCGATGCTTTCGGTTCCGGCGCCGAGAGCAGTATGCTTTCCGGCAGAATGATCTCGCTTGCGTTTTTTGAACCAAGTACCAGAACGTTCGCAAGCTTCGATGTTGCGGCAAAGAAGCTGGGGATGAACACCACAAGCATACGATCATCCGGAGAGAGTTCTATCTCCAAGGGCGAGAGCCTTTCTGACACGGTGCGCATGCTAAGCTCCTACTCTGACTGCATAGTCCTGCGCCATCCGAACGACGGTGCAGCCAAGCTGGCCTCGCAGATAACCGACAAACCAGTGATCAATGCCGGAGACGGGAAGCATGAACATCCCACACAGTCGGTAATAGACCTTTATACTGTAAGAAAATCGTTCGGAAAGGTGGACGGGCTTACGTACGCGATAGCCGGAGACCTCAGGTATGGGCGTGCTGCCCACAGCCTCATATACCTGCTCACAAAGTTCAACCCCTCCCTAGTGTATCTCGTTTCTCCTCCTCAGCTCAGCCTCCGCGACGATTACAAGGCCTATATAAACTACGAATACGAAGAATGCGAGACTATATCCGACGCTGCCGATAGCATAGACGTCCTATACGTAACAAGGGTCCAGAAGGAGCGCTTCCCTGATGATTCCGAGTACGAGAGGGTCAGGAACAGCTATGTTGTCGACCTTGATACTGCCGAAATGCTCAAAGACAATGCGATAATAATGCACCCGCTTCCAAGAATCGGAGAGATAGACCGAGCCGTTGACTCCAGCGGAAAGGCGAAATATTTCGAGCAGGCATCGTACGGCGTTGCCGTAAGGATGGCCATCTTCCTGAAAGTGATAGGTGGACGAGATGGATGACGCATTCATAGTCAACAAGATAAAGGATGGCATAGTCATAGATCATGTGACCACCGGGAAGGGGATTATCATCCCCAAAATACTGGGCATAGATTCGAAGTCTGGCAAGACCATCGCAATACTTATCAATGCACCAAGCGGCAAGATGGGCAAAAAGGACATGCTCAAGATAGAGGGAAAGACACTGCACGAGACCGAGGCAAACATCGTGGCTCTTGTATCTCCCGGAGCTACAATCAACGTGATAAAGGACTATAAGATAATAGAGAAAAGGAAAGCACAGCTTCCATCGGTTATAACCGGGATAATAAGATGTGCAAATGTCTCCTGTATAACGAACGCCGAGAATATGCCTGCGTCATTCCGTCTTGTAAGCGAGTCGCCCGCCGCCCTCCGCTGCGATTACTGTGATACTGTGGTATCTGATCTGGGGAAATCCGAGGGCCTGTATTCAGGAGCGGCGCGCCTATAGAAAGCTTTATATAGGACAGCCTGCATTATATCCTTATCTGTTTCTTGAAAGCAGAAGTACAGAGATACTTTTAAATAGTAAACAGTAGAAGGTCATATTGTTAAACTACTTATAACAAGAGATGGTAGAATCCTACTCCTTGTTTCCGGTGTTTTAAGTGAAGAAGTTTGAAGAGATGAATTTGGACAGAGAGCTAATAGAGACCCTTAAGGGCATACACATAACGGATCCTACTGAAGTGCAACAGGAGGCCATTCCCGCCGCGCTTGCAGGAGAAGACATCATAGTAAGGGCGAAGACAGGCACAGGCAAAACCTACTCATTCCTTATACCTATAATGCAGAATGTTGTTGCTTCATCCGAGCCAGAGGCTCTTGTGATAGCGCCTACGAGGGAACTGGCGCTGCAGATAGCGGACTCGGCAAACAAGATAAACAGACGGCGCATCAACGTAGCCGTTATATACGGCGGTGCATCTATAAACGTGCAGGCTCAGAAGCTGCGCAGAGGGGTTGGGATAGTAATAGGCACTCCTGGAAGGATAATAGACATGATAAAACGCAGGGAGCTTAACATAAACGCCGTGAAGTATGTTGTCCTTGACGAGGCCGACACGATGCTCGACATGGGTTTCATAGAGGACGTTGAGTATATTCTTTCTCAAACGCCGAGGTCAAAGCAGACGCTGCTTTTCTCAGCGACAATGCCCGAGAAAATAATCTCGATATCGCGCAGGTACATGCGGAATGCAAGGGTCATGACAATAGGCGAAGAGGAGAACATCACTACTGAAAAGATAAAGCATATGTACTTCATAACCCGGAGAGAACAGAAGCTAGCCGCAATGCTCGCGTACATAGAACATTACAATCCCAGCAAGGCGATAATATTTGCACATACCAAGTACGAGGCCAATAACCTTTTCCACACGTTACAGAAAAGAGGCATAGACGTGGTTCTGCTTCACGGCGGTCTGACACAGGCCAGTAGGGAGCGCTCCATGGGGATCTTCCGTGGGAGGGCGAAGTTCCTGATCGCAACGAACGTCGCGGCAAGAGGCATAGACATAAAGGACGTTTCTGACATCATAAACTTCGATGTCCCAGATGATCCTTACGTATACGTACACCGCGTAGGAAGGTCGGCCAGGATGGGGAAAGAGGGAAGGGCATTTACCATAGCCACATCCAACCAGGCGGAGCTGATAAAGGATATCGAGTATGTAGCAAAAATAAGGATGGAAAGACAGCACCTGAATACTGAGAAGTTCAGCAGGGAGGTAATGGACCGTGGAGACTTCAGGCACGGGTTCCGCAACGAAGGAGGCCGCGGATTCCAACGCAGGGAAGGCGGATTCAGGGGAAGGCCTTTCGAGAGACGCGGAGGAGGACACGGGCGCCCTAATAGGTATGGCAAGCAGTTCGATCGCGGCCGGTAGCTCAGAGGGTCACTATCAGAAGCAGCACGTTACCTACAATCAACGATACCACTACTCCCACTAGCACGAAAAACGCGAGAGGCACAGCGTTCCTGTAAACTGGGAGCCTTCTTTTTATTCCCTTAATCTCTGATATAAGGCTGTTTGTGGCAAGCCTGCCGAATCCATTGGCCTTTGACTTGAAATATCTTATCTCACTTCTTTTCATCAAATTTGTAGCTATCATATCTCCTTCCTCCAGTTCTGCAGGGTAAACCATCGCAACCATCCTCATGTTAATCTTCCTTTCGTATACAATGACCAGCGCGGATGGTACCGCAATGAGAAGCACTAGCACCAGGGCGGCAATGGTGATCCTGAATGCCATATACACGAAAGCCAGCATTATGATATACGAGATCAGCAGCACCGCGGCACTTGATATTCTCTGCCTCTCGATACGAAAATCCTTTTCCATCGGGCTTCTCCTTGCCACGAAAAGGTAGTATATCACTATGCCTATCAGCGACGCGTATCCTGTGGTTACGAAAACGGAGAATATAAAAGGAAGGCCAAACTGGCTTACATCTGCCAATATCGGCGCTGGTTGAATTGGCAGCACAAGGCTTATCGCCACAAACTCGAATACGTCTCCTGCACCAAGGAACCCCTTCCTGTAAATCATGTACCCGAGTGCGAATATTACTATAGCCACTAGCGCGCTCACGTAGACGGTATGCAGGGGATATGTCAGCGTTATCACTGCTGCTATAATCACGCTAGCGTAAACGAAATAGTTCGGCACATTCCTGTTGTTGAACATGTCAAATGCGGCATAAATGAGTGCAAGCGCAAGAAGCACTGCTATCCTCAACATTGATGGTAGCAAAGCACCACATAACTTTTTTGTAGAAAAGATTTAAATAAGTAGAAGATAATAGAAAATTAGGAATTCAGCAAAGTGTTATCCATGCACCTGGAAGAGTTCGGCTTTAAGGCAGGGATGCCAACATCATTGATAGCCGTAGCTGTAAGGTGCATGATAAACGGTCTTATAGGGATCGGCTGCATAAGGGCATAAAAGTTCTCCTTCTTTTTTCTGGTGCTCGTATGCAGACGTCAAAACTTATAGTTAGGGGTGCTTTTGAAGGCCATGACGGCCTTCGGGTAAGCGAAAAGGAGCTAGCGATGCTCTCCGAGATAGGATTCGATCAGATTCCCACTGCGACAAGCTTTGTCGAGTTTATATCCTCTAAATACTCTGCATCTCCTAGCGGCATATGGTACACTCTCAAGAAGCTGAAGAAGCTTGGCATACTTGATTTTACCGAGAAAGGTGAGGAGTACAGGCCGCTCTCGCTTACCAGGCACGGCGTGATGGTGCTCAGAAAGCAAACCCAGAAGACGGCAGCAAGGCACGATCATGCCGAGTTAAGGGAACCTATCCTACTCAAAGTCGCTTGATGCACGCATACGCACTAAGACGATGGTCTCTCCTCGAGTTCTGCAACTGCCTTGTCTATCTTCTCCTCAAACTGCCTCTTCGTGCCTGTGTTCTCTATAGTGTAATCTGCCATGCCTATCGCCCCATCTATGTGCAGGTTCTTCTTGTTGTTCTGTTCCCTGTAGAGAAACTCCTCATACGTTCTTATGCCGCCCTCTCTCCTCTGCCTTACAAGCCTGCCGAATCTTGTCTCCTGCGGTGCAATGATTGCAATCACATACACACTTTCCAGGTTTTTCCTTATGTATTCTATCTCGTCCCTGTTTCTCGCCCCAGATATGACTATGTCTATCTTTTCACTCTTCCTGATATTCTTCAGAAGCTCAACGGCCACTATGTCCTCTCCTTTTTCCTCTTTTATCTCCTTTGCAAAATGCTCAAGGCTCGAAGAGCTAACTTCAATTCCGCGTTCTTTCATCATCTCCTTAAGAACGCTGCTCATTTCGAAAACGGCAAAGCCCCTTCTGACCAGAATTGTCGCAGCTTCGGTCTTTCCTGATCCTGGAAGTCCAGTTAAACATATTATCATTTAGACACCTTCACCTGACTAGGCTTCCTTCTTCTGCATCCCCGTCCGGCACAAGGAGAACAGGGCCATTCTCTCCGTCGGCAGCAAGTAGCATGCCCTCTGAAACAACCCCTGCGACACTCTTCGGCTCAAGATTGAGTATGCATGCAATCTTCTTTTCCATTAGCATCTCCGGTGTATAAGCACCTCTGATCCCGGCCACTATGGTCCTTTCGCCTATCTCCCCTCCGAACTGCACGGAAAGCCTGTAAACCGGGCTTTTCGCCCCTTCTATCTCAGAAACCTTCGCTATCCTGCCTATTCTTACCTCTAACTTCTTAAAATCGTCTATTGTGGCCATCGGCTCAGCCAAACAGTAAGGTTCATATGTGATATATAAATATTGATATCCAATACAGGTTCAAGGATGCATGGTGCTTTCATGAAGTCTGCAAAGAACAACGAAGACAGGGCGTGGATACTCTTTGCATATATCATACCGATATTCACCGGACTTGCAGTCTATCTGCTATTCGCTCATAGGAGCAAGGAGCTGCGGTTCCATTCCGTCCAGTCGGTCCTTTACGGCATAGCAATGCTCATAGTCTACTCCTTATTCATATGGATGCCTTTCTTCGGATTCTTCATACCATTCGTCATGCTGTTTGCGTGGCTGTACGGGATGTACATAGGTTATTCCGGATACTTGGGCAGCACGCTGCACATTCCGGTAATAGGCGAGATCGCGAAGAAGGCCTGAAGATTCTTGAACGCGGTGCACTCCGCGCTAGGAATAATAATCTGCCTGAATTAGTAAATGCATGCGCTCCTTCATTGCAATAGATCTCCCGGGTCCTATCCGGGTCCGCCTTGCAGAGCTGTCCTGCAGTTTTGCCTCAACCGGAGTCACTCTTGTAAAAGAGGAAGCGTACCACATAACGCTGCAGTTTCTTGGCGATATGGGCATATTGCAGCAGGAGAAGGTATGCGAAGCCATGAACGAGAACATCGTGCCCCGATTCAAAATAGGGATAATCGGGGTATCATGCTTCTCTCTTTCAAGTCTGCGCATTATATTCGCATGCATCGCGGATGGCGCAGATGAACTGAAGCACATATACTATGGAATAGACGGTTCGCTGCGTAAGCTCGGCATAGCTTATGAAGCCAGGGGATCTTACGTGCCGCACGTCACCATCGCAAGGGTCGGGCGATGGGCCGACCCGAAACCTCTCCTGAAGGAGATAGGAGAACATTCAAACTACGCGGTAGGCAGCTTCAACGCCAGCTCAATAAGTCTTGTGGGGAGCAGGCTCGCCGCATCAGGGCCGGAATACAAAAATCTATACGAAGCGAAGTTCTGATTTTCCAGCAGCAGGTGCCTTCTTCCCGCTGTTCACCAGCTCCCCTGGCTTGTATATCCTGTTTAGCAGGAGAAGGTTGAACGAACTGCCGGTCTTGATGTCTATGACTATGTTCCGTGTCTCGTTTCCGAACAGGTCAAGCTCAACAAGCCTTCCCCCATTAACCGCGCCTCTTAACGAGGCAAGACTTTCCGCCATCTCAATGTCACCATCCTGGAGTCCTATCGCCCTCACCTCGATGTTCGGGTTCTCCAGCCTCTTTACCCTTCTTTTTATCTCCTCCGCAGCCTCCGTGCCAAGCGCAGACGGGCTTCTGAGCGCTATAATGCTTCCGGAATTCACATCGTAAACTGTGACGACAAGTCCGAAGGAGAGATTCTTTGCTATTACGTACCTCTTTTCTTCAGTGTAACCTGCCGAAAAGGCCCTTCCCTCCTCAAGTTCTATGCTCCTGTCTTCAACCCAATCCAGGCTTGAATTATGTCTCTCGGCTGTCCTCATAAGTAGGCGTTCTTTTCCAAAATCCTCCAGTCTAGCCTTTTCCCTGAAGACCTCCCAGAAATCCATAACCTTCTCTGTGATGACTAATATTTAAATATGTTTGCTGCATAAATATCTTTTACCTATAACGTTACAGCTGCTTATTTCTGGCTGGTTTTATGAAGCTCAGTGTACTAGAGAATGCACCGAACGTATTCCGGTTCATGTTAAGCGACGCCAGCTTCAACTCTGCAAACGCGATAAGGCGCATAGCCACAAACAGCGTGGGCAGCATGGCGATAGACACTGTAACTTTTTACGAGAATTCCACTTCAATATTCGACGAGTACATAGCGCACAGGCTCGGTCTCGTGCCTATACTTACCCCAAAAGGCTATGGCGAGAATGACGAGGTTTTATTCTCAATGCATGCCGATGGTCCTGCCATTGCATACTCAAAGGACCTCAAGAGCAACGAGAAAGACGTGAAGGTCGCAAACGAGAACATACCAATAATGAAGCTCGCCGACGGCCAGTCGCTAAGGATAGAGGCAAAGGCAATAATGGGTACCGGTACAAGAAGTTCAAAGTTCCAACCAGGCATAGTATCTTACAAGGCTAATGAAAAAGGTGACGAATTCGAGTTTTATGTTGAGACATTTGGCCAGATGCCTGCCCTTGAGATCATTACCCGAACGCTAGGTATAATAAGCGAAAGCCTCAAGGAGATGTACAAGGAGCTTAAAAAGTAGTGATGCGGGGGTGGCAGAGCTTGGTCAAATGCGCTGGCTTGAGGGGTCAGTAGCTTTAGTGCTTGCGTGAGTTCAAATCTCACCCCCCGCATTGGTGATTTTTATGAAGAGAATTGCAGAGAAGACAAGTGTGAAAAAGTGGCATGATGTGCTCAGCGAAGCGAAGGGCCACGGCCTCGCCTCGCAGCTCTCGAAGATTGCTTCCAAGCCCAGGCGCGGCAGAGTTTCGGTAAACCTTGACAAGCTGGATAAGCACGTGAAGCCATCCGAGAACATAATAGTGCCTGGCAAGGTGTTAGGAGTAGGAAGCGTTACAAAGAGCTTCAGCATATCCGCAATCGAGTATTCGGAGAGCGCAGCCGAGAAGCTCAAGGCCGCCAAATGTAGCATTGTCGAGCTAAAGGAGATGCTCGGCAGGAAAGGGGCAAGGATAATTGTCTGACGTGAGCTATATGGCAGAATATGTACTAGATGCAAAAGGAAAGGTTCTTGGAAGGGTTGCCAGTAATGCAGCCAAGCTTCTTCTCGATGGAAATGATGTAATCCTTCTGAACGCTGAGAAAGCTATGATTAGCGGTCATAGGCGGGATATAGTGCAGAAATACAAGCGAAAGGTAGAGCTAAAGGACAAGGCCAACCCTGAGCATTCTCCTTACATATCAAGAAGACCAGACTTCTTCGTAAAGAGGGTAATACGGGGCATGCTTCCTTACCAGAGGCCCCGTGGGAAGGCTGCTTTCAAGCACCTGCGGGTGTACGTCGGCGTTCCAGAAGGCTTAAAAGACAAAAAGACGAATGATATTAAGATCAAGAGCTCCAAAGAAACTTTCGAAGATTCGATCACAGTAGGAGAGCTATCGGAGTTTCTGGGATATAAGTGAGTGTATGGCAGAAGAAAGCAATATCAATGAACCGGATTCCAGGGGCATGAAGAACCTTGACAAAGCACTAAGCGAGTTTAACGAGAGCCTACCTGTGAAGCAGGTTGCTCCAATTGCCAAGAAAGCAGGAACAAAAAGGGCGAGGACAGGCAAAACCAAAAAAGCCAAGAGCCGCATCATAACCTCACGTGGCAAACGCAAGCGCGCAATAGCCAGGGCAAGCCTTACTGACGGTTCCGGAGAGGTGTACATAAACGGCCTGGATGCCAGCTTGATAACCCCGCGCGAGATACGCGAACTTATACTCGAGCCTACGAAGCTCAATTCCATTGCCGCGGACATTGCCAAAGGGTCACGCATATGGATCAATGTACGTGGCGGCGGCACAAGCGGAAGGGCGCAGGCATCAAGAAGCGCAATAGCCAAGGTGATAGTTGAAGCTTCAGGTGACGATTCACTGAGGAAGTTTTTCATGGATTACGACAGGAGCATGCTCGTTGATGATTACAGGAGGATAGAGCCTAAGAAATTCAAGGGTCCCAAGGCGAGGGCGAGGTTCCAGACTTCATACAGATGAGGTAATACCAATGATGATACCTGTGAGATGTTTTTCGTGCGGCCAAGTGGTTGCTGACAAATGGGATGAGTACGACAGGCGCGTCAACAAAAGCGGCGAGGACGGCAAGAAGGTACTCGAAGAGCTTGGCGTCAAGCGCTACTGCTGCAGGAGAATGCTCACAGGACATGCGGATCTCATAGATGACATAATAAGCTACGGAAGGAAATAATTAGAGAAGGATATAAATAACATTATATGCAATAAACTAAGCGCGGGGTCGTCTGCTAGCCTGGTTAGGCTCTGTGCTTAGGGAGCACATGACCCGAGTTCAAAAACGAAAAATACCAAAAGCGATTGAAAATCTCGGCGACCCCGATTATGGTGAAGAAATGTCAAATGAGTTGCTTGTAGACCAAGCCGAATACCTTGAAGCAGGAATACACATAGGCACTAAGGTAAAGACCCCCGGAATGAAGCGCTACATCTACAAGGTAAGGGAGGACGGCCTGTACCTGCTTGATCTTAACACCATAGACCAGCGGCTCAAGCTTGCAGCGAAGCTTCTGGCACAGTACGAGCCCAAGGATATAGTCGTAACGGCATCTAGAATATACGCGATATCCTCCGCTTCTAAGTTTGCCGAGATAATAGGGGCAAAAATAATAACCGGCAGGGTAATGCCTGGTATATTCACAAACCCCAACAGGGGAGACTTCATGGAGCCTGAGGTAATACTCATAAGCGATAACCGCAACGAACGTCAGGCAGTCAAGGAGGCCAATAAAACGAGCATACCTTCAATAGCTCTATGCGATACCGACAACTGGATAAAGTTCGTTGACCTTGTAATACCCTGCAACAACAAGGGTAGGAGATCGCTCTCGCTAATATACTTCCTTCTTGCAAGGGAGTTCATGAAGGAGAAAGGCTTAATAAAGGCTAACGAGGAATTCAATTACAAACTCTCGGATTTCGAGGTTAAGACCGAGATAAAGGCGAAGTAATTGCTCTTTGGCCGTCGGCGATGCGGAAAAACAAAAGGACAGGCTGCCGTAGACTTTATGGCCTCTTATGGCGTAGCCCTAATCATAATAATGGCAGCTCTCGCCATCATTTATAAGCTCAGCATATCTGGCCAGGACGTGTTCACTCCTTACTGCACGCCATCTCCTGGCTTCGCGTGCAATTTCTACGGGATGAATCAATCAGGCGTGCTAACCCTGCAGATGTCTCAGGCAACAGGCGCGCCTATATCTGTCAAAGGCGTTGCATGCGCCACGGCAATCGATCCCAACAGCTACACCCCCGCGTTCGGTAATGCGTACGTCACCGGAAATTACCTGTATTATCCCACTAACAGTTATCCGGAGTACGGCTCGGGAAACTCCGATGGCACGCTTGTGCAGAGCAGCGGCACCGCCGACTTCAACCTTTACTGCTATAACGGCAAATCCCCCGCATCGACAAGATCACTAGGCAGCGGCATAAACGGATACATCTGGCTTAACTATTCAATCCCCGGAACCAGCGTGAGGGTCACGCAGCTAATCGCGTCTTTCTACACAAAGTATACCTGAGCATCTGCAGAGGGGGATTTATAAACTTGATTATCCAATAGATATCACTCGGTGAAAAAATGAACACAGTGCATGAAAGGCCTTTCGACTTGCTTAACAAGTCCATAGGACAGCAGGTACTAATAAGGCTGAAGAACGGCGACGACATAAGGGGCAAGATAGTTTCATTTGACGTGCACATGAACCTTGTGCTCGACGGCGCCGAGGAGCTTGAGGGAGGGGGCAACACCAAGGCGAAGCTCGGCACCATACTGCTGCGAGGAGGCAACATACTCTTTGTTTCTCCGGCATAAAGCTTTATACATCAGTGTGGACATATCTTCTGCTGATGGGCTCCTAGCGCAACGGTAGCGCGCCTGCATGGCATGCAGGAGGTTGCGGGTTCAAAATAAACTTCGCGAGAAGTTATGAAAATCCCGCGGAGTCCATCTTCTTTTATCGGTTCCCCGTTTCTCCATGTGTCATCCCCGTCCTCTCCAGATACCTTGCGCCAATCCGCTAAGTGGGGCAAAGGGCTCGTGCTCTTGTGCACGCATTCATCGCAATGACATCTGATGAATTCCTACTTTTCTGTGAACGAGGCGCTTAAAAGTACAAAAGCTATCGCCTGCGCGACAAACACGTAAGCTATCACGGCATCGATGGAAAAATAAAGGTAGCCTACTATCGCCCCGGATGCGAGCAGCCCGAATCCGTAGAAAGCATTGAATATGCCGAAAGCCGAGCCTCTCTCCTTGTGCTTTATCATCGAGCCTACAACTGCCCTCATTACCGTGTCCTGTATGCCAAGCACTGCCCCGTACGCCAAAGCCGCAATAAATAGGTATTCAGGTGTTCCTCCAAGCAGTATGATGGGGATCAGCAGGGAAACCATGAGGCCACTGTAAACAAGCTTCCTGCCTATTCTGTCGTATAGAAGCCCGAATGCGAAGCCAAACGCGCCCTCCCCAGCCATCGCAGTGAGGAATATTATCGGTATCAAGTATGCGGCTATGCGTCCCTGCGCCCCGTAAAGCATGAAGGCGACCTGATATAATCCCGCTGCACTTATCGCAACCGCGACTGAGTACATAAGAAATTTTCTTGAGGACATAATGCTTGTGTGCATCTCCTTGTGTCTCTTGAGGTTTGCTCTTCCGTAGTATCTGTAAGCAGCGAAAAGCACTACCATTGCCGAAACGGCAGGGAAGGCAAGGAAAGCGAATGCTTCCTTGTAAGTGCCCCTGTACAAGAGCACCATCGCCACTACTAGCGGTCCGACTATTGCCCCTGCCTGGTCAAGGCCTTCCTCTATCGCGAATGCCTTTCCAGTCTTCCCCTCCGCAGCCGCAGAAGATATCACGTAATCCCTGGGCGGCGTGCGCGTGCCTTTTCCAAGCCTCTCAAGGAATATCAGCACAGCAGCACCAATGTAGTTTCCGGCAAGGGCCAGCAGCGGAACGGCAAATAAATTAATAGCATACCCTACAAACATCATCGGCCAGTACCTTTTCGTCCTGTCTGCAATCTTCCCGCTAACCAGCCTGAATGCATACCCTGCAAATTCGCTGACTCCAAGAACAATCCCGAGAAGGAAGACGGAACCTCCAAGCGAAGTGAAATACTGCGGTATTATGCTGCGCGCGCCTTCGTAGGTAAAATCTCCAAAAAGACTCACAAAACCTATTATGATTATCAGTATCGTCCCTTTCCGTATCTTTCCATCCAAAACATGCACCGGTAGCCTACTGATACAACGCTCTATTCTATTCAATAGGGAACATATTTATTAATCTGAACGCATAGATATATGCGAAGTGAAATGGGAAAGATACTAATCATAGGCGCCGGCGGAGTCGGCAGCGTCGTAGCCCACAAATGTGCGCAGTTGCCAGAAGTGTTTGATAAGATCATGCTCGCGAGCAGGACCATCTCAAAATGCGAGCATATAAAGAAGGACATACTGGAGCGAACAGGAAGGGAGATACTTACGGCAATGGTTGACGCTGACGATACCCCCTCGCTTGTTTCCTTGATAAGAGAGTTCCACCCTGATCTGGTGGTAAACGTTGCGCTGCCTTATCAAGACCTTAAGATAATGGACGCATGCCTTGAAGCCGGAGTCAACTATCTTGACACTGCAAACTACGAGCCCAAGGACGTTGCTCATTTCGAGTACAGCTGGCAATGGGCTTACAAGGAGAAGTTCAGGAGCAAAGGCATCATCGCTGTCCTGGGATGCGGTTTCGATCCTGGCGTATCAAATGTATTCAGCGCATATGCACAGAAGCATCTTTTCGACGAGATAAACTACATCGACATACTCGACTGCAATGCGGGCAGCCACGGCCATCCATTTGCCACAAATTTCAATCCTGAGATAAACATAAGGGAGGTAACCCAGCCGGCGCGATACTGGGAACAGGGGCGATGGGTAGAAACGCCCGCTATATTGGATCCAAAGTGCGTGCACTTTACATTTGATTATCCTGTGGCAGGTCCGAAGGAGAGCTATTTGCTCTACCACGAAGAGCTGGAATCGCTTGCCAAGAACATAAAGGGCCTCAAACGGATTCGCTTCTGGATGACATTTTCAGAGAACTATCTGACTCACCTCAGGATCCTAAAGAACATCGGCATGACCAGAATAGACGAGGTAGATTACGAAGGCAAGAAGATAGTGCCGCTAAAGTTCCTGAAATCGCTTCTTCCAGACCCAGCCTCGCTCGGCACCAACTATACTGGCAAGACCGTGATAGGCAACGTGATCACCGGCATGAAAAGCGGAAAGCAAAAATCAGTGTACCTGTACAACGTCTGCGATCATGCCGAATCATTCAGAGAAGTCGGCGCACAGGCAATATCCTACACTACTGGTGTCCCTGCGATGATAGGCGCCATGATGGTGATCAAGGGCATATGGAAAGAAGCAGGCGTATTCAACATGGAGCAGCTCGATCCTGATGCTTTCATGGAAGCGCTTAACAAGTACGGTCTGCCCTGGGAAAATATAACATTTACCGGAAAACTTCCTGATAGTTGATAGCATAAGCAAAAACACCAACCGTTCTCCAGTACATTATCTCAGCCGCACTGCGCGCGCAGCCGCCAGGAGGGACGCCAAGAAAGATTTTCCAGCATCAATAACAGGGGAGATCGCTGAAACTCCATGCTTCCTAGTGAGCGAAGAGCCACTAAGAAGGAACCTGGAGCTCCTGGCTTCAGTAAAGAAGAGGACAGGCGCAAAAGTCTTAATAGCCCTCAAATCATTCGCGATGTACAGAACATTTCCTATTATAAGGGAGTATCTGGACGGCGTATGCGCAAGCGGGCCCATAGAGGCGCAGCTAGGCAGGGAGATCTTTGGCAAGGAGGTACATACCTTTGGGCCTGCATATTCGGAAGAGGACCTGGGCAAGCTGCTGAAATACTCTGACGTTATAATCTTCAATTCCCTACGGCAGTGGAAGAAATACAGGAAAACTATAGCAAAAAGCGGCAGGAAAATAGAGGTAGGGCTTAGGGTAAACCCGATGTATTCCGAAATCAAGTCCGACCTGTACAATCCCTCTCTGCCTGGCGCCGGTCTGGGGGTACTTCCAGGAGAACTTGAAGGCGAAGACCTTGAAGGCATAGACGGTTTGCATTTTCATGCCTTATGCGAGAACAACGCAGAAGCGTTGTCGCATGTACTGAAACATTTCGAGAAATTTTACGGGAGGCATATCTCAAAAATGAAATGGGTCAACTTCGGCGGGGGTCATCACATAACGCGCACTGACTACAATGTGGGCCTTCTTGTCAGGCTGGTAAAAGATTTCAAGAAACGTTACGGCGTGCAGGTGCATCTCGAACCTGGAGAAGCCGTAGTGCTAAATACCGGCGTGCTGATATCCACCGTACTTGACGTTGTTCATGAAACGGCACTTGGGAAAGGGGAGGGCATGGCTGTTGCCATCCTTGACACATCCGCAGAGGCCCATATGCCTGACGTTCTTGCAATGCCATACAAACCCGACATCATCGGTGCCGGAGAGAAAGACGAGAAGAAATACGGCTACCATCTGAGAGGGATGACCTGCCTCGCAGGCGACGTCATAGGCGATTATTCGTTCGACAGCCCTCTCAAGGCCGGAAGCAGGATAGTCTTCCTTGATATGTCCTTATATACGATGGTAAAGACCACCACGTTCAACGGAGTCCGTCTGCCTTCGATAGCATTTTACAACTCCAGAAAGCAAAAAACGGAGATACTCAGGAGATTCGGTTATGAAGATTACAAACAGCGCCTCTCCTGAGGCCTGTGCGTAAATTATATAAACGAGGCCATCGATTCATCCTTGGTGTCTGCGTGATAGATCTTGTCGTAGGCGGATTCTACGGTGACGAGGGGAAGGGAAAAGTGGCATCGTATCTTGCGCTGAATGACGCTCCTGCATTCTCGCTCCGAACCGGCGGGATCAACGCGGGCCATACCGTGGTTTTCGAGGAGAAAAAGTATCCGCTCAGGACCATCCCTTCGGCATTCGTAAACAGGAAATCAAAACTGGCAATACCCCCTGGCGCTCTGATCAAGCTTGACGTCCTTTTCAAGGAGATGGATGAAACAGGATCAAAGAACAGAGTCATCATAGACGGCCATGCAGCCGTCATAACAGAAGAAGAGGTAAACGAGGAGAAGAGCAACAAGTTTCTAAGCGGTGAAGTCGGCAGCACCGTGCAGGGAGTCGGCAGTGCCGAGTCAAAGCGAATTCTGCGCAGACTCAAGCTTGCAAAAGATTATCCTGAGATAAGCGGATTCATAAAGGACGTACCTCTTGAACTCACAAAGGCTCTTGCAAAGGGGAAGGGTGTGCTTGTTGAAGGAACGCAAGGCCATCTTCTCAGCCTGTATCACGGCGCTTATCCTTACGTAACAAGCCGAAATGCCACCTCTTCGGGAGTATTGAGCGAGGTCGGTGTAGGCCCTAAATATGTCGGAAATGTAATACTGGTATTCAAATCATTCATAACGCGGGTAGGTGCGGGTCCGCTTGAAGGCGAACTATCGCCTACGGATGCCGACAAGATGGGCATGGTAGAGTATGGGACTGTCACGGGAAGGCGACGCCGTGTTGCCGATTTCGATGCAGAGTTGGCCAAGGACGTGGCTTCCATAAACTCGGCTACGCAGATAGCGATAACAAAGCTTGATATACGATTCAAGAACGTGAACGGCATAAAAAGGTACGAAAAACTGCCTTCTGAGGCCAAACGTTGGATCGAAAAGATTGAAAAAGAGGTCGGAATACCTGTTACACTGATAGGTACCGGGGAGGACGTCTACGACATCATAGATCTGCGCGATGAGAAGATATCGGGGCGATAAGCATGCCCCGCACCGAGCGCAGTAGTAAAACCGGACCCAAGCTGGATGTCTCCTATGGTTCAGTTCATTCAGAGAACGTTTCTCCAACAGGGGTCAGGTATGGCACGCGCATGACTCGTATATTTGGAGAGTCAGGTTATCTCCAATCAATACTGGATGCTGAATCTGCCGCTTCAACAGCAATATCCGAGCTTTATCCTGGCAAGGTGCCTCCATCTGCGGCCAGAAGCATACGCAAGGCCGCAAGCGTAAGGCGCGTGAAGCCTGACGAAGTCCACAGGATAGAGGCCCGCGAGACCCACCACGAAACAGCAGCCATAATAAAAGAGCTTTCAAAGCAAGCCGGCAAGAGCGGAGCCTACGTACACTACTCCCTGACTTCAGCAGACGTCATAGAGACCGCCAAAGCAGTTCAGATGCGAAAAGGGCTTGCGATCCTGCTCGAGACAACTGAAAGCCTACGCGATTCATGTCTCGCAGTATCAGTTGAATGGAAAGCCATTGCAGCTATAGCAAGAACCCATGGGCAGCACGCAATACCTGTCTCTTTCGGTATGCCGTTTGCATTCTTCGGTTTCTGCTTAAACAAATCCGTAGAGAGGCTGCGTTATGACCTTGAGAACTGCACCGAAGGAAAGCTTTCAGGAGCCGTTGGCAGCTACGATGTCTCTTCAGACGAGGGCATGGATGGCTTCGAAATAGAGCGTCGCGCCCTCGGCAAGCTGGGTATAAGGCCCTCTGCGGTATCGATGCAGACCCCGCCGCGCGAGAACATATCTTACATTCTGACAGACATAGCCGTACTCGGTGGCAGGATAGCCAGCATAGCCGAATACATCAAGACGCTAAGGCGTACCGAGATACTCGAGCTAATCGAGCCAGTGGACCGCAAATCCGTAAGCAGCTCAGCCATGCCTCACAAGAACGTGCACGGAAACCCTTTCATTGAGGAGAGGTGTATCTCTATATCTCGGACATTGCGCGGGTTCGCATCAACCTCTCTGGAATCGATGCTCAGCGAAGACTTCAGGGATCTTACGGCATCGCTTTCTGACAGAATCTCCATATCCGAGGCATTTGTCCTTGCAGACTATTCTGCCAGGCTTCTTGAGAATGTTATAAGGCGCGTGAAGCCTGAAAAGGATCGCATACGCTCTAATCTGGGTTCCACCTATGGGGCCGTTACTGCACAACGCATAATGAGCAGGCTGATATCAAAGGGGATGCACAGGTCAGCGGCAAGACTCCTCTCCCAGCAGCTTGCGCTCGAAGCCTTGAAGTCTAGAACCGCGTACGCAGATCTTCTTCTTAAGAATGTTGATATATCCGGATTTCTCTCTCATTCAGAGATATCAGAACTTTCCGACCCCCGGACGTATCTCGGAAAATCCTCAGAAATTATAGAAAGGACGTTCTCCCTGTATGCCGGAAGAGGGAGAGGGAAACGGACTATTTTGCATCGTCGAGGCTGATGTCAAAAGTGTGGCTGCACTTAGGGCAGGTGTAATCGTAAAGGTATATGCTGCAACCAGAATTGACGAAGAATTTGGACCTCTGCCCGGAGCAGTCGCAATCGCAGTTTACATTGCAGTGCTTGCACATGTAACTCCCATTAGTCCTCATAGCATTGGGATTATATATCCTTATCGGCCAAATAAAGGCACGGCGCTATGCATGGAAAAGAAGGGCAAAAAACTTTACATGGTGGGTATAGATTCTGCTCCACTGTGGCTTATCAACGAGTTGACCGAGAACGGCATAGCTGCCGGCTTTTCGCGCTTCTTGAAAAACGGGAGTATATCCGAGATGGAATCCACCCTTCCCCCTATGACAGGAGCAGCATGGCCCAGCATATACACTGGACTGCCTCCGGGAGAGCACGGTGTGCCTGACTTCTTTGAGATAAAGGGGGACTATTCGCAGCAGCTAATTTTCTACGACCCGCGCCAGAATCCGCCCTTCTGGGAGCTTCTTGCCGAATCAGGGCTCCGCTGCCTGGTCATAACTCCTGCCACTGACACAAAACTTTCTGACAACGGCAATATAGACATGATCACGGGATTTCCATTGAAGCCTAAGTCAAGCCCATCAATATCCTCTGTAGTTGAGAAGCATGATTTCAGCGGCGAGCCCGATGTTGAGAAGATGATAAAGAGCAGAGATATAAGCATCGCGCAAGCAGCTGGCATACTCGCCGATAGTGCAAGAAGGCGCGCAGCCATCTCGCGCGAGCTCCTCGAATCAGGCAGCTATGACTTCGTTTTCGTATGTTTCACCGAAACGGATAGGATACAGCACTTCGCACTTAGCGATCCGCACCGCCGCACACTTGTCTATTCCGTATATCGCGAAATATCCGACTTCATAAATTACCTTATCGGCATCTCTGATAAAGAGGGAGGTTCGCTGCTACTTGTATCGGATCATGGGGCACAACCGATAGCCAACAAGTTCCTTATAAACTCCTATCTTGAAAAGCACTCCTACATCTCGCTTCCAGAACGGCAAAAAGGAAACGCAAACGGCTCAAGGCTGCACCATCTCGATTTTGATATGGCCAGGACAAAGGCATTCGCGGCACTTTCATACGGCGCAGTATGTTCCATCTGGATAAATGATAAAAGATTCGAATCAGGCGCAGTCCCTGAAGAAGAGCGCCCCAGTGTGAAAGCCGAGCTTATGGACCTCCTGCGCGCCGCAAGAAGTGCGGAAGGCGACAAGGTGTTCTGTGAGGTAATTGATGCCAAAGATTACTACCTGGGCACTACGAAATTCATAGCACCTGACATATTCGTCCAGGCGAAAGAAGGATACGTCATAGACATATTCAGTTTCTCTGATAGCAATTTCCTGAAGCCGGAGGATTCCAAGAGCGGAGATCATACGCGCCATGGCATAATAGGCATACATCCTTCCAGCTCTGCAGTTATGCCATCAAATCCCTGTGTCCTTGATGTGGCGCCTGCAGTTCTCGATTATTTCGGCATAGGGCGCAGGGATCACGGCACAGACCAGGCCTGAAATGTCCTATCCGTGCTTCCGGATCCGCTCAGCCTGCCTTCTCTGACCATATCAACGAGCATGCCTATCTGCTTCTCCATCAGGTCCCTGCGATAAGGATTTGACATGGTAATATCTTCCCTTATGCTTGCTATGCCTTCTTCAGTAATATCATTAAGCTCTTCCTCTGTAGGACGCCTCCCATGCTCGGCTTCGAATGCAGCAAGCCTCTCATGTTCCCTTGTCTCAAGCCTTACTATGAACATTCCGGGTATTCCTTCCCTGATGACAGCCTCTTCTCCATGCGTTCTGATTCCGTCGATAATCATCGGCATGGTCTTAAAGGCAATTGCATTCTGCACTAGCAGCCTAGCCCACACCTCGGGATCTATTTCGCGCATCTTGGTGCCTATCTTCTGTAGAAGCCTTCTGTCCTTTCCCTCCATACCAAAGAGCTCTTTTGCAACCTCAGATATCTTCGCCGATAATGAAGCCCTGTAAATCCGTATCCCTAGCTCGGAGCTCATCTTCCTGGCCATCTCATCTGCATATGTGCTCTTACCGCTAGCCATCCTGCCTACGAATGAGAACGAAGGCATAAGTGTCTCCTCTCCCATGCTTATCATCCAGTAGAGTCTGCAAGCCACGCCATGTAATCCCTGCTGCCGCCATCCATTCTGACCGAAATTATCTCCGGCACCTCGTAACTGTGCAACTCCTTTATTGCGCATTCTACCCTTTCAAAATCCTTCCTCCTCCCCTTAATCATGCAGATCACCTCCCTGTCATTCTTAATGCTGCCATTCCATCGGTACACGCTGTTTGCGGGAATTATCTGCACGCAGGCGGCAAGCCTTCTTTTCACAAGCTCCTTCGCGATCCTCTCAGCATCCTTCTTGCGCGGGAAAGTCGTTATGATCATTGAGAAGTCCGGCATGATGTAGATAATCCAGCAAACAAATATATACATGCAATTGCACAATTGCCTCTGCAATGGATGATGCTGGCTATTCAACTTCATTATGAAAATTTACAATATTTTGTTGTAAAAAAGCAAATGTTTATATATTTAATAGGTTAAACATTGATCATATGTCAAACGTGGAAAAGCTGGTCATCAAGCGGGCAATGAACAGGCCACGCAAAGACGGCATCGATGGCCTTACTGCGCTATTCTGCGAAGTATTCGATCTGTCTGGCAATGATTCCGAACCCGCACTGCTCAAGGAGATAGCAGAGAGCAGCATGAGCGGCAATGGGGTAACGAGCAAGAAACTCAACGAGAAACTGTCCATACCTCGCAGTACAGTCATATACCATCTAAACCGTTTCATATATTCTGGAATAATAATAAGGAAGGGCAGAAAGTACTACCTGCGCTCTGGAGACATGACTGGCACCATCACAGAACTACAGTCGGATCTTATGATGGAGTTCAAGAAGCTCCTGGAATTTGCAGAGAAAATGGATGAGATATTGGAGGAGGAGATGAATGGACGATAAGAAGGCTTCTGAAGAAACCGCCTCTGCTGGAAAGCAGGCATGGGAGAAAGAACGAGAGGAGATGAAGGACAGGTTCCTTCGCCTTGCTGCTGAGTTCGATAACTACAAGAAAAGGACTGCAAAGGAACTAGAAGGCGCAAAAGGCATCGGCAAGGCTGAATGCGTATCACATCTGCTTCCGGTTCTTGATGAATTCGAGATAGCGATAGAGTCGATGGCGCTGAAAAGTGAGAGCGAGAAGGGGATAGCGCTGATATTTTCAAATCTGAGCGATACTCTCCGGAAGGATGGGCTACGTGAGATCAATTCACAAGGAAGGTTCGATCCTTACAAACATGAGATAGTGCTGACAAGGGAGAGTCAGGAGTCTGATGGCACTATCATAGAAACCATAAGGAAGGGATACATGCTCAATGAGATTATGCTAAGGCCTGCTTCGGTTGTAGTCTCGAAAGAGACAAAACAGGAGCAAGGAAAAACAACGTGATAACATGAAGATAATAGGAATAGACCTTGGGACATCGAATTCTGCTGCAGCCGTACTTGAGGCAGGAAGGCCAGTGCTGATACCCAGCGCTGAGGGCACATCGCTTTATGGAAAGTCCTTCCCCAGCTATGTTGCTTTTACAAAGGACAGCAGCAGACTTATCGGCGAGCCTGCGAAACGCCAGGCGATCGCAAATCCGGAAGGCACACTCTATGCCTTCAAGAGAAAAATGGGTACCGACTCGAAGTACAAAGTGTACGGCAAGGATTACACTCCGCAGGAGCTATCTGCAATGGTGCTGCAGAAGATAAAGAAGGACGCAGAGGCATTCCTCGGCGAAGAAGTCAAAAAGGCAGTGATAACGGTTCCGGCCTACTTCAATGACAATCAGCGCCAGGCCACAAAAGACGCAGGGGAGATAGCGGGCCTTGAGGTAGTGCGGCTGGTCAACGAGCCTACTGCGGCATCTCTCGCATATGGGATAGACAAGCAGGGCAAAGACATGAAGATTCTCGTGTACGACTTCGGAGGAGGAACGCTTGACGTTACTATAATGGAGTTCGGCAACGGGGTGTTCGAGGTAAAGTCAACCAATGGAGATACACAGCTCGGAGGGACAGACATGGACAATGCTCTAATAGAGTTCCTCTCAAAAGAGATATCTTCGAAGCACGCCATCGACGTCACAAAAGACAAGCAAGCTATGCAGAGGCTCAGGGAAGCCGCTGAGAAGGCCAAGATAGAGCTGTCCACAACGCTTACAAGCGAGGTGAATCTTCCTTTCCTTGCGCTTGACGCAAACAAGACCCCAATAAACTTCTCTTACTCCCTCACGCGTGCAAAGCTCGAGGATGTCGTCCTCCCCATAGTGCAGAGAACTACAAAACCGGCTCTGCAGGCACTCAAGGATGCGAAGCTCGAGCCCAAGGACATCGACAGGATAATACTTGTGGGAGGGCCGACACGCATGCCCTTAGTGCAGAGGTACGTTGAGCAGCTTTTCGGCAAGAAGATAGAGCGCGGGGTAGATCCGATGGAGGCTGTCGCTTTCGGAGCAGCAATCCAGGCGGGGGTCCTTACCGGTGAGGTAAAGGATATAGTCCTACTCGATGTGACTCCGCTTTCTCTCGGTCTAGAGACTCTCGGAAGCGTTATGACTCCGCTTATAGAGCGCAACACTACTATACCTATAAAGAAGTCGCAGGTATTCACAACGGCAGCTGACAACCAACCTGAGGTAGATATACATATCCTTCAGGGGGAGAGGAAGCTCTCAAAAGACAACGTGGAGCTTGGAAGGTTCCAGCTCAAGGGAATACCTCCAGCTCCGAGAGGAGTGCCGCAAATAGAGGTCACCTTCGATATAGATGCAAACGGAATACTGCATGTCACTGCAAAGGACACAAAGACGGGGAAGGAGCAGAGCATGCAGGTGATCGCTCCGAACAAGATGGACAAATCAGATCTTGAGAAGAAGCTCAAGGAGGCAGAGGAGTATGCACAGAGGGACAAGGAGGAGTTCGAGAAGATACAGTCAAAGAACGAAGCCGAATCACTCATCTACAGTGCGGACAACACTCTCAAGGAATTCAAGGACAAGATACCCGAAGATGTACGCAAGAAGGTCGAGGATGCAAAAAGCGAACTCTCAGAAGCTGTCAAGGGGGAAAGCACCGATGAGATACGTGAGAAGGTCTCAAAGCTCTCTGATGCCCTGAAGGAGATAGGCTCCAACATATACGGGCAGCCTCCCCAGGCAGGGGAGGGCGTTGGAACCCCTGGTCCTGAGGATGGCGCGGGCTCTGCTGGACAGAGCCCTGACGGCTCAGATGCCGTAAATACCGATTTCAAGGTAGAAAAATAAGCAGATCAGCATGCGGGACTATTATGACGTACTAGGAGTGCCAAAGGCGTCAACGCAGGATCAGATAAAGAAAGCGTACCGTGACCTTGCGCTAAAGTATCATCCTGACAGGAACAAGTCTGCAGACGCAGAGTCCAAACTCAAGGAGATCAACGAGGCATATGCCGTTCTCGGAAATCCCGAAAAGAGGCAGCGGTACGACACTTACGGACCGGAACAATTCGGCCAGAGATACAGCGAAGAGGACATCTTCAGGGGGTTCAACTTTCAGGACATCTTCAGAGATATCGGCCTTAATGTGGATTTTGGAATGGGGTCGGATCCCGGCGGCATGTTCTCCCGGTTCTTCGGGCAGCAGCCAGGGCCAGAGCAAGGGCGCAGCCTCCTGTATCGCTTGGATCTTCGCCTTGAAGAGGTCGCTGAAGGAGCCAAGAAAGACATCTCAGTAAAGCATGTCAGAGCATGCGGTTCTTGCGGCGGCTCAGGGGCCGAGCCCGGGTCAAAGGTTATAAAGTGTAATGAATGCAGAGGTGCCGGCAGAGTAAGACGTACCAGCAATACTCTGTTCGGTCAGGTGCAAGTTGTCTCAGCATGCGATAGATGCAGCGGCACTGGGAAGGTGCATGAGAAGAGCTGTAGGCATTGTGGCGGAACAGGCGGCGAAGTTGCGACAGAGAAGGTGAATGTGGATATCCCTGCAGGTGTAAGCGATGGCATGCGACTACGACTTGAAGGAATGGGCGACTATTCGAGATACGGCAAGGGCGATCTTTATATCGAGATAAATACTCTGCCTCACACAACCTTCAAAAGAGACGGCGACAACATCCTTGCTTCAGTCACAATCCCATTTTACCTTGCTATACTCGGAGGCGAAGCCGAAGTTCCCACCTTGAAAGGCGGGAAAAAAGTTTTTATCGAGCCCGGAACACAGCCAAACGTGGGGTTACTGATAAAAGGTCACGGTGTAAGAAGGTTCAGGGGCAGTTCGTACGGAGATGAGATCGTGACCATAAACGTGGAGATGCCAAAGGTCCTTTCCGCTGAAGAACGCGACCTTATCGAGAGATTCAGGACCCTGAGGGATGGCAGCGAAGGGGACCCAAAGAAGCGTTTCTGGAAGTTCTAACGTTTTCCCAGTACGATCTTCTTTGCAATTATGCATGTTGTATCTTTATAGCCGCGTTCATTTATGAATATTGGATAGAAGTCGTAGTCTGCCCTGATCTTTTTGCCTGCTGCTACTGCAAATGCGCTGCCTTTTGCCACCCTCCTGAAATCCTTCATCATTAGTTTAGAACTGTCCTTGATCTTCAAAGGGCGCAATACCTTGAAATACTCCTTGCGTGAATGCCTCCTCCTGTCCTCCCCAAAGTTCCTTATGCTCCTCTCCACTATAGCGGCAACAGACTCTGCTGCCCTGTCTTGACTGAACTCGATAGATACACCACACCTGACATGATCTATCAGTGACCTTCTTTTTCCGATACTTTTGTTCATTATGACCACCTTCCCTATGGGCACCGCTTCGATGAGCTCTCTTACCTTCCTCTTCCTGAAGCTGTCCGTTGTTGTCACTACACAGTCAGCCATTCCTGATGTTGTCGAATGAATGTCTATAATATACCTACACCCTTCAAGAGCTTTGAGTATCTTCGGTGCAAGCCTCTCCTCTATCCCTCCTCCCTGGCCTCCTGGAAAGCTTCTGTTTAGATCAGTATCAATGTAACGCACGTCTCTCTTCATGGCCTCCTCGTTCGCTATTACCGTACGTATCGGAAGTTTTTTCTCTCTTGACGAGAGCGTTCTAATCACCTGCGCTCCTAGCTTCTCATTTCCATGTAAGCAGCCAACAATGCCCACTTCCGGGCTCTCTACCAGATCAAATACCTTCATTGGAATACCTATCAAGCGATACACTTACAACTTTAAAACCCATCTGGCTGTTACTAAGGTAGCTATGCGAAGTCTCCATATTTCTCTGTCTCACTTCCACCAACCTGCCCTATCAGAAGCACAGAGTCTCCCCTGCCAACTTTGATACCCAACCTGCTTCTGAAGAAATCATTCGCGGCTTCATTGCTGGAGACAGGATTATTCTGATAAAGTGACTGGCCATAAGTGCCCCTTTCAACAAACGTATGTCTGTCCATCCCTTCCATCCCAAGTCTCTCGGCTACAATCTCTGCAACCTGCATTATCATCGGGGATGCCAGCTCTCCGGAGACGTTCGGATAAACCGCTGATATGTGCTCCGACCTGAGCAATCTATGGTAAACAACGGGATTCTGTGTGCGCAGGGCCACATAAGATGGCCTATTCTCGCGTATTGCGTTTCCTAACGAAAGACCAAACAATCCCATCCCCTGATGTTCTCCATCTACAACTATCCCTGCGAGATACAGGATCGTTCCTTCCCTCTCCTGTCCTGGTCCTTCCTTATTCTTCCCCTCCCCTGCCTCAAATCTTCTGTATGCGGCAAATCCTACCTCTTTCTTATCCACGCGAAGCAGATGCACAAAGTCTCCTCCAAGCACGTGTACGCGCACATCCGCTTCGGTCATCTGTGGGCCGAATCCGCTTTTTGCTATTCTTACAAGTCCCTTCAAGTCTATCTCAACTGAACTGCGCGGATTGTTTATCAAGCTAACTTCAAGTCTAGCCACTGATTTCACCGAATATCACCTCTATAACTCCTCTTCCGAATTCAGTGAGCACTGCAGGTTTCCGCTCTATCCTGTCACCAAAATCCGCGAGGCTAAGATCCTTCAATATCCTCGCGTTAAGTTTCAGCGTAGATTCCGCTATGCCATGCTCCTCTGAGAGATCACGCACCACAGCAGAGATCCCCCTGTTGTAGTTCTTCCTCAGCTCAGATAAAATCAGTATCTGGTTCGTATTGAGTGCCCTTAAAATAATAGGCTTCAGGAACCTGCCACGTAATATAGATAGGCGAACAACTTCCCTATCGCGTGCCATTGGCGGTTCATCACACTCCCTTTCATTATGTTATCCCAGTTCAAATATAAAAGGCTGCTGGTCAGGGCAGCATGCCCTGCGCTGCACCATGATTCAGCCAAGCTCCGGATAGAGTGGAAACTTCTCGCAGAGTAGGGAAACCTTCCTCCTCACCTCGGCAATTTTATCATTTTTGGAAATATTCTCTCTAAATCTCCTTATGCACTCCTTCCTCTCTCCCTTCTCTTGTGGCAATGAGCAACCATTTATCTCTTCCAAAGCATCACGGTAGAAGTCTGCTATCTCTTCCATCTCGCCTTCTCCCATGCCTCTCGAAGTAATCGCGGGGGTTCCTATGCGTATACCGCTCGGGTAGAATGGCGATGACGGATCTCTCGGTATCGTGTTTTTGTTTACGGTTATGCCTGCGGCCCCAAGAGCTTCCTGGGCAAAGACTCCAAGCCCGATGCCTTGATTCGTAAGGTCCATAAGTATCATATGGTTTTCTGTGCCTCCCGTAACTAGCTTGAATCCTCTTTTTGCGAGACTTGCTGCAAGCACCTCCGAGTTTCTGACTATCCGCGACGCATATTCTTTGAACTCAGGCTTCCCGGCCTCGAGAAGCGCGACGGCTATCCCTGCGGTGGTGTGGTCATGCGGGCCTCCCTGCATTCCCGGGAATATGGTCCTGTCTATCTTTTCCCCCAACTCAGGGTCCTTCTTGAGTCCTTTCTCTGTAACCATTACCATGGCTCCTCTGGGGCCTCTTAGGGTCTTGTGGGTGGTTGTTGTTATTATATCTGCATACTCCTTCGGGCTCTCGTGCACTCCTCCTGCAACAAGCCCCGCAATGTGTGAAATGTCTGCGGCAAGATATGCGTCCGCTTCCCTTGCTATCTCCCCGAATTCCCTGAAAGGAAACCTCCTGGTATACGCTGTAGAGCCGACCCAGATCAGCCTGGGCCTGCTTTCAATCGCAAGTTTCCTTACCTCTTCCATGTCTATGTATCCGTCCTCCCTGACGTGATACGGTATGCTCTTGAAGAGCTGTCCTGTGACACTCGTCTTCCATCCATGGGTGAGGTGCCCTCCGTCTGTAAGGTTCTGCCCCATTATTGTATCTCCTGGCTTGCACACTGCGAGGTACACTGCGAGATTTGCAGGAGATCCGGAATAAGGCTGTACGTTAGCATGAGGTGTGCCGAAAAGTGCTTTTGCGCGCTCCACTGCAAGCCTCTCAATCCCGTCTATGAAATCATTTCCTCCGTAATACCTTTTTCCCGGATAGCCCTCGGAGTATTTGTTTGTGAGCACCGTCCCCTGGGCTTCCATCACGGCAATGCTGGCAAAATTCTCCGAAGGTATCATCTCAAGCCCTTCCCTCTGTCGCACGAGCTCCCTTTCAATGTACCCAAGAATCTCAGGATCCTCCTGCCTAATCGCATCAATTCCCATCAAAAAACCTCCCGGTGACTTATGGCGATCTAATATTCATATACCTTCTGTGCGCTCCGAATGAAAAGCAGGAACGAAGTCCTTATAATAAGAAACGGGCAATATCATTAGTGCGGTGTTTTAATGGAGATCGGGCTCATACGGCCATACGAGATAGAGTACAACAACAAGGACATCATAGACCTTGACAATTATATACGAGCGCAAGGCCATGGGGTATCGATGGTGTATGTCGATATGCTCGGGATAAAGCTCGGAAAGGACGGAATCAGCATATACCAGACGCTCTCCAGGTCGGAAAGGACACCAATCGAAGTAGACGGGGCCATAATGCGTCATCTCGGCCTAATAAAGGACTTCGAACAATTCGGACACAGGATCTGGGCGGTAAGGGCGATGGAGCAGAAAGGCATACGCGTAATAAATCCGGTTCTCTCCTGGCTTGCTGCAGGAGATAAGCTGGCAGCTCTCGCAGCGCTAGCAAAGAGCGGGATACCTGTTCCTGACACTATATCAAGCGAGCATATGTTCATAGGCTACGACGCAGTTAAGGAATTCGGGCACGTAGTGATAAAGCAGCTAAGGAGCAATATGGGCTTCGGGGTCTTCCGGATAGACGATCCTGACGTTGCGTTCCAGGTATTCAGCTACTTCATAAACCTGAACAAGCCCCTATACGTTCAGAAATACCTCAATAAGCGGCGCGGCGGAGATTACCGTGTAATTGTGGTTGGCGGAGAGGCAATAGGCGCCGAGTTCAGGAAAGGCCTAAACTGGAAAAGCAATGTAGCGCAAGGCGCGAAGCCGATGGCAACAAAGATGCCTGCGGAGATGCGCGAGATGGCTGTAAAGTCCGCAGAGATTCTAGGCCTTGATTACGTTGGCGTAGACATCGCTGAGACAAAGGACGGCTACTACGTGCTTGAAACGAATCCCACCATCTCATGGCAGGGTTTCAAAAAGGCAACGGGGATCAATCCCGCAGAAAAGATAGTCGAGCACCTGATACGCAAGATCAAGTCCTAGCCTTATTCATACCAAACATTTTCCTAAGCGTAAGAAGCATTGCCAATATCGATAGCAGTGATGCCACGACGAAAATTACGATATACGCTGTATCCCAAGGTCTGGTAAATGCAAAAGCTATCGCAAGAAATATATTAACAAATGCAAAGAGCGGAGGTATTGCGGGTAGGCCTACCTTGTACTTCTTAAGCAGCGCGGTAGTGAAGAGAAGACCCATCGCCGCGCCCAACGCTATCATCACGCTGACGAAGTAGCTGAAATATGCTATGTACGCTCCTACAGCAACAGCAATGGGCAGCATTATGTCTCCATTTCCCAGAAGCATGCTTGATATCATGGGTGCATTGCCCTTGGATATCATTCCCTTCACCGTCTTGTCTATAGGTCCGAAATCCATTTTTCTGTACTCCCGTGCCTCCTTCCTTCCTATCCTCCTACCTGGAACGAACTCAACATTCGCAGAGCCTATCATCATTGAGAGATTCATGCTGGATGCACGCCTTGCGAAAGGTATCATAAACTTCAGCACGAAGACGGCGATATAATCATACACCGCGACGATAGCCATGAATGCATAAACAGCTATGAATCCCAGTTGTACCACAAGGGCTATGCCTATCAGTATGCCGTACCCTATGCTGCTTATTATCGTAACCATATTCCTGAGCCTGCCGTACTTCCTCTTTGCGCCTAGTAGCAGAAGGGCAAGGAAGAGGGGCAACGCCCACGACGCGAGTGTGCTGATGTTTGGTAGGAGATCTCCGACAACGAAAATAAAGAAGAAGAAAGACCCTATTATAACGAAGAAGAACTCGAAGAGCTGGAAGAGTGCGTCTGCCCTATAAAACCTTATTATTATGTATACGAAAAGGATCGCCGTAACGAGGTTCACCACGATATCTGTGGGGTTCAAATAGCTGCCCTGCCCGATCGGCTGCGCCGCTATGTAAGCATACGATGGTAGAAAAGATACGAATATAAGAAAGAGTCCTCCAAACTGCGCGATAAGGAACAGCGTCATTATGTTAAGCAACTGCCTACTTTCTATCCTTCGTTCCAACAAAAGTACCTCGTTACTCCTCGTCCCGTTTAACAACGTGCAGCACTCCAGGCCTGGGACTGAATACATCGCCGCTCCTCTCGAGCTCGTTCACGTACTTGGTAGTGGTGGCCCTGTCAATTCCCTGCTTCTCCGCTTCCTCAAGTATCCTTACAACTTTCGCCCCGTTTTCCCTCTCTTCAAGATCTTTTATCAGCCCCAGTATCGCATTTATTTTATTGACTTTCTCGCGCGGCATTCCTGTGAGTAGCGCGTCTATGTCCTTGCGACCGCCCCTGTCAACAGCCAGGGTGTTCAGCATGTACTCAAAAAGCGCTATGGCAAGCTCGGAGTCTCCTGTTTCTATCACTTGAGAGAGCCTCGCCTTGGCGCTTCCCTCTGCAAGTCTAACCAGGCCCTCTATCTGCCGCGGAGTTATTGGGGTAGCGCCCTGCTTAACCCCTAGCCTTCTCAGGTCAACATAATATTCAGAGAACTTGGCGCTTGCCTCCTCCGTGAGCCTTGGCTTGATGTTCTTCTTCGCGTATGCGACATACTTGCGAAGAATATCGGAGCTAATCGGCGGGCTCTCTACCTGTTCATAGTCAGTGATCTCAGCTATCTGTGCTCCTGCTGCTTTGTGCTGTGTTAGTATGTGCTGCGCTATCATCTTGTCCTTCTCATCATCGAGTACATCCTTTATAGGGAATATAAGATCGAACCTTGATAGCAACGCGGGAGGTATGTCGAACTGCTCTGCGGGATAGACATTCGGGTCAAACCTTCCGTACCTGGGGTTCGCCGCCGCAAGAACAGATGTTCTGGCATTGAACTTCGCAACTATTCCTGCCTTGGCTACGCTTATGGTCTGCGATTCAAGTGCCTCAAGCATGGATGATCTGTCCTCCTCCCCTATCTTGTCAAACTCGTCTATGCTCACTTGCCCTCCAGAGCCTAGTACAAGAGCCCCGGCTTTCAGAGTCCATCCTCCCTCTGAGAATTCATCCCTCTCCGCAGCGGCCGTAAGCCCTGCGCCGCTGGTAGACTTCCCACTCACGTATATGCCCTTCGGCACGATCTCCGTAACCGCTTGCAACAACCTTGTCTTAGCGCTGCCAGGGTCTCCTATCAGTAGCATGTGTATATCGCTCCTTATTCTTCCGCCGTCGACAAGTTTCTTTTCAGGCGTTCCTCCAAAAAGCTGCAGCGCAAGCGCCTTCTTTATCTCATCGTATCCATATATCGACGGCGCTATGGACTTCGCGATCTTCTCGAATATCTTGGGATCGCTGCCGAGCTCCTTTATGGTCTTTTCGTCCTCCCTGCTTATCTCTATCTCGGTAAACTCACGCTGCTTTGCCATAAGCGAGACAGCATCAAGGAACATCGTGAAGAGGAACTTGTCTTCCTTGCCCTTGGAAGACTTACGCGGCTTTATCCTCAGTATGCCGGTTATCTCTATCCTGTCTCCTGGTATCACTGTATTAACCATGTCGTCTTCAAGCCAGACCTCAAGCTGCCAGGTTGGTATGTTTCCCTTGAGTTTCTCAAGGGGGTCCTGCACTGCTATTCGCTGCAGATTGCTGAACCTCGACTCCGCATTGTCCTGCTTGAGCGATCTTCTCTTGCACTGCGGGCAAATGTCTGTAGCGCTCTCCCTCTCCACTCTCACCTTTATCGTGGTGCCACAGAATGAGCACTTGAATACGCCTATGCTCACTCTGGGCGTTATCTCCGACCTCTTGACCACAAGCGAATCTAGCGTAAGAAGCTTGCCGATGTTTTCCGATCCAACGTCCTGTATGAGCGGCGAGCTCGCGTAAGAGCTGTGAAACCGGGTGTACACAGGCTCGGTGGCATTTGGGTTAGGATTGAGCTTTGAGAGCGCCAGATTCGCACTCTTAAGCACACCGTCAGGGTTCTCCATCAACTCGGAAGCAAGGTCAGCGTCAAACCGTTGCAGGTCCCTCAAGTCCACGTACACGCTCCTGATCTTGGGGTAGCCTATGAACATGCTGTTCAGATGGTCCAGATAATAGGCGTTGAAGAAATCAGTGAATTTGTCTATCAGTTCAAGGTCAGCCTCAGCCTCTTCCATATCTCCACCTCCGGCAGTACATTATTTAGCTCTAAAGGCATAAAAAAGAATCTATGGGTGCACTGCTTCCCATCTGATGATGCTTTGCCAGAATTCTACATCACTACGCCTATATTCTATGTAAACGACAAGCCCCACATAGGCCACGCGTACACGATGGTCATGTCGGACATCATAGCAAGATGGCATGCGCTCAATGGGGAAAAAGTATTCTTCCTTACTGGCACAGATGAGCACGGGGAGAAGATTGCAAAGGCCGCATCTGGCGCAGGCAAGAGTCCAAAGGAATTCGTGGACGGCATAGTCTCGCAGTTCGAAGAGATGTGGAAAATCCTCGAGATATCCAACGATGATTTCATACGCACAACCGAGAAGAGGCACGAAAACACTGTAGCAGAATTCATAAAAAGGCTCAAGGAGAGCGGCGATATTTACAAGGGAGCCTACGAAGGATGGTACTGCACCCCTGACGAGACCTTCTTCACGGCTCTCCAGCTCAAGGAAGGGAAGTGTCCGCAGTGCGGAAGGGAAGTGAAGCTCGTAAATGAGGAGTCCTACTTCTTCAAGCTTAGCAAGTACCGTGAGAAACTGCTTAATCACTATAAGGAGAATCCAGAGTTCCTTTCTCCGCAATTCAGGTCACAGGAGATTATAAACAGGGTGGAAGCGGGCCTGAATGACATAAGCATAACGCGTACTACCGTGGAATGGGCGCTGCCATTCCCAGGAGATGAAAAGCACACGGTGTACGTCTGGGTTGACGCGCTAATAAATTACCTGAGCGCGATAGGATGGCCTAAGGGTAGATTCGAAGAGCTCTGGCCTGCTGACGTTCATGTGGTCGGCAAGGAGATCAACTGGTTCCATTCTGTAATATGGCCCGCGATGCTCCTATCTGCTGGCATAGCAGTTCCACGCCGCGTCTTTGCGCATGGATGGTGGACCATAGAGGGCAGAAAGATGAGTAAGTCTTTTGGCAATGCAATAAATCCGAAGGACATCACATCCAAATACGGTACTGATGCCCTGCGGTACTTCCTCGCAAGAGAGATACCCTTCGGTGAGGACGGCGATTTTTCCGAAAAGGCTCTGGTGGCAAGGATAAACGGAGAGCTTGTCGATGACCTTGGCAATCTTGCAAACCGCGTACTCACTCTGGCGGAGAAATCTGGCGTAAAGATAAAAGGTAAGCCTGAGCTTGAGGAGCAGCTGCATCTTCCTTCAATAGAAAAGTACATGGAGAAACTGGATACATTCAAAGCCCTCGGGGAAATATGGTCATTCATCAGGGCTGCGAACAAGTACGTGAATGATAAGGAGGCATGGAAGAAGAAAGGCGATGAGCTCTCAGGGATTCTCTACAATCTCCTCGAATCACTCCGGATAATATCAATACTAATATATCCATTCATGCCAGAAACTTCCGAAAGGCTGCGCAGGCAGCTTGGTGTAGATAGGGAGGGCATCGAGTACTGCAAATTCGGAGAATTCAGGGGAAGGCCGCGAAAAGGCGAATATCTTTTCAAAAAGGTCATGCCAGAAAAGGCATAGGTGTGCGCCGATCATAGCAGATCTGAGAGCCTCGCCATCCCAAACGGTATCATCATCTCCTGTCTGCTAAGACCTCCGTGCATGCCCTTGTCTTCCATCTTCTTTCCTTGTACGAATTCGTACCATATAGGCCGCTCCGCATCCGGGAGGAGCATGACGTTTCCAACCCTATCATAGAATTCCTTTTTAGGCGAATTCAATCCGAAAAGCCCCTCCTTTATCGCGTCCTCCGTCCGTACAACTTTGGCAAAGCTTCCGAACTCTTCAGTGAGCATCTCGATTGTTCTATCGAGAAATTCCCTTTTGATATGCAGGAACACGTCCCTGCAGCTGCCTGTCGGCGGTATAGGCCTTCCTGAAAGACCGATTTCGAAAGAGCCAATTATCTCGGGATAATCGTTAAGGTACACTGTTTTCTCCGGTCGTATTCTTGCATGTCCATGGTCAGCAGTCATTACTAGCAGGGTTTTCATTGCATCCTCCCTGCTTATCTTCCCTAGCAGTTCCCTGTCCAAAATGTCAGAGAGATCAGCGATCTCAGCAGCTGATTCCTCTGATCCCGGCCCGTACGTGTGTGTCACCGAATCAACCGAATCTGTGTAAAAATCTATGTAAGCACGGCCTCCCCTCCTGCTCTCAATAATCCTCCTCAGTATTATTGCAGCATCGGAGTTCTTAGTGTAAGGAATGCCTGCACTCCCTCTCTTTATGATGCTATTGTATGCGGATTTCTGTATATTTTTCCAGGTCACGTTGAATGCCTCTACACCTGAATCGGAAAGGCGCTCGCTGAGAGTACTTCCATTGTAGAGCATCTTCGGATCAGCACCATCCCCAAGTATTTCATAGAGGTTCTTATGCTCCACAGAAGCAAAAGGCAGCGTATCTATCACCATATCTATCTCTCTGAAATAGACTTTCCATTCCGGAAGGGCATGCTCCTGCGTGGTCAGGCCGGTGGACACGGAGGTAATGCCTGCCGCAGTGGTTGATGGAAATACCGAAGTTATTGGCGATATGCTGCCTTCATCTGCAAATTTCTTGAAGAATCCTTCTCTTCCAACCGAGGGAAGCAGCATCTCGTATCCAAGGCCATCGATGAGAAGCAGCACCACATTCTCCACACCGCTGCAGTCAATTCCCCCAAGAAGCGAACTGTCGAGCCCTTTTCCCTCTCCTGCCACTCCGAGAATGTGCGCAATACTCGCAGGAATGTCGGATAAGCATCTGCCTCCATATGCTGGTTTCACACCCCCATTCCATAATTTAAGCAGTGAATTTTCGTCATCCCTGCGTATCATTATGACACCCAATATCGTGTTTATTGCACTGCAGCACAGCACCAAACCTCATGTGCGCCTCTCCCTCGCAAGCATTCCATTGATTTCGTTTATAGCTCTGGCCCCATGAAAATGCAGGTCCACAAGCTCATCCCTTCCCGGAAGAGTGGATCTTTCCCTGAGCTCCTTCACTCTCTCGACGAAATCCCTGAGTTCCTGTGGGAGAGCATCTCTGTTTTTGAGTATCACTCCAAAATCCCTAACATCAAGCTTTTCGCCAAAGAAGACTTCCGCGGCTATTATCGCTGCGTACTTCATCTTCGATATGCCGTCCTCCGCAAGCAATTCGGTGCGAAGGTAAGGATTTGCGATGAGCAACGTATATGAATATACTATTCCTGTCTCTGCCCTTATCATCCTCCTGGTTCCATCATCCATTGCTTTCTTCGAGTCTATGCCTTCTTCTATACGCTCCCTAAGCTCCCCGCCGTAAAGAACCCTGCCGCTGCTAAGCAGGTGTGTGGCTACGGACCTGTCTTCCCAACCCCATAAGGCGGCAGGGTTTGGATATACAAGGCAGTGAAGCGGAAAGATGTTCCCGCTCCCAAGCCTCCTTCCGGTAGCATCAATTATAGAGAGCCTTGTTAATTCTTTCACAAGGGTCTCTGTAGGGGCCGTTGCAAAAGGGGCAACATACATGCTACGTTCAGGGGCAAACAAGCCTGCAACCCAGTTTCTGGCCCTAGGGAGCAAAGGTGCCCTGTCTGCGGGTCCTAGCTCAAGTGCAGCAGATCTGATCGCGTTAAGCATGCGTGTGAGCGTATCGATGTCCAGCCGTTCCCCATAATTCTGCCCTTCCCTATTCCTTGCCAAAACAACTACTATGTCTGTATCGCTAACGCGGTGCGAGACATAGTTCTTACCCTCCTCCCTGCCGTTGCTTCCTGTCGCCATTCCAAACAGATTATCGTTAGGGAATTCTCTCCTGAGAGAGCCGAACACAGCCTCAATCACCTGTGCAGATCTTCCTCTAGCCTCCGCTAAAGTATTATTGCGTACAACGGTCATGCACAACACCAGCACAAACAGCACGCGCCAAAGGCGCAGAAGAAACGGATAACCTTGGTGAAGATTCCATAATACAATTCTCGGCTCAGCTTTATAAGCATTTCAGTTCTATTGCAGCGCCAGCGTCTCCTCTGCGCAAGCCTTTTATATCATATGCGCTCCAATAGCTGTTTGGGCATTGTCCCAATCACACGGCTTCCTTCTCAATCTCGCAGATGGCTCTCGCCCCCATCGTGTGCAGCGCAACTGCACTCTCCATGCTAAGCAGCCCTGCGCTATTCTTTGCAGAGTTTATATCCATCACCACCCCCCTGCTTATGCTCGGGAGCTGGCCTGCGTTTGTAACTACGCCCTCAAAAGAGTACACGGGGACGTTCCTCTGGGTGAGGAAGCCTTTCGCTGCCTGGAGCAGTGCGTACTGCACCTTCCTAAGGGCTTCTTTCCTTCCTGTCTCTTCCGGTAGATGTACATTTGACATAATGCCCATGTATGAATATGCCAGGGTCGTCTCGGCGTCTATTATGTAGCTCTTCACCGGCACCGTGCCGTCTCTCAAAGCAGAAAGCAGTGCATCCTTCTTGTCCTCTCCCATTATTGATATGCTGGTCATGATCAGCGACTCGGCCAGGCTTATGGGTTCAAACGCCCTAAGCGCATCAATCGAGGAATAGAATAGAGTGTGCAGCAGCTTTACCTCTATATTGTCCGGATTCTTTCCTTGCCTGTGCGCTATGGTATACCTTGCGAGGTCTTCAATTGGGGTCTCGGCTCTGAACGTAGGGAACCCAACGACGAATACTCCTTCCTCCCCGAGTTTTGCTATCGCTTCCCTTGTCGCAGAACAGATCGCGTTAAGTACCCCCAGATCAAGCCTTCTCGTTCCATTCCCTATGGCTACCATATCAATGTCGCTTACCACTGCGGAGTAATGCTTCCTCCCGTTTGTGCTTCCCGCGAGAAACAGGGATTCATCAAGGCCTCTTCTACTATGGGCTTCAACTATCTGGCCAAGAATGTGCACTGCGCTTTCAGTGACTCCGGCTCCTCTGAGAGCTTTCTCAATCTCCTTCCTTCCTCCCTGCAAAGCTCCTGCTCCGTCCTTTCTTAAGGTGTTCATGGGGACCAACGGCGCCCACACTAAGCTAACCATATCCAAACATCGGGTTCCATTTATGATTCCGCACGGAACCCCATTTCGGTAGCGGTCAAGGGCGCAATTAATTAGCGCGGCTCTTGATTTATATAATTTTCGCAGCGGTATTCCGTCTACATAAGCGATATGGAAAACCTTTTATATTACCTACGACCTATGATAGGTTAATAGCTGGAAGGGGGCGCTCATGCTCTTCTTGCTTCTGCTGCACAGTGAACGGCTTCGCTTCCCATTATGTGCAGTTTAGTAAGGGTACCCTCATCACGCAGCAGCCCTCTCATGTGCTTTATCCTGCCTACTTCTTCAACAGCAGGAACCATTCCTGCCGGCAGCGCGCTCGCATTACCTATAACATCTGCCCATGAATCTACCCTAACTCCCTTCTCTTCGAGTATGAGCCTGCCAACGTCGAGCAGTGCGAGTTTTATCTTCCTGAAGCCTTCATTAAAAGATACCTCTATGGGGAAATGCGGAGTGTTCGACCTGTACGTGATGAAAGAATAGGCTATTGCTTTCTCAGCTTCAAAGAGCACACGATCCCCTGCGATGGCCCTTCCTGACGCAGCCCTCTCTATTATGCCTACCCTGATGCTGTCATCCCCGATCACCGTAGTGCTATTGGTGAACAGCGCCCTCGCCAGTCTTTCTGGCTCCCATGCAAGCACGGATTCCTCTGACGGATAGAAAAGAAGGTGCAGGAGCTGTACGCTTTCCTTACGTAAACCCCAACGGCTGCGTATTCTCTGCCTTACAATGCCCTCAACATAACTCTCGTTCTGCGCTGTTGCGAACGCAGCAACGCGTATTCCTTCCTGAGCAAGCCTTTTTGCCGCTTCCCTCACCGCGCCGCTGAACCTCTCAAGAGTATCAATATCAAGCCTGCGATCTGCCGAGCCTACGGCTATCACATCCGTATCGCTCAGCATCTCCGAGAACTGCCCTCCTCCGTTGCTACCTGCGACAAGGAGGACTTCTCCTTTTGCAGTATCCAGCCTATCAACGAAAGAAGGAAGTATCTCCTTCGCCATCCGCAGCGACTGGCCAGATATCGGCCTGCCTCTGAGAAGCGACTGAAGTGCCGCTTCCGCTGATGCGCTTGCGCTTACACCTCTACCTTTGAAAAGATTTCCCATGATCTTACCAGAAACAGTTGCATTGATGAGTTAGGGGAAAATCTGTCGATACTGATTTATATTACTTTCCCATGCGGAAGCCAAACTCCCTTAACGTAAGCATCGCTTCTTATACTTGAACCGGCATAATAAGTTTCCCTGTTGCGCTTATTTCGGTCTGGTCTTCCTCATATCCTCCTTCTTCATGCCAAGCTTCACCGAACCCGTACCTATCGGTATTTGTTTCCCTACAAGTATGTTCTCCGTGACTCCGCGCATATTGTCTATTTCACCGAGTACTGCCGCGTTGACAAGGTGCTTTACCGTCTCTTCATAAGCAGCCCTCGCAAATACGGAACTCTTCTGGCCGCTGAGTCCATGCCTTCCGACACCTCTTATGTCTCCGCTGTAAGTCATCGCGTCAGCTACAAGGAGCAGATGCCTGTCATCGACGGCTATCTTCTGCTCGTTGAGCGTCTTCTTAAGCTCGTTGGCAAGTGTGTTCCTTGCGGCCTCCACGCCAAAGAGCCTGTACATCGCGAAAACGTCGTTAGTGTAAAGCCGCGATTTGTCTACTCCGTCAACCTTTATTATATCCTCGATATTGCTGCCAGCTGCTATGATGTAGAAATCACCTTCCTTGTCCTGCTGTATGATGGCCTTTCCTGCTCCCTCTATCCCCTGTATTACCTTTCTCATTATCTTTACGCTTGCTGCCCTCACTTCCTTCGGCTTCTTGGCCTTCAGCTTCATCACCACAGAGCCCTCCTCGACCTTCGCCTCGGCCTCCATGACCTTTGCTATTTTTGCAGCCACCTGTCCTGGGGTAAGCTCTGCAGCCTCAAGGGCCTGCCTGTCGAATACTATCTTTATCGTACCCTTCGAGAAGTTCTCCATTATCCTCTTGACTATGCCGCTCATCTTTACCTCGTTTATCTTCTTAAGCACTGCCTCGGATTTCTCAAAGCTCCTTTTAATATCATTGTTAAGGTACACGTAAGTTATTGGCGTCGCAGGCTTCTTCTTCGCGTCCACCAGCTCGACTATTCTGGGCAGCCCTGACGTTGCGATGGTGGCTTCTATCCCTGCATAGTGGAAAGTTCTTAGGATCATCTGTGTTCCGGGTTCTCCTATCGACTGCGCCGCTATCATGCCCACGGGTTCACCATAGTGCACGGCGAACTTGTCCTTTGCGCTATCTTTTTTGGCCATAGTCATCTCCTCATTCTTCCTCTTCGGCCGCCTTCACGAACTGCGTAAGCACGGGGCTCACGGCATCGCCTCCGTACACTGTCTGAATTATGTTATTGTTAACGTCCCTAACGCTGTAATCCTCGTACGCATAGTAGTCCTGTAAGGCGTTTGAAAGCCTTCTATACAGGTATCCGCTCCTTCCTGTTAGCAGCGCCTTGTATACCTCCGATCCTCTTGAGCCTACGGCGTGCATGAACAGGTCGATCGGCGCAAGGCCAGAGTAGTAGTTTGTCGTGATGAATCCGCGAGCCTTGGGTCCGACGTCTCCAGGCATAATGTGTGGCAACAGACGGTTCGTGTAGTAACCCCTCTTTATTCTGCCGCCGCTAAGCGTTGCCTGCTGTCCAAGGAACATAGACATCTGCTCAAGGTTGAGTATACTCCCCCTAGACCCGGACCTTGCCATCTCCACTGCGCTGTTTCCGCTGTCTTCATTCTTAGCGAGCACGTCTCCGGCCTTGCTTCTTGCCACGTTCAGCTCTGCTATTATCATGCGCTCCAGCGATTCCCTCAGCGTGTATCCTATTAGCGCCTCGAGCTTCTTCTTCTTATACTGTTCTATAAGGGATTCAACTTTCTGGAACGTATCCCTTATTATCGAGTCCCTCTCTTCCTCTATCCTCCTGTCAACCGCATACTCCTTCACTCCGACGGTTATGCCTGCGAGCGTTACATACGCATCGGCAAGCTTTGAGGAAACAAACGTGAAGCGCTTCAGTTCATCATATCCATAGTCAAGCGCTATCTTGACTGCGAGCCTGTTGTCCCTCCCATAAGTCTCCTTCGTTATGACTCCCTCGACAAGCTTGCCCTTCTTTATCACGAACGACCCGCCGCTTGTTTTAATCTCAAAATCGAGATCCTTCGGCAGTATCATGGAGAACACGTCCCTGCCCTTGTACAGGCCGTTCTTCTCGGGCTTTGGCAACTCCAACACTCCAGATATGCCTAGCAGGTATGTCGCCTCGTCGCGCGTAAGGTACGTATCGTTCTTGGTTAGCGCGTACATGCCGCTTATACCGTCCTCGCTGTTTGTTATTATTGCATCTCCGTCTCTCGGCGAGAAAACCTGATAATGCACCTGCATGAGGTATCTTGCCTCCGCCTGCGCCTCAAGGGTCTGCGGCACGTGCAGATTCATCTCGTCACCGTCAAAGTCTGCGTTGTAAGGCGCGGTTGTGCAGTAATTTATCCTGAAAGTCTTACCTGGAAGAACCTTGACCCTGTGCGCCATTATCGATATTCTGTGCAGTGAAGGCTGCCTGTTGAACAGCACTATGTCATCGTCCATAAGCTGCCTTTCGAGTATGTCCCCGACTGCTATTGTCTTGAGAGAATCCTCCCTGTTAGCGTCTAACACGCGCTTCCTCTTTCCATCCTTGCTTATTATGTTTATTACCATTGGGTACTCGGTGTTGCCCAGCAGTTCCCTTGCCTTCTCGATGTTCCACGCGGTAACATAGAACGGTACGGTCAGCTTCGCAGCAATGTCCTGCGGCACCCCCACCTGGTCTATGTCTATGTAAGGGTCAACGCTTATGACCGTTCTGGCGGAATAGTTAACCCTCTTACCGCTAAGGTTGTACCTGAATCTGCCTTCCTTGCCCTTCAGCCTTTGTGCTATGGTCTTAAGTGCTCTTCCGCTCCTGTGCCTCGCCGGAGGTATTCCGGAAGTCTCGTTATTGAAATACGCGGTAACGTGGTACTGCAGCAGCTCCCAGAGGTCGTCTATTATGATCTGCGGAGCTCCGGCGTTTATGTTCTGTTCCAGCCTCTGGTTTATCCTCATTATGTCGACTAGTTTGTGGGTCAGGTCATCCTCGCTTCTTTCTCCTGACTCGAGTGTTATTGAAGGCCTTACATTCACTGGAGGCACAAGCAGTGAACTGAGCACAAGCCATCCCGGCCTGCTTATTGCCGGGTCTATGTTCATAAGCTTCAGGTCATCATCGCTTACCTTCGAGAGCATATCCCTTATCTCATCCGGCTTTAACCTTCTGTCTTCCACATAAAAATACGTCGGCTGCGAGAATTTTATCTTCTTCTGCGCCGCTCCGCAGTGCGGGCACTTCTTTGCGCTGCTTACTTTCTTTGTAAGCCGGTTTTTTATCCTACCTCCCTTGCTCTTCTGCAAGTTGCTCTCAGCAGCCTGGGCTTGCTCCACGCCTTGCACGTTTGCCTGTACGCCTTCGGCCTCATCCTCCAGGGCGAGCTTCTTTATCGCATCTATGTGCTTGTCATCTATCAGTACCCTATGGCAATCCTGGCATGTCGATTGTAGTATCAGGTATATTATCTTCGAGAACTCCGAGTGCACTACAGGCCTGACCAATTCTATGTGTCCGAAGTGCCCCGGGCAGGTCTTCGCCCTAGCCCCACAGGTCTTGCACACCAGCCCTGGATCTATGACCCCAAGTCTTTGATCGAGAAGCCCGCCATCTATGGGATAGCCGTCCTCATTGTACGTATCCGGAACAGTAAGCTTCGCTACTGTCATCTTCTTGATCTCTTCAGGAGAGATTATCCCGAATCTAATATAATTTATTACTTCGGCTTGCATGCAAATCACTCGTTTATCTTCACGCTAGGAAGGATGTGCAAGGACTTTATCTCGTCAAGGAGCACCTTAAACGCGTAGCTTATCTCGACATCAGCTATGTAGCTGCTTCCGCACAGCGGGCATATCGCCACCCTCTTAATGTAATCATAGTAGCCCATGCCTCCGCACTGCTTGCAGATAAGCACCGCAGTCTTGTCGCTCTGGTCGAGCATCCTCTCCTTAAGCAATAGGCTGGCTCCATGGCCTATCAGCGCGTCCCTTTCCATCTCTCCGAATCTGAGGGCTCCCTGCCTTGCCTTGCCCTCTGTCGGCTGGTGCGTGAGTATCTGTACCTTACCTCTGCTCCTAACCTGCATCTTATTGCTTACCATATGGTAAAGCCTGTTATAATACACCACTCCTGTGAATATCTTTGCCTTGAATGGCCTTCCGGTCATTCCATCATAGAGCACCTCCTCCCCATGCTTGTCGAAGCCGTTCTGCTCAAGTTCCTTTCCATAGGACTCCAGCCTCTCCTTCCCGCTTGTTGCGAAAGCAGTGCCATCGACATGCTTGCCCATAACTGCTCCAGACTTACCTGCAAGCATCTCAAGCAGATGGCCAAACGTAAGCCTTGTCGGTATGCTGTGCGGGTTAAGCAGCAAATCCGGTACTATCCCCTCCTGTGTGAAAGGCATGTCCTCCGGGTTGACTATAAGCGCTATGACTCCTTTCTGCCCGTGCCTGCTCGCGAACTTGTCTCCCTTCTCTGGTATCCTGAGCGTTCTTATCCTCACTTTCACTATCCGCGTGGCCCCTGTTGTCTCTGTGAATACCACACTATCGACAATTCCATTCTCTCCTGCTTTAAGCAGTACTGAGTCGTCACGCATCTTCTCTTCAAGGCCGCTAGCCCCTATGTTCTCCTCAAGGAATCTTGGCGGGGCGACCTTTCCTATCAGCGCCTCCCCCTCCTCTACATTCATCTCCGGCTCTATGACTCCATCATCGCTAAGCTTGGAATAGGCGTGCTCACCCATGTACCCCTCCGCTGTCGGCGGTGGGATCTTGAACCGGTCCCTCTGGCCTCCAGGATATCTTCTTTCCTCGTCAGTATACGACTTATAGAATATGCTCCTTCCAAGCCCCCTGTCAACGGCAGCCTTGTTTATGACTATTGCGTCTGCCATGTTGTACCCGTAATAAGTGGATATCGCTACAACGAAGTTCTGTCCGCTAGGGTGTTTTTTCAGCTCAGCAAGATCATAGGCTTTTGTTGATACTATCGGAACCTGCGGGTAGAATAGAAGGTAGCTCCTCGAGTCAAACCTCCTATTGAAGTTTGTCGCGTATAGTCCTTCCGCCTGCTTTATGAAGTTGGCGCTCATTGCATGCCTTGCCAGCGCATTGTGCTCTGGGAACGGTGACGTGTTAAGCGTAGTGCCGAAGATAGCAGAAAGGTCTATGTCGATGTGCGTTGTCTTGTCCTTAATTTCCTTTTCATTGAAGGCAACGAATGAGTTCTCTTCCTCTTCCCCATCGAGATATTCGACTATGCCGTTCCTTAGCAGGTAAGCAAAGTTGATCTCCTTCTTTGCAAGCCTCTCCCTAATTTCCTGCGTAAGCTTCGATTTCCCCCCCTCTACTATTATGTAGGGCTTCCTGAGCCTGCCTCTGTCAGTGTTTATCCTTACTTCGTTAAGCTTGCTTATGTATGCTATGTTTATCTCTCCGGATATGACTCCCCTCCTCCTTGCGCTTTTCGTCTCTTCCACGAATTTTTCCGGATCCTCTATGCACCCTATGGCCTTCCCATTGAGATAAAGATAACATCTATTTTTTTCCTCCATGATGATCACAATTCAAAGCGGCTTTATATCGGAGATCTTCTTCAGCTCTTCCATAGTCATAGTCTCATCTGCACCTACTGTTACTTTCGACATGAGGGCAAGGTATTTCGTAAGCCCTACCTCCTGCCCCTCCGGGCTCTCGGAAGGACATATTTTGCCCCACTGCGTGCCGTGCACATCCCTAGCCTTGAAGTGGGGGTGCTTCTTAGCAAGTGGCGACTTCACTCTCCTCAGGTGGGCATATGTGCTTATGAGGTTGGTCCTGTCTAGCACCTGCGACACTCCTGTCTGCCCTGCAACCCAAGTTCCGGTTCCCATAGCGTAAGCTATTTTCTCCGTCAGGGTATCTGGGCTTATTATCGATTGCATGCTCAGCCTCCTGCCCCTTGCGCTCATCCTCTCGATCTGATACTTCACCTCTTTAAGGAAGAACCTGAATGCGTATGCGAATAGCTCTTCCATGAGCTCCCCAGCGAACCTCACCCTCTTGTTTGCATAGTGGTCCTTATCGTCCTGCTTCGCGAGCTTGTTGGACACTATCGTGCTCTTCCTTGCCATCTGCATCAGATAAAGCGCCTTTTCCTTTCTCGAAGAGCTTTCGTTGCCTATGTGCGGCAGCAAGTAGCTGTCAAGCTGCATCTCAGCTCTCCTTACCTGATACTCCTTTGCCTGTCCCGGAGCGGCAAACTTCCCAATCTCGAGAAGTGCCTCCGCAGGCTGCATCTCCGGAGCTTCGTTAAGTGGGCTAGATTCAAGGTTTAGCAGCATATCGTTCTTGAAGTATAAAAGATCGCTTGCATGATCTAGCATCTCGTCCACTTTCAACCCAAGCGCCCTCATCAGCAGCGCAAGGTCTAGGCTCTTGCTTACAGTGGGGAAATCTACGGTGAACGCGCCATTCTGGTTTCTGGTCACCACGCACCTTGCCCTGAATCCCGGAGTTGATGAAAAAACCCTGCTCTTAACCTCACTTCCCTTCTTCTCCCTTGTCGTGATTATCCTGTTTGAGGCCACGTCCTCCAGCCCTATGAGCACACGCTCTACTCCTTTTATGATGAAATATCCTCCTGGATCCTCTGGATCTTCTCCGTTCTCCATAAGCTGGCTTCTTCCCATTGTCTTCATTGCGCATACATTGCTGCGCACCATTATCGGCAGCTCCCCTACGAACACTTCTCCGTATGAGGCCATCTTCTCAATGCCCCTTATCACCGGGACTACCTCTATGAATATTGGTGCAGAATATGTTATATTCCTAAGCCGAGCCTCGTTAGGGGTTATCGTCCTCCTGGAACTATCCGCCTCTATGATCGAGGGGCTTCCAACCCTGACGCTGCCAAGCTTGAGGGCAAACCCCTCTACGCTTGGCTCTACGAGATTCTGCTTCCCCATGACCTTCGCTATTCCTGTATCAAGGAACCTGTTGAAACTCTCTATCTGGTGCTGTACCAGAGTCGACGCGTTCAGGTAAGACTCAAGCAAGCCGTTCTCATTGCTCATAAAATCACTCTGAATGCAGGGTGGCCTTTCAGCCCTCTACAATAAGTCTGTAATAAGAATATTCATTGCCGTAATCGTTCCTGCTTATCTTGACGACCTTTCCTTCCTCACCGCCTATCCTGATGATTTGAGGATCGCTCTTCATTATCTTCGGCAGGTTCTCCTTCTCGAGCCCCATCGATCCCAGTACATCCTTCGCTTCGTTTTCACTCAATATCTCGTGTACTGGAACAAATTCATGATCGCTCTTATTTGCCAAAAATACACCTAATCATAAAAAAAGCACTACCACTAGAGCTTACTACAGGCACGATATATATTTATCCGAAACGCTTAAATAACCTCATACATAAAAATTAACCCCTCCTACTGCTTGCGACGAGAGAATTTATTGGTTTAACCCCACATGGGGGATTTTCCCACAAGTTTGAGATGTATGCACAGGATGCTCCAAGCAGAACTTGTGGCTGTTGCCCGGACTATCATGCTTTTAAATTAAGCCAGCGAATGTTATCATTTGGTAGTTCTGATGCAGGATTTCAATGTAACACCCTACGACGTGGAGGGAAAGGTCGATTACGACGAACTTGTCAAACGTTTCGGAGTTTCTATCATAGACAATGCAATGGAAGAGAGAATAAAGGCAATAGCCGGCGATGAGCACTTCCTCCTGCGAAGAAAAATATTCTTCTCTCACAGAGATCTCGGATGGCTTCTCGACCAATACGAGAAGGGGAAAAAATTCTATGTATACACCGGCATCGCTCCTTCGGGAACGATGACCATAGCGCATCTCCTTCCTTTCACCATGGCCCTCTGGCTGCAGGAAAAATTCGGTGCGGATGTCTACATACAGATACCAGACGAGGAAAAATTCCTGACAAAGAAGGACCCCTGCCTGACTCTTGAGAAGATAAACGGTTTTGCGCATGAGGATGCGCTTAGCATAGCCGCACTGGGATTTGACCCGAAGAAGACAAAATTCTACATAGACACAGAAAATGCGAATACCTTATACAAGCAGGCTATCCGCGTAGCAAAGCACATAACCTTCTCGCAGACAAAGGACGCCTTCGGGTTTGGGAACGATACAAACATCGGTGCGCTATTCTATACGAGCCTGCAGGCCGTAGGGTCATTCCTAAAGTCGGCAATAGATGGAAGGAACGTGCCCTGCTTGGTACCGCTCGGAATAGACCAGGACGTGCACTTCAGGCTGGCAAGGGATGTCACTGAAAAAATCGGCTATTACAAGCCTGCAATAATGCACAGCAAGTTCATGCCTGGGCTGAAGGGCAATCCTAAAATGTCGGCCAGCGATCCCGACAATACGATATACCTGTCAGATTCGCGCGATACGGTAACAAAGAAGGTCAACCGTGCAATAACAGGCCAGCAGTCTACTGCAGAGCTCCAGAAGAAGTACGGCGGGGATCCGGAAAAATGTGCGGTTTGTCAGTACTACAAGTACTTTTTCGAACCTTCAGACGAGAAACTTGCAAAGATATTTGCCGCCGAACGCGATGGCAGCATGCTCGCAGGCGAACACAAGGCTGACCTGGCCAAACGCATAAACGCCATGCTCGACGAACACAGGAAGAGAATGGAAGCGCTTCGCGGCAGGATGGACGAATTCATGCTTAAGGACTAATGACATTATCCGCGGAGATAATAATAAAAGCATAAAGCTAGAATCCACATCATGCCACGTTCTGAATACTCCGCCCTCGATAGGGAGTTCTCTGAGCTAGCATGTGGCTATTGCGGCTCAATAACATACGCAATATCCTCCAAGGATACGATCTGCCACTTCTGCGAAGCATACGTTAATACGGCGGAGGAAGCGATAAAGGCCGATGAAACGTACGCCAAGCTATCTGTGATACAGAAACTCATAAGCTCATCAAGCTTCGAAGACGCGCTTAAGGCTACCGATGCATTATCCTCGAAAGCAACGGACCTTCGCGTTCTATTCGGCTCCTTCGCGATCTACGCTGCAGCTTCTGACGCACGTTACTACGACAGGGATTATAACCGCTCCGGATTCATGGAGGAGAACTCATCAAACGTTTACGCGTCACTCGATCTGGTCTCTAAAGAGAAAGAATCGGCGTTCAAATTCCTCCGTCTCTCTGCGGAGAAGCAGAAGTCATCTCCTTATAGGAGCGTAGAATATCTAAGATTCATAACCAATGTGAGGCTAAAGAGAAGGCTATACGCAAAGAGATCCCTTGACCTTCTTGAATCATCGGGCACCGTGATACTGTCCCTGCAGTACGCACGCATGGTGTACGCGGTTGAGTATTCTTCCGGTAATCCGGAAAGTCTTCTTTCGCCAATGCTCATCCGCGGTTCTCCTAATTCATACTATTATCTTTCAAGGAGTCTCTTCCGCAGGGGCAAATACGCCGAAGCGCGGATGATACTGCAGAAGCTATCTGAGAAAATCCGCATGCCAATGGCCGCAAGTTTCTCTGTCAGGGTCGACGATTTCATAAAGAAGACAGAGATGTAATTCAGCCCTTTATAACTATCAGCGGTACGTTTCTTGAGACTATCCTTGATATGCCTGCCTTCTCTACAACTCCTACTACTTCATCGACGCTCTTGTACGCCCACTCCGCCTCCTCGCTGACGAGCTTTCTGGTCTTTATCCTTATCTCTACGTTCTTTCTCTTCAGTACCCCGAAGGTTTTAGACGAAGGTATCTCCCTGAGTGCCTGGTGCCTTGACATCACCCGTCCGGATCCGTGGCATGAGGATCCAAAACTCTCGCTCATGGAGCCTTCCATGCCGCAGAGTATGTAACTGCCTGTGCTCATGCTTCCGGGTATCAGGACAGGCTGCCCAATGTGTCTGTACTTCTTAGGCACCTCACCCATGTCTTTCGGAAAAGCTCTTGTAGCGCCCTTCCTGTGTACATAAACCTTCCTCCTACTGTTAGCGACTCTATGCTCCTCAAGCTTGGCTATGTTATGCGCAACATCGTAAAGTATATCCATTCCAAGCGCATCGGAGCTCTTTCCGAAAACTTGCTCAAAGCTCTTTCTTATGGAATCTGTGATTATCTGCCTGTTTGTAAATGCATAATTAACTCCGCATTTCATTGCAGCAAGATAATCAGAAGCTTCGCGGCTACCTATCCTTGCATAGCTCAGCTCCTTGTCAACAAGCGTTATCCCGTGCTCCTTCTGGTATGTGAGAAGGCTCCTGAGGTAATCGCTGCATATCTGGTGTCCGAATCCTCTTGAGCCAGTGTGCACCATCACTACAACCTCTCCCTCATGCAGGCCGTACGCTCTGGCTATGCCCTCGTCAAAAACCTTCTCGACTTCCTGTACTTCAAGGAAATGGTTTCCCGCGCCTAATGTGCCTAGCTGATTGAGACCCCTTGCCTTTGCTTCCCTGCTCACCTTGGAGAAGTCGGCTCCGAGCATGTGTCCTTTCTCTTCCAGGTTCTCTGGATCGTCCGTGCGACCGAAACCCCTGCCTATCATGAACCCCACTCCCTCCTCGGCTACCTTCTGGAGATCTCTCTCCCCTATGCCTGTATTCCTCTTGCTCCCTACCCCGCTGGGAACATTCTCGAAAAGGGCATCCGCGAGTTTCTTGGCATTGTCCCTGATCTCTTTTTCAACCAGGTTGGTCTTTATAACGCGTATTCCGCAGTTAATATCGAATCCTATCATTCCCGGGGATATGATGCCGTCTTCCGCATCGAAGGCAGCTACTCCTCCTACCGGGAAACCGTAGCCCTCGTGCCCATCGGGCATTACAAGCACGTTACCCGCAAGGCCTGGAAGAGTGGCAGCATTCGCGGCTTGCTGGAGAGTCCTGTCCTGCATTATCTTATGCAGCATGTTTTCAGTGCTGTACACGGTAACTCCTGTGTTCATTCCAAGCACGGCTCCCTTTTCAATCTCAAATTTCACTTCAGAAATCTTCTTCAGCTCCATCTTAACTCCTTTGCCTTGTAATGCTCAGAATAGGTATATATTATGCACGAGCGTTTTACGAGATTGCATACCGCCACAGTCCAGTAACGCAAAGGCTAAATATTATCTAGCACATAATATGCATACTAATGCTTATGGCGCAGCCACCACTGCGCCGCGGTTCCTTAAGGAGCAGAAGCAACGACCGATACCATGCCCAATACGAGAGAAAAGCTCTATCCGGAGCAAGCCGCCCCACCGAAGGTCACGAGGGCCACTGCAATCAAAGCGCTCGCGGCAGGTTCCTTCTTCAGAGTGGCCATAATCGGTGCCACGGTGGGCCTTGCAGACCTTCTGAGGAAGGAAGCTGTAACGACCGAAGTGAGTCCTGCTGGACCTGCCATCCAACGTCCAGTCCCTTCGTCAACCACCGCAGAGCACTCTTCCGCAGCAACTCCAACAGTTCCTTCCACTTCCGCATCTCCGAATGTGAAGCTGCAACGCCAAATGGATGCAGAAGAGCTGTCTTCCGAGGCGTCAAGGCTCTCGCAAGAGATAAAGAAGGGAGCGATTCAATCCGGCAACGGCGGCGCATTGCCTCAGGGCCAGGGGGTGCCTTCATATCTTTCCGAGCAGTCCGAAGTGCTTAAGATCATAGTCACCGCCCAGAATTGTGCCTCAGCACTGGATGTTCCTTGGAGGTTTATCTTTTCTCTCTGGGCTGAAGAAACGGGATATTTCACTTCCCCTCTAGCAGTCCAAAACTTAGACTTCGGAGGACTCAGGGGCCCTGTCAACGGTTGGTCTGACTTCAACTCGATAGAATCATTCGGAGCGTACTTCATCAAGCTTCTAAGCGAGCCAAGTTACTCTGGCGCAAGAAACACGAGCAATTTCGATGCATGGATACTGGGACTTATGAATGCACATTATGATACGAGCGATACTTATTCTGTCTATCTTGCGAAGGTAGGCGGGGTCATGGGATTCCTTTTTGTCGACGCAAATCAGCAGCAGAACTAAATAGAAAGTATTAAATATGAGAAGAAAACCATCTAAGGTGAAAGATTTAATTATGTGTTTATGTCAATAAGTTGCTGCTGCAGGGGTGGCAGAGCTTGGTCAAATGCGGCAGACTCAAGATCTGTTGGCTTAGGCCTACGAGAGTTCAAAATGCAATCCGAGCAAATCTCTCCCCCTGCACATGCTATCTTATGAACGGCTGGTATTATGGCGAAAAAATTGTCGAATAGTAAAAAAGAGTCAAAAGGAAAGAAGCCCGCAGTGAAAAATACGAAGAGCAAGTTCATAGGCAAGCTCAAGAAGGTCAAGATAAAGGAAAAGGTGCACTTCGAAGTGCCGCATTACCCCCAGACGGAAGAGTTCACCAGTTCCGCGGCATGCGCCATGATGGTGCTCAAGTACATCGATCCCGAGTTCAAGTTCAGGAAGGAGAACGAGTACAGCATATGGCAGGAAGCTGTGAATGGTAGCGTATGGCATGGGTCAAAGTATGGCATAGCATACGCACTTTCGAAAAGAGGCGCCAAGGTAGGGATACTGAGCAACACAAAGGATGAAGGCTATGATAAGAAGATGGCCGTATACGAGAATGTCAACCTTGATACTCTTGCAGCGTCATTCAACGAGATACGGCAGAAGTCTGTATCCTCCGAAGTGGACGAAGATCACGGAGTTGTTACGGCACAGACGATCAAGAAGGCGCTATCTGCAAATTACATCCCGATAGTCCTGATAGATGCAAATCTGATAAATTCCTACCTCGATTCATCCCCACACTGGGTTGTCGTAAAGGGATACGACAAGGATGCGTTCTATATCAATGACCCTTATTCCGACAGCACCATAACTATAGATGCTGATGCATTTAAGTCTGCAATAGGCTTCGAGTCAAATACTCACATGATATTCTCCGATTCGAAGGCACAGCAGAAGAAGTAAAATGCACCTTTCTGCGATTGCCTGTTTCAAAGGTAAATCAGGATGGCAGCGATAAATCCTGGCATGAGGCAAAAGGTTCCGGACAAAAGGCTACAGTTCCTAGCCGCACAGCGGCGCCCTGATACTACTGTGACAGATGCAAAGCGCCTAGTCCATGCGTCAAGCAGCGTGGCTGCAATCCGCGATATGCTACTCCATCAGGGATACGTGATTTACGCCAGGCCTGTAAGCGAAGCCGAATCATTGGAGCTGAAATCCATCCTCCCGGGGATCACACTGCTGCACCTCAGATCCTTCGGAACTAAGCGCACTCCAGCGCGCCTTCTCCTTGGTCCTGCAATCGCAAATGCCACACTCTTCTATCTCGATGGAAAAGAAAAGAAAGCAACGGACCTTCTGGAACGATGGTTCGCCAACGAGCATCACAAGCCAGAGGCTCACGGCATCGCCGCTCTGAAAGAGGACATGGGGTTTCTTACAGGTCTTCTCCTCAAGTTAAAATCCCTTAGACTATCCTCAACCGAATGGGCAGACCTGCATTTCGAATATCTCGCTCCTGCCGCAGAGGCGGCTTCAGAGCTTAGGCGGTGCGGCTATGCTTCAATTGCGCTTTCTCCTGCCACTGAGAATCAAGAAGACTTTCGCCATGAGCATCTGTTGCGTCTCATCGAAAAGCTAGACCCGGGGGTAACCTCCGGAGTTAAAACACTTGATACGGGTTCTATCTCTGGCACCAATCCTGATTTCTTCGGAAAGATGCCCGATCTGCTTTTATTGTTCAGAGCGGATACGGCTGCCTATGCTTCCGAAGAGCTTGCACTAAGGTTTAGGTCAGCGAATCCCAGCCCTGGTACTGCCTTTAAGGGAGAGTTCTCCAATGCAGTATATGCGCATCTCGGAGTCGCTCCGGAGCTTGAGATATCCAGGCCGCACGGAAGGTTCAGAGCGGCACAGCGAGAGCACTCCGGACTGAACCTCGCAAATGGCCACTGGAACGGCAAAGCCCTGCTTACCGTTCTGAGAAAGGTCCAAGTCAATAAAAGGACATCTGAGGAAAACGCAGGAGGGCGCTAACATATATACCTTCATACGCAACAGCCGTGTGTGGGAGCATGAGATACCTTGTTGCGATGGGCGGTAATGCTATAACCTCTGAAAAGAAGCTCGGAAAAGTTTCTGAAGCGATAGCTCGTCTCAGGAAAGAGGGAAACAGCATAATCCTAACACATGGCAATGGCCCCCAGGTGGGGGAACTGGCCTTGGAGGAGAATAAGAGCCTAGCCTTGCTCACCGCGCAAACAGAAGCGGAGATAGGGCTTGAGATACGCAGCAGCTTGATCGACGAGCTTGGTAAAAAAGGGCTGAAAAACGACGTGGTCATAATGATAACCCCTGTGCTGGTAGATGGCAATGACGATGAATTCAGGGAGCCGACAAAACCCATAGGAAAGTTCCTTACGCCAAGAGAAGCGAAAGTGATGCGAGAGCGCGGCTTCTCGATAAAGAAACTGAAGGGTGGTCTTCGCAGGGTAGTCCCTTCCCCAAAACCTCTGGACATTGCGGGTCTAGGCGTGATAAAAGAGCTTCTCTCAGGGGGCCATATAGTCATCGCCGCAGGAGGCGGCGGAGTTGCAATGAAGCGCAGAGGAAAACGAGAAGTATACTCTGACGCAGTGATAGACAAAGATTATATATCCTCTCTGCTCGCCTCTCTGGCCGGTGTGGACAGGATGGTGATACTGACAAACGTGGACGGAGCCTATCTTGATTTTGGCAGCAGATCTCAACTCATGATCAACACGGTGCGCGCCGAAGAAGCGGAGAGAATGATAAGGGAAGGCGAATTCGAGGAAGGGAGCATGCTGCCGAAAGTGAGGGCATGTGTGGACTTCGCCCGCAGGACGGGAAAGAAGGCAGCCATAGGGAGCATATCCGATCCGTATGCCGCACTGCGCCTCAAGTCTACCGTAGTGACTCCCTAGCCTCGCGCACTGCCCTCTTCAAATCAGCCGGTCCAGCCTCGGTTTTTATGCTGTCCTTGCTGAATTGCGTGGAGCTTGAAGAATATCCGTTCTCTGCCAGCTTTTCCATCACTGCTGAAGGGGAGACAGAACTGATGCCCATGCTCTTCGTAACGGCAGGTATGTTAAAAAAGAACAGAGCATCGATCTCGGAGCGCAGTTCCGAGAGCTTCTTTGCAAGTCCTGCTTCGCTATTACTCTTTTCCATTCTTGCGAGCAGCTCATCCGACTTAAGCCTGCCAGTGAAAAGAGGGCCGAATGCCTCGGTCTTTCCTCCGCAATGTTCGCATTTATCCCGAAGGCGAGGCGTATTTCCCGCGCCGGCCTGTGCAAATACGCAGTTTCTGCAGTATGTCCCAAAACCTAGCTTCTTGACCGAAGCCACCGCCGCCCCCGCTCCCGCACCTAGCTTTACGAATGCTCTCATGTAGTGCATATCCGACACGCTAAGCATTGCTTCGCATCCGAAGTTGAACTGGGCGGCCGTCCTTATAATATAACCGATCAGAATCCTTATTCCAGCCTCCTTGCAGTGTACACTATGGAGTGCCTTCGCCCCGTAGATCTTAAGGCATGCGCTGCTGTGCGCGCCGCACAGGACTGCCGTATCTGTAGCAGTCACCATCAGGAGCGTGTCATTCCTCGAAACTTTCATTATGTCGTACAGTTCTGGAGCCGGCGATCCGAAAGGATCCAAGTCTATAACATCAAAAGAACCATCGGAAGTGTTGGCGAATCTCTGCACGCTCTCATTCCTTGTATCAAGTACTAGCCCATTCTTCCTGACATTGATTGCAGAGTTCTCATAGGCCCGCCTGTTCATGTCGAGCAAAACAGCATTCTCCATTCCTGCTTCCTTTGCGTACCTTATGCCCCTTATTCCTGTTGCGGCTGTACAGTCAAGAAGCCTGCCATTTCCAGATGCCTCTGAAACGAACAGCGCCGAAAGGTCTCTGAGCCCTTTCATTCTCGGGTTGAAGAAGACGCCATCCCAAACCTCTATCTCCGCGCTACCTTCCCTTATCTCCTTCATCCCCGTACGCACCTTTTATCTTCAATATCGCATCCAGAAGTCCATGCGCATATGCTATGCTGGAGAAAGAGGTATAGTAGTCTCTCTTCTCAAGGAAGGCTTTCGAATCTGAAGCATACATCTCGGCCAGGCTTACTACGCCTGCCTCGGCAGGGCTAAGGCCCGTTCTCTCTATCTTTTTAATGTTCTCCGAGAATATCCTAATATCCTTGGCAATCCTATGCTCTATCTCCATCTGCAATTGCCTCACGCAAGCCACAGAGACGCTCACTCTTCCATATAAGGCGCAAGATAATAAGTGACTTCTGCGTCTCCGATGTTATACCTAAGTTTAAGCGGTTCATTTGATTTGAGCGAGACTGTAATGCCCGTGCCTGCCGGACATGACTTAACCATATTCTCCAAGAACTCAAGGTTGAACGTGGATTCTGCATTTTTGGCCAGTTCAACCTTCTTCGCTATCATGCCGTTCGCCTCGTGAAGCTCCTCAAGCTCACCTGAATCCCCTCTTGCGCTAACCGAAAACTGCTCCTTCGCCGCCCTGAATGAAATATACGAGGAGATAAGGCTGGCGTCCTTTATTATGTCTTTGAGCGGGTCGCCGTTTATCTCCACGTGAGCATCAAACTCGACGTTTGGCTCCTTCTCAACGCTTTTCTTGACGTCTATAAGTTGAAGCCTATACCTTCTCCTGCTGTCCGCGCCTATGAACTCCAGCGAGAGCTTGCCATCAACATCCTTCATAACCAAGGCTTCTCCATCCCTAGTCCTTGACAATATCTTGTCAAGGTTTTCGAGATTCACCCCTATTCCTGTACTCTTCTCTATCTCGAATTTAGAGAAGGCCTTGTTCGGCATGAAGAATGATATCATGCTTATGCTGGACGGATCCATGGCTTTGAGCCCTATCCCATCATTTGTTATGGAAAACAGGCCCTCATCAACAAGGCTTACTATGGCCCCAACGCAATCCTTCCAATACTTTGCATTGTCTATCCGTATTTCGAACACAAAATCACTCCACAAGGATGCTACTATTATGCAGCGATAATAATATATACTCTACCTAAGGCGGCCAGAGATATCGCAGCGCAACAGATATTTAACGCTTCACGCATGATTAATTCTCATGATAGGCATAGTATACAGCGACGAGGATACGGCTTCCTACAACATAGCCCATTACATAGTAGAAACGCACGGGTTCAAGCCGGGTGAATGGAAAGGCAGGAAGTGTTTCGTGAGCGGAGATATTGCAGTTCTTGCATCCGAAGAGAAGCTGATAAATTCCGAGTTTCTCGATTCATTGGGCTTCTCCATGATCTATTTTGCAAGCAGGCACCGCAGTGCCGCTGGAATAGCATCATTCACTGCGCATTCTACGGGAAACTGGACTCAAGAAGCAAAACTCGGCGGCCGCCCAAAATCTCTTTCTGTCGCAGCTCCGGCAGAAATGCTCAATGTGATCAGGATGATATTCTCTTCTGATGAAGCAACAGTGGAGAAGACGTACGAAGCAACCCATCACGGCCCGCTACTCGAGACTCCTTCGGTTTTTGTCGAACTGGGCGGCAGTGAAGAGGCTCTTGCGAACACAGCCTTCGCAGCGCGCATAGGCGACACGATACACAGGGCAGCATCTGCGGAGTCATGCGATTACTCCTGCGTGGTCATAGGGATAGGCGGCGGCCATTATCCATCAAAGTTCTCAAAGCTGGCCGTTGAAAATGGGTATGCCTTTTCTCACATACTCCCAAAGTACGCCACAACAAACACTGATGGCAGCTCTAACCTTGACATGATATCTGCAGCAATAGAACGGAGCAGTGTCAAGGCAGAGAAGGCAGTTATAGACTGGAAAGGGCTGCCTTCTCCTGTGCGCTCCGAAGCAATAAAAATACTATCAGGCATTGGTATTGAGTATGAGAAGGTGTAATCCTCTGCTTCTGGCCATTTTCACGGCCTTTCTACTTGGCAGTGCGCATTCTCAGTACTGGTTCCAATACGGGGTGAGGGCTGGTGGCCTTTCAGCCTACAACAACGGCACCAGCCTTCAGATACAGACCATCTCTCCGCAGAACATTTCCAGCGGCTCCCTGGCCTTCTGGGTCGGTGAGGACCTGAGCGACGGATCATTCCTTCAGGAAGGGTATGTGATTGAGAACCAGTCTGGCAGATACCCTTCAGTATGCACCATCTCCGGGTGCAGCGGCTACGAATATCTGACTGCCGGACAGCCAGAATGGTTCTATGAATACTTTCCCGGAAATTACTCAGGATCTCAGTTTCTCGGGAGAGTGGGCCCATTGGACTCCGCAGGTCCTAACGGCACAATAAATACCTACTCCATATATTATTCGGGAAGCGCCTGGCGTTTCCTCCTGAACGGAGCGCAAATAGGCAGCGTGCAGCTTCGTGCCTCCTCATCCGGATCCAACTTTCCCGTTGCCTTCGGAGAACTTGCAAACGCATCCAACGCAGATACTTATGTGCATCCAGTCATAATGGCAAACCTCTCCTACTATGCGGGTTCGCTTCTAATACCTGCAAGGCGGGGCTATGCCTACATAGGTTATGGTGTTGGCAGCCTCACAAATCTCAAAAATCCCTATGGGGTAAGCCTTGCAGACAGTCAGGTCAACCTCTTCAGGGTGGGTTCTGGCCTTGCGCAGCCCAGGAACGGCACCCAGCTATGGAGCATAGGCTACTACATTCACGTAGAGTCAGAATACGGGAACATCTCGCGCGACACGGGATACCTTGCTTACTCAAGGGTGGAAATATCTGCGCCAGCGGCAGAGTATCTCAATGATACTGCCCGCGTTTTGTTCACTGGATGGCGCGGCACAGGGGTAGGTTCATACTCCGGCAGTGCCAACAAGACCTCTGTGGTGCTAGGTTCAAACATAACCGAGGCCGCTGAATGGCAACTGCAGTATCTCGCGAACATATCCTCTGCACACAATGATGCTTCGGGCTCAGGGTGGCATAATGCCGGGTCCGAGTTCTCCTATTCCATAAACAGCACCGTAGCGTATGAGAACAGCACTGTCAGATATGTATTCTCGGGGTGGAGCAACGGCCAGGCTTCAAGCAAACACACTGCCTATGTCAATGGGCCTATGAGCATAGCGGCTACGTGGCAGCGCCAGTATTTTCTTAACGTATCCTCAGATTATGGGAATGCCACCAGATCGGGATGGCACACCGAAGGCACGTCCGTCACGCTCGGAGTAAGTCCCGCGGAAATAAACATCAGCAATAACGAAAGGTTTGCCTTTTACTCATGGAGCACAGGATCAAACTCTAGTACAACAAGCATAACTGTGGATTCTCCTGAACGGGTGCGCGCTCTTTTCAGGGAGCAATACGTGACGCACCTGCTCCCTGTAGATTCCAGCGGCATGCCACTCTCAGGCGCGGTCCTATATATTGACGGGGCACCCTCACAGCAGAGCATCTTCCTATTCGAGAACAAAACCTACACCTTCACCGGATCATACTACAAAGGCACATTCATGCCCATGAACGTACCCGTATCCGTATCGCAGGCAGGCAGCATGTATGTGCGCCTGCCTGTCTACAATGTCACCGTGCTCACTACGGACATCTTTGGAATACCTGTGAACGCTTCAGGAACCCTGGCTTTTGAAAACGGAACGGAGATGAAAATCAGTTCGGGGAGTTCCGGAAGCATACGCCTGCAGGACGTGCCTTTAGGTGTCGCGAAAGGCAGCCTCGGCTATTTCCTGCTCAGCATGCCTGTCAACACATACGGCGGAGCCGCTGCGACTGCGATATTCATTTCCCCATTCGACTTGCTTGTATTCGCGGTTGTCATAGCCGCTTCTGTCCTCATACATGAGTTAGCCAACAGGCATCACAGGAAACGGGCAATCCCATACAACGCGCACCTTGCCCGTGCATACAAAGGCAAGGATAGTTAGTATTTTATCCTTTCTCGTGGCAATTGGATCATGCGCGTCGCTGTATTCATATCTCCGATGGAATTCAAGGACGAGTCGGTCTCAAGGACAAAGCGGATCCTTGAAAGGTGGGGTATAGAAGCCGTAATGACCAGCTACACCTCAAAGGATTGTGTTGGCAGTCACGGCGCCGTTTACAAGATCCAGATCAACGCGTCAAAGCTTTCTCCAGAAGAATTCGATGCCCTGCTTCTCATAGATGGGAAGGGCGTCGACTCCTTCAAGCTCTATGATTTAAGGCAGCTTCTTGATACAGTGCAGATATTCAAGGAGCGCGGGAGGATAATCGCAGGCATAGGCAATGCTCTCAAGATACTTGCCAGGGCAAGTGTTCTGGGAAGTACAAAGGTGGCACTACCTCCTGACAAGGAGACAGCGCGGCTCGTGGTTTTGTTCAAGGGCATAGTGACAGAGAACGGTCTAGAGTTCGACAAAAACATACTCACCGCAGGAAACCACGACTCTGCCGAGGCTCTCGCAGATACGCTCGTCGAGAGGCTAGGCGCCAAGTGATCCTGCAGTTATGTGCCTCCTTCTTTCTTCTCCGCATTCGCATATGCTAACTACGGCACCGCCTGTTATCCTTACTCTGCAGTTTTCACCTGGCACAAGCGGATTGTTGCAAGCCTTGCATATCCTATCCGCTATGTTCCTTGGAATCCCGACCCTATAGTGCATGCCTATTTCCCGCACAAGCCGAACATAACGCCTGGAAAGCTCCTTGCTGCCTCCTTCCTTGGCCATCTTCTCCGCCATGGAGAAAAGCAGTACGATCCTCTCCTTTGCAATATGCTCTATGACCTTCTTCTCTTTGTGCACGCTATCGCATGGTAATTAAAACTTAACGTATATATGACTTCATGCTTACACGCGGCGACATAATCGCAAAGTCCATTGGCGCATCCGGAATCATCATAGCAATTCTAGGCATGCTTATCTCCGCTGCTCTCTGTGGCCCCGGCTGCGGCTCGGGGAACGGATGGGCTCCTAACGGAAGCTTTAACTGGCACACAAACACCCTAAGCGATTTAGGTCTTAGCCGTGTATCCTTGCTCTTCAATTCCACACTTTTCCTAGGTGCCGCATTGGTTGCAATATTCATAGCATTATTCGCTATCAAAAACGCAGGCAAGGCACACATGGCATCTGGCGGTATAATAGCGAGCGTTGGCGCAGCTTCTACATCCCTAATAGGCATATTTACGGAGCACTACCAGACTCTTCATCTGCTCTTCTCCGCAATGTATCTTATACTGACTCCGATAGGCATATTGGTCATCGGATACTCCTTATTCAGGTCAAAGATGGTCATGTTCGGCAAGGCCTCAATGCTCCTTGGAATCACTTCCCTCCTCTTTGCGCTCTTCTTCATAGGGGTATTCGCAGCAGGCGAGGCATCTGCGACTCTGGAGTCGCTACCTCCTGCGTGGATCACGCTGTGGATAACATTCGCCATAATCAAGTACTGAAACATGGTTACGTATTGAATTCTCATTCAGCAGTTCTCCGGAAAGATATAATAAACATCTAAGGCATATAGTTTCGGGGCTATCCTGCATTAGGCATGCCCTTGATACCATGGCGAAGTTTGCGATTTTCGATGCATGCGGCACGCTGGTCAGCGACGCGAAGGACGTCTCGGATTACGTTGCAGAGTCGATACGCAACATATACGGGGTAATAGTCAAGGTGGACTTGAGCCGCTACGAAGGCTGTACTGCAAAGGAGATTGCAAGGTTGGTTTTGAATGAGTACGGCATCATGGAAACGGAGATAGATCCACGCCTGGACCGGTACATGGAAGACCTTCCTTACTCATACTATAACGTCGCCTGGAGCGACAGGATAGTGGTATCAGAGGGGGCCAAGACGCTTCTCGACGAGCTCAGGGAAAACGGTGCGCTTCTCGGCATAGCCACTGGCGATTCCGAGAAGGTGACCAGGATGAGGCTAAGGAAAGCCGGGCTCGATTCATATTTCGCGTTTGGATCCTACGGCGAAGAAAGCGAGGATATGGGCGAGATAATAGGGATCGCGGCCAAGCGGGCAGTTTCCGGGTCTAGCCTGCCTGTGTACGACGGTATATTCATATCCGGGTCCCCTAAAACGGTAAAGGCTGCAAAAGAGACCGGCATATTCTCAATAGGCTGTATGCTTGGCAGGCACGATGCCTCCGATTTTCAGGATGCAAAACCCGATCTGATGATCAAAACCTTCAGGGAAAAGCGCCAGATACTTAAGACTCTATTCAAATGAGCAGAGGGCGTTACGCCATAACTCTTTATGTTTTGCGAACCAAGAGATAACTGGAGATAATATGCAGAGTCTGTGGACCATAGGGGAACGAGCCCCAGAGATAAGGGCGAAGGCATGGCTTCCTAAGGAAGGCAAAATAGACGAGTTCAAACTCTCCGCGCAGAAGGGGAAATGGGTAATATTGGCTTTCTATCCCGGAGATTTCACATTCGTCTGCGCTACAGACATAGAAGCATTCATGGAGAATTACGAGCAGTTCGAGAAGAACGGGGCCGAGGTGGTCGCGATAAGCACCGACAGTGTATTCTCCCACAAGGCGTGGAGCGAGACATCTCCGCGTGTGAAGAAGAGCAGGATACCGCTGGTCGAGGATTTCAATAAGAAGATATCCTCGGATTACGGATTCATAAATACGGACTCAGGAGCAGCAAGAAGAGGGACAGTCATAATAGACCCGGACGGCATTGTACAGTATTTTGCAATACACAGTGATGCCCTCGGCAAGGACGTGGATCACATATTCACTGCGTTCATGGGCCTGAAGTATGTCCGTGATACTCCTGCCTCGGCAGGGCATGTATGTGCCGTGCCAGCAAACTGGAGGCTTGGAAAAAGGGCGCTTGACATAGACATAGTCAATGACATAGGAAAGCTCTGATCAGTCTCTGTGACGTGCTCGCCTGATGTTCAATCCTGTGCCTGCAACAACTGGCAAAACACGGCGCTCAGAGTAATGTGGCTCTTTGCATGCATGTCTGCTCAAAGAGGTAAGGCAGGCATACCTGCCCGTTTCCTTAATATATCTCCGGCTTCATATTTATTCAATGGTGAATCGGATGCACGAAACGACTAAAAATGCCACGGATACAAAGAAAGAACCACAAGGCGCAACTGTACTGTCTCCTACCACAGGGATCCGCAATAATCTTCCCTGGCACTAATCCTTATCTAACAACGGATTCGCGCAGCAGCCTTCATAAGGTCGGAAAAGACCTTCTAAGAGAAGTGAAACGGGTTGCAGGCGAGAAGGCAACGGCAATAAACTTTGCTTCAAAACTGCCAAATCCAGTGCAGGTACTTGCCGTTCTCTGCCCACTCTATGGTCATGGTCCGCTGAGAAGCTCCGCGCTTCTCGAGGCTCCTTCCATAGCGGAATCAAGGGTCGGTGGGAAGATGACGGCTTACGCGGCAGTGTTGGGTGCAATGGCCGACCGCCTGTCTTCTTCCGGATTGGAACTGAAACCGACATTCTTGTTTGCGGACAGGGGAGTGCTGCTTCCGCTTCCTCCCTCCGAAGAGGATATCAAACGCCTGCGTCTTCACAGCTCCACCTATATAGCAGAGATTGATAAGGTAGCCAAAGCGCATGCGATGCGTTATGTGTACGAGGCCTTCAGCGGCATAGGACTCAACGTTCCGGGATTCGTGGACACGAGCAGCGAAACACCTTCCCCGGAAAGCCCTTCTGATGCAATAAGCATTATAAACGAGCATCTTGCCACTTCGGGCTCGAGCCTCCGCGTGAAGGACAACTCACGCACCCGCGGGAACGTCGTACAACTGCTGACAAACAAGGGCTTGCCTCCTCCCGCTATCCTAAGGCTTACTGCTAACTATCTAATCTTCCAGGAATCTATACCTAGTATTGTTGGGAAGGAAGGGATATTCCTGCAGGCAGAGCGGTTCGTCCCTTTCCTAAAGATACCAAACCTTATTGAGGAGCTCAGGACGCTTGTGCGCATAGATCTTGAAGCGTAGGGTTGTGCTATGCACAGAGCTTACGTGCAGCTGCGTATAGGTGGAATATCCGGATGCTTCTATCCCTCATACCATAATTCCAGTACCATACTTGTGTACGGCATTGGGGCTCCGGCAATTCCTGATTCAGGAGCCCTCAAAGAAGCCGACAGCGTGATCAGAAAGGGGATAGATCTCTTTGTACCTGATTACATAGGCTACGGCCGCAGTACGGGATTCTTCAGGCCTATAAACTGCGTGGAGACTTTCCTGCGCCTGCGAAGATCCTTCATGGGCGGATGTTCTGCAGTCAATAATTTCAGAGGGCTAAGGCTGCGCCTTAGGTATGACCGCATATTATTCGCAGGAAAAAGTTTCGGCGGCAGGTACATCTCTCTGCTTCCGAAGTTCGAACCTGACGTATCCGATCTGGCGCTCATATGTCCTGCGCTTGAGACCGGATCATACGGGAACGCATACATTGAAGAGGAAAGCATAAAGGATTTCTTGAGATGCATGGGTAAGGACGGATATTCAAATCTATATCGGGGTTTCTTCCATAAAGGGAGGATCTCGCGCGAATGGAGGATACACCTCTCCGATAAAGACGATATGGCCCCTCTATCAAATGTGCAATCGATGGGAGACGCTAGGATATTCATCGCACACGGAAGGCATGACAAAAGCATCAATTTCCATAGGTCAGTATCCTATTATCGCATGCTGCGATCAGCATTTCCTAATAAAAAGCGAGAGTCGCTGACCCTGCGACTGTACAACGAAGATCACGGCATCGGCTTGGCAAAGAAAGCGCTCGGAGCGTTTGTGAGGTGGGCCCTCGCGCGATGATCCCCGCTTCCCCGTAGACGCCTTGCCCTACTTTCTTTTAATTCCACCATCATCCATGTCATATTCAAGGCAGCCATAAGTGCACACCCTGCGCTTCCGCAGCATACTCTGCTTCTCATTCCACTGCAATGCATCTGCTTCAAAGCCTTGAGTACGGCATCGGCTTGGCCTTCTTTGCAGTCTCTCCGTATATGTACGCAGTGCAGGCGTCCCACCACGAATAGCAGAAGTCCGCAACCAGGAGAACCAAGGGGATCATGTACCATACCTGCCCTGTATTCCTTAGGCAGATATCCAGGAGCACAGCTACTATAAGCGGCAGAAAGGCAACCGTGCTCACGCAGAGGATCCTGACCGATTGGCCGCTGAGAAAGAACCAGCTTCTGCTCATCGCCGTGGCCCTGTCAAGTTTTTTATCGTAATACATATAAACTGAGATTGAAGAGTCAAGGTTCATTATCTGAAGTATAAACGCAAGCACCAGTACTACGGCGGCACCTCCAAGCAACTCCCACGATGGGCTCTGCACAAGCTCCACCGCAAGAACTGCCCCTGCAATGTAGAGAATTGGTACGATTGGCTCAAGGTAGTTAAATGCAATGAGCATAGGCCCGGACGCGCTCGCCCTCTTGATATTCGCGAGCTTAGCCCTTGAAACAGCAGTAAGCGGAGCTACGACTATTATCTCCAGTATGAAAAACATTGCCGCATACAAAAGCAGATCGAGGACCGGCAAGGTTGACAGAGCCGCAAAGAGATAAATGGCGAAAATGACGCTGCCCAAAATGTTGGCTACAAAAGTCAATGGCCTTGAAATCAAAATCCCAAAAGAGCCTGAAATAACCTCGGCGACCGATATCTCCGGAGCCACCATGTGCGTGCCTCCGAATTCTTCCTTCTTGTCTTCGCTGAAGGTGTGCGTGCGCAGCTTCTCCCTCTCCGCTTTTGTTATAGGCATCGCATCTCTACTTGTCTATAGGCAGCACTATGGTCGGCTTGCTCCCCGAACTATTGCCTTTCACGCCCACGTACTTTATCGCTGTACCTATCGCGGTTATCTCCATCCAGCTACCCATCGGTATGACGTTGAGCTTGACCTCTACGACTCCGTCCGCTCCAAGCTTCTCCGCCTCGTCCTTCATCCTCCCTATGGCAAGTTCCCTTGCGTTGTACATAAGCTCGGTTATCTGCGGAACCTCTCCCTTAGCCATTCCCTTCACTGCACTCCCCAAGCCGCCGACGACTCCCATGCTGTAAACGGAATTTCCTACGACAAGACCGACGGGCATATACCCTTTGTCCAGCAAAAGCCAGAAGTCCGATGTGCTCAGGTCGCTTGTGAATACATTATTGCTTGCGGATGCCATATCAACACTGGTTTATTATTGTACAACAACCGCTAAATATCTATGGCATCAAATTACAACTGAATCAAATGGCATCCGCTGCAGCGCTCGCAATAGCAATAGCCGGCGCATTCTTTCTGATATTCGGCCTTCTTCTGATTGTATCCGGTGCATGGTCAGTAGGGTTGTCACTCTCAATACTGGCGTTTCTTATGGTATTTTTAGGAACGCTATGGTTTCTTCTTTCCTCTAATCCCTTCCTAAGGCTAAATGCAGGCAGGCGCGCATCCCCATACCTGAACCAGCAACGTGGCAGGTACGGTTACCAGAATCAAATCCGAGGTCTAAACGGGATGGGCAATCTAGGCCTTGGCGGCGTGTACGGCAATCAGTTCGGCACGCGCGGTTCAGGCATGGGCGCCGGTGCGAACAGAATCAGCATCTCGCGCAATTCCGGCCAGAACGTCCTGCTATCTATAATCATAGGGATCATATTCATCATAGCGGGTTCATGGATAATCGGAATAATCGTGATCATAGTATCAGCAAGACTCCTTGTGCTGCCTCCCGCTACAAAGCCGGGCATGAGGCCTGCTTCCACTAGTTTCTCTGTGATTGACTGCGAGCCCGATGGTTTCGAATAGGATCAGCTGATCTTCTGCGTTCACAGCAGGCGTTGCCTGCCTGCCGTTTGGCCTATCCGTGAACGGCGTTCCATTTGGCTTATTGGGCCCGGAGAGATTTGAACTCTCGACATCTGGCTTTCCTAGAACAGTAAAGTTCCATATAAGACCAGCGCTCTAACCATGCTGAGCTACGAGCCCGCGACAACATGCCAAAGGCTAAATATGTGCGAACCGTTATTAATACCAAGTAAAATATAATAATACCCACGCTTAAGGTGTTTGCCAAATGGATCTTGGAGAAGGCCTGAGGAAGGCAATAGCAAAGCTCTCCGGAGCCACAATAATCGATTCCAAATCTATCCGGGAGTTCAACAAGGAGCTTCAGAAGGCGCTAATATCCTCCGACGTTGAGATAGGTCTAGTCGCCAGCCTCACAAAGGGGATAGAGGAAGCCGCGCTCAAGGAGAAGCTGCCATCCGGTATCAGTCCAAAGGATTACATAACAAACATGGTCTACGAGGAGCTTGTAAAGCTGATGGGCAGAAACTTCGAGCCGAAGATAGGTCCGAAGCGCATCTTGCTTCTTGGGATGTACGGGTCTGGGAAAACAACGACATCCGCTAAGCTGGCCAAGTTCTACCAGGACAGGGGACTTAGCGTAGGGCTCATCTGCTGTGATGTCGCCCGTCCTGCGGCTTACGAGCAGCTTGAAACCCTCGCGAAGCAGATAAACGCATCCTTCTTCGGGATGAAAGGCGAGAAAGACGCAGCAAGAATCGTGCGGGATGGCCTTTCCGAGCTTAAGGACCGGAAGGTAATAATCTGCGATTCCAGCGGAAGAAGCTCTCTCGATGCCGAGCTAGTTAATGAGATAAAGAAAATATCAAAAGAGTTCTCTCCTGATGAAAAGCTGCTGGTTATAAACGCTGACACAGGGCAGGTCGCCGGAAGGCAGGCCGCTGCATTTGATGATGCCGTAAAGATAACCGGCGTGATAGTAACCAAGATGGACGGTTCCGGAAGGGGCGGCGGCGCGCTTAGTGCGGTCGCAGCCGCAAACGTGAACATCACATTCATAGGCACCGGGGAGAAACTAAACTCATTGGAGCTGTACAATCCTGAAAAGTTCGTAGGGCGATTACTGGGCATGCCGGATCTTGAGTCGCTTCTCAAGCACGTGAACGACGCGATAAAGGAAGCGCAGGTAAATCCCGATGAGATTAACGCAGAGGAACTGAGCTTTGATACATTCTACACGCAGCTAAAGGCAATGTCTAAGATGGGTCCGATGAAGAACATGCTGGGCATGCTTGGAGTCAGCGACCTGCCCAAGGAGGCATTGGAGCAGGGAGAGGCGAAGCTGCGCAAGTACAAGGTAATGATAGGATCTATGACTACCGCGGAGCGCAGGAACGAGAGGCTCGTGAGGGAGCCTAGCAGAATATCTAGAATAGCAAAAGGGAGCGGGACTTCTGAAAAGGACGTAAGGAACATGATAAGCGAATTCAACAGGATGAAGAAATTCTATGAGATGTTCAAGAACGACAGGAACGTCAAGAAGAACCTCTCAAGATTCATGCAGCAGAAATAAAAGGTAAAAAAACAAAAGAAGAAAAGAACAAAAATCCCTCTGGCCTACTTTCGCTTCCTTGATTTTGACTTTGCTTTCGAATTCTTTTTCTTAGCCAATCCCACACCTCGTATAATGTAAAAGAATTTAAATAGATATATAAACAATCTCTTCACATGTCTAAGTTTGCATATATCTGCATATACTCTACTATACTTTATTATATGCTAATAAACAAAGCTTGATTGGAATGCAGAACCTAGAAGAGAAGCTCCGCGAGCTGCGTGATGAATACTCGAAGACCAAGTACAACAAGGCCACGAACAAGTACCTTGGCAGGCTGCGGAAGAAGATCGCACTAGTTAAGAAAGAGATGTCGGAGCACAAAAAGGCGGCCGGTACAGGTTTCTCAGTGAAGAAGACAGGGGATGCCACAGTCGCACTGGTGGGTTTTCCTAACGCGGGAAAGTCCTCCCTTCTCGGGCAGATAACAAACGCGGAGTCGAAGGTTGCGGATTACGCGTTCACCACCCTCAGCGTGATACCCGGGGTAATGGAATATAACGGCGCAAAGATACAGATATTCGACGTGCCAGGGCTGATAGAAGGCGCGTCACAGGGCAAGGGCCGCGGCACAGAGGTGGCAAGTGCCATACGCGTCTGCGACCTTATAGCCTTTGTCGTTGACATAAACAGTCCTGGCCAGCTCTACAAGCTGCTCGATGAGCTGCATTCCCTCGGAATAATGGTCAATGTGCGGAAGCCGCGTATACGCATAGAGAAGCGTCCTGCCGGCGGCCTGAACGTCGAGGCCGGGAAATACAAGGTACCTGACAAGAACTCGATTGCTGAAGTACTCCGTGAGTTCAAGATATTCA
>JAKATZ010000006.1 GCA_021827925.1 Microcaldota archaeon | reverse complement strand
TGCAGGTAGGGCTGCCCCCAATCGCTTTAAAAAGCTTTTGTTAGATATATATGTGTGAATCCCATGGCAAAACAGGGCAAGACGGATAAAGGAGATATCACAAAGATAAATCCGCAGATCAAGATACAGAACATCGTGGTGAGCTCCGACCTTCATGCCAACATAGACCTCTTCTCTCTGTCAAAAGTGGTCAGGGAGGTTGATTATGAGCCGGAGCAGTTTCCGGGGGCTATATTCAGGATAAAAGACCCCAAGGCAGTCATAATACTTTTCAAGAACGGCAAGCTCATATGCACCGGTGCGAACAATACAAAGGACATTAAGATAGTACTGGAACGGGCCGCAAAGATCATATCCAAGTACGTAATAAACCCGACTTAATACCCCTTATTTTTCATTACCTCGCGGGCCGCTCTGTCGAATTTATGAAAAAAGGAATTCCAGGAATATTCCTGTACAACGCGCTTTCTACCGGCCCTCCCCATTCTTTCGGCGGAGTCCTTATGCTCTACAAGGAAGCGCATTGACGAAGCCATCTCGATGGGGGAGTTGACAAGAAATCCCGTCTTTCCCTCAATTATGCTCTCCCGGTGCCCTCCCTCGTTGACAGAGACCACTGGCTTCCAGCTGGCCATCGCCTCAAGCGGGACAATGCCGAAATCCTCGTTGACTGCAGCGGTTAGAACCGCTGTGGAGTTTGAATAGAGCTTTCTAAGAGCCGAATCATTAACGTTGGTGCGTATGGTCACGTTGCTTCCCTTCGCCAATTTCAGCAGACGCTGGTAGTAGCGCATATGCTCAGGATCCTCCGAAAGGGCACCGGCAAGGATAAGCCTGTAGCGGCCGCCTTTGTCGTACGACGCTCTGAATCTCTTGAAAGCACTGATTACGTAATCCTGTCTCTTGTTAGGCACTATGCGCGAGGGATAGAAAAAGAACCTGCCGTCGGATTCGTTCCCGAACCTTTCGTAGTCTATGCCAGGGCTTATTACTGTCGAGTTAACGCCAAAATACTTGGATATGCGCTTGCGCGTGTTATCACTATTCGTAACTATCTTCTCTATCTTCCGGATTATCCTGCCGGCTATGGTTTTGTAAGCTCGGGTCATTGACATGTATATTATCTTCTCGCGGTATGTCCTGTTGCCCATTCTCGCCTTGTACAGGTCGTACACTTCGCGGGGAGGAGTGTGGCAGTACCAGAGAACGCGCTCGTTCTTGTGCCTTATCCACTCGCTAGGAGATATGTGCGCGTTGATTACGTCGTAGTCCTCTTTCACTTCAAGATTGTAGAAGTTGTAGCCGTACCTCAGGCCCTGTGAAGCCCTATATGGGAGCATCTTTGAGAGAGGCACGTCCTTGCCGACAATGCGCACGTCGAGCTTAGCGAACTCGGGGAATGCCTCCTTCTTATTGTACTCAAGCGTGTATATCGGGGCGTTGTATCTCTCAGCGATCTTCAGTATTACCCTGTCCACCCCGCCGCGCAGACTCAGATAAGGCTGTGCTATCAGCAGCTTCATCCCATCAGCCAGGAATAGAGTAGCTGTTTTTAATCCAGCTAGGCTTCGGATTCACCGGAGGATTGCCGCCGGTGTAGTTATTAAGCTTGTATATCATGACCGTCTGAGCCGTGTTGTTCACGAAGTTTATGCCGGTGAAGTTCTTCGGGTATACAAGGGTGTAGCCACTCAGCTTGCCGAAGAAGAAGCCACGGTAGTAGTTCGAGTCGTAGAAGCGTGTCGGGGCGTTTGTGACAGTATCGTTAGGGCCGTTTGGAAGATAGAGCGCCATGAACTCGGCGTAGCTATTGCCCAACTGGTCCTTCGCATTTCCAAGGTAATACGCAGTTGGTAGTATTATGTTTGCCTTTGTGCCGTTCAGATAATACACCTGCAGGTAAGTGCCGTTCTTGCTAAGAGAGGTGCCTACGCAGTACGTTGTATTTAGCTGCTGGGATACGGTCTCACCTATTGTCGCAAGAGACTTTACCGCGGTTATTGATGAATTCGAGAATTGGCAGTAATCGCTGAGAGAAGGGCTCGTTGGCACGCCTATGTCCATTGGCGAGTGGTTTATCTCGCACTGCGATGTGCCGAGAACGAAATCGGAACCGTAAAGCTTGCCCTGGCTTGAGGCGAACGCCCTGCTCGTTTGGTTGACGCCAACGCAGGCAAGGAAGTCAAGTGCACCCCATTTCGGAACCAGTTGGTCGTCAAAGAGCACATAGCCCGCCTGTGCGGAAGTCATGAACTTTGCGAGCGAGGCCGGGCCATAGCTATCGTTCGGGCCAAGGACGTACTGTTCCGCTACGGCCTCGTCATACGTGGCCACTGCGTTGTCCCCCCTTATTACAGCATTGCTGTTGCCGAACCAGTTTATCCAGTCGCCGTAATCCCACCAGGAGAGTATCCTTGGCGCATATGGGCCTATGTTATTTGACATCCATGCGGTCGCATTAAGCCATTGCGGAGTGACGACGTTGCAGAACATGCCGTAGCCCACAGAATTGCCGGCTTTGGCTATCGAAGTGCAGCTCTGGCCAGACGCGATAAATACGTTTATGAACGGCCATGCCTCCGCTATCACAACGATGCACACAACGCCTGCGAAGATATAGGCAAGGGCTTTGTCGGAGCGCTTGACCAGAGAATACAGCTCTGCAACAACTATTGAAAAAGCAAGCACATAAGCAACTGCCATGTGCGGCATGTACTTTATCTCGCTCATTCCGGCGAGGGTCAGCACCGCCACCACTATGCCAGACAGAACACTGGACTTTGAATTGTTGTATATTATTGAAAGAACCGCAAATATTGCGAATGCTATTAGCACCATCCAGATGATGATAGATACACCGAGTATGCTTGCGCCTATCAAACCTATTCCTGCCGCGCCGAAGTTGTAATTGGGGCCCGTAGGAACATACTCCTGCACTGTCATGAAGAGTGCGCTTGACGGTGTGGTGAATTTCTGGCTTAATGCCAGATAAGACTTTATCGGCTTGCCTATAGGCGTGAACATTATCAGGAGTATTGCAAACACAGAGAGTGCAGCGAGTGTTAGCAGGTATGACTGCAAGTCAATGCGCCTGAAAATGCCGTACTTTGCGCAGTATATAGGAAGGAATTCGAAAAGTGCGACAAAAGCGAGGGCCGCTATCGGAAAGCTCACCACCACAGGTATGCCAAGCAGGCTGGGTATCCTTGAAGCGAGAGAAGCGCCATACGCGTAATATATCGCGTATCCTATCGCTATTATCGCGATGACTACGAGGTTCATCTTGTAGAAGGGGAGCATATCCTCCTTGCTTGTTACCTTCCTGAATACGTTTATGACCCCCTGCACGAGTATGTATCCGGATATCAGGCCTGCGTCTACAGTATAGTAGTGCGCCCCCAGGAACGTGGATACGAACGCTATGCCCGCCAGTATCGCGTATCTGTACTCCTTTGGCTCCTTGACTGCAAGAAGATACGCGGCTATGAAGAAGAATATGGTGAACAGCCCCCATGGCTCTAGGAGTTGCTCTCCCGCTATGAAGGTTGAGATGAGCACAGGCATGACTGTGGCTATTGCTGCGCCCACAAGGGCGGGAAACTCGCCGTACTCATGATAAAGGAACAGAAATATCACGAATACAAGCAGTGCTGCGGTTATCGGAGGATAGAAGCTGCTCACCGTGCTGAGAAGTGTATTGTTTATGCTCTGGCTTCCGCCGTTGCTGGCGAGCTGGTACCAGTATGCTTCGATGTATGGCACTATCGGCTCTATCCTCCTGTTGACACCGTTGATAAGCGTGGGCCATGCCGAATGGTCAAAATTGATCTGGTATCCGTAAGTGAGTATATATTTTGTAGCCATCATGTCGTAATAAGGGTCGAACTCGAAGAACTTCGGCGCGACACCTATGTTGATTATCCTTGATGCAAACGCGAGCAACATGAGCAGCAGCAGTATTGACCATACCAGCGTCATTTTGTTGAACGGACCGGTGCTTTTTTCGCTTGAAGATATGAGCGAACGCTCCTCGGATTCGTGCTGTGAAAAAAGCCTTTTTTCTTCGGAAAGGTGGCTCTCGCTGACGCGGGAGAGCTCTTCCTCACCTGCGCCCTTGGATTTGAGCAGCGAGACCTCCTGCTGGTGCCTGCTTGATAGATCCGCCTCAGCCTTTTCATGCAAGCGTATTATCTTAACGTCTGCTCCGAGGTTCCTGGCAGTATCCCTTGTACTGGATAACCTATCGCGGTAGTTCTGCGCTGCTGTGTCGCGCACCCTTGTGCCGGTCCTTTGCTCCACGAGGCCGCGTAGCATCGCTGGACTCAGCGCTCCCTGCTGTATTGAGAACGCAACCCCTATTATTGTAAGTATTACCACGTTGATATTGTATAACGCCTCAGAGAATGAGAAGAAGTGGATGTATCCCATGAGGTAAGACTCACCCCACGTGAACGCTGGAGGGAAGACAAGGCCCAGGATGAACCCTATGACGGTTATCTCGAAAAGGCTTAGCTTTGTTTTTCTTAACAAAGCCAGTGAGAGAAAGAATCCGGGCAGCATTATGGAGATGAACCCTAGAATTATGGGAGTCAAAGGCATAAATTCACAGCGTTAGCGGAGAGAGCATCAGGGTGCGATGGTTGCAAACGCTGTGCCGGATAATTCCGGCATCTCAGCGGAGCGATGGTATTAAATATTTTCCCTGGCATTTGAGATTGTCTACAGTTTGCCCCAACTCTCTTTTGAAGTTATAAGTAACCGTAAACATTAATAAATATATTCCATTTGTTTCGCTTTGGGTGTTTTTATCAAGAACGAGGTATCGGTCGTTGGTGCTGGCACAGCCGGCCTTATAGCAGCGAAAGAATTATCACTGCGCGGAGTAGAGGTTTCAGTTTATGACCAGAAGAAGGTCCTGGGCACTCCGGTGAGGGCATCCGGCATATTATCAATAGAGGGGCTACGCTCGCTGGACATAAACTATTCAAGAGCCGTGACAAACACGCTTTACGGCGCAGAGATACACGGAGGGGGCAGGACTCTCAGGATTGTCTCAAAGAAAGCAGTAGCTCACGTGCTTGACCGCAAAGCCTTGAATGACCTCTGTCACGATGAGGCAGTTAGCGCTGGTGCTACGGTCGAGCTTGGAAAGAGGCTCTCAGGGGAGGAACTTGGAAGGCTTGCGGATGGAGGGGTGCTTATAGGAGCTGACGGCGCAGTCTCTTCTGTGGCAAGGCATTTTTCCATGGGTGAGATAAAAAGGTACGCTATTACTTACAAGGCAGAATTCGAAGCCGCAGCATACGATGAGAGGATAGTGCACCTCTTTTTCGACAACGAAGAGGCTCGGGGGCTCTTCGGATGGATATGCCCCAACTCCAGCGAGCTGCTTGAGGTAGGCATAGGAATAGATTCGAGGAATGGCAACTGCAAGGCTGCTTTCGAAAGATTCATGAGAAGGCCAGAGGTTCTTGGAGCGATAAAAGGTTCCAAGAGGATTAGTGGCGAGGCGAGCATGATACCGATGGCATTGCGCAGAAGGCTGGTGGACCCTGAACATGAAGTATTGCTCGTAGGGGATGCTGCGGGGCAGGTGAAGCCTTCAACAGGCGGAGGCATCGTATTCGGAGGTAACGCGGCTAAGATAGCAGCGGAAGTAGTGAAAAGCAAGCTTGAGGGCAGATCAGAACTGATTGATTATGAACGCAGGTACAGAAGGAGGTATCGAATCGACACATGGATCCATAGTGCAATAAACAGAGCCTATTCGTCAATGAGCAATACGCAGCTGGGCTTGGCGATAAGCGCCTCCCATGCGTTTGGCATAGACGCTTTCCTTGGAAGATACGGGGACATGGATATGCCGACAAGAGTGATCAGGAACCTCCTGAAGGATATGCGAATCTCAGTATAGGTGCATTTATGGAGGTTCGAATGGAGGGAAGATTCTTCATCAAGACAGAACATGGGGAAGCAGAGATGCTTTACAGAATAGAGGGAGGAAGCACGATGAGCATATACCATACTTTCGTTCCTGAGGAAGAAAGAGGGAAGGGCATAGCTGAAGTCATGGCAGATGCCGCGTTAGGCTTTGCAAAGAGGGAGGGCTTAAAAGTGAGGCCGGATTGCGACTACATGAAGCACTATATTACGAAGCATAATGATGCAGGGAAATACATTTCGCAGTGATTGCGCTACAGCTCCGTGTACTTCTTATTTGATCCTCGAGCCCCAATAGGGTACCTTTTCGCCGTCTTCGCGAGGTTCTCATTCAGGGCAGAAGAAAGAGCTATACCGTGTTTGGAAGCCAGAGCTAGGGTAGCCCATAGTACATCTGCGACTTCGTCCTCTATCTCCACTCTTTTCGTACCGCTGAACAGTTCGTCTGCCTCTTCCTGAGACTTGTATATGAAATGCTCCTTACCTCGGCAGCCTCGATCGAGATATCCATGGAAGTCCTTTGCCGTATGGTATTGCCACCATTCGCGCTCATCTATGAACCTGTTTACCACTGCCTTGAGTTCCCCGACTGTCGTCTCGTTGTCCGACATGATTGTACCAATTAAAACTGTGCATTTGGATTTAAGTTTGTTGTCCCTAGCGCATACGCCGCGCGGCAGAGTCACCGGAATGCGAGAAGGATATGTTTGTGCCGGCGGATATGCGGTAGGCTGAGCCGTTTGTATTGGTTCACTGCGGCGAGTAACCTGAGAACCAGTCGCCAGTGAAGACTATGCGATTTAGTGTGCCGGCGTTGCCGTTGCCGGAATAATCATTCGCATTGCCGTTCAGAGGCCACCAGCCCACAAGATGCTGCAGGTCTATTGGTGCACCGCCTATTCCCTCGTTGTACAGAGACTCAACCTCACTTGCATCCAGAGAGGTATTGTACACCTGTATATTGGCCACGTAGTCAGGCGCCGACGGCCAGTTGAAAGGATAAACTCCGCCTCCGGAAGGGCCGATCATTATGCGTTTTCCGGAATATGGTATTATTGAGCCTGCTGAAGACGAAGGAGGAGGCACCCCGTCTATGAAATAGCTTGTCTTTACCGAATTGATGGTGTATACGAGCTGGTACCACACGTTTGTATGGAGGGGGATGCCGCCTGGCATGCCGAGAGCGTCATGGCCATCGGAGCAGATAGTTGATCCAGACGGGCTGATGGCGAATGAGAATGATGTCTGAGTGGTGCACCAGCTCGAGAGGTCATTGCTCTGCATCGCAACCATCTGTGGAGGGCCGGATGCGAATGCCGGCAGCTTTATCCACACAGCCAGGGTTATCGCAGAGTAATGCGAACTTAGCGGAAGGCCTATGTAGTCTGCGCCGCTCGTATCAGGAAACGCAGCAGTGTACTGCGGAAGCTCTCCGTTGCAGACTCCCGCCAGATTAATGTCTACGGTGGTTCCGGGGCCTGACGGCCGGTAAACCTGGCACGACCCAGGCTGTGCCTTTGGGGCGAAGAATAGTGGATTGAATAGCCCAATGGAGTACAGCACCCCCAAGACCACCGCGATTATCAGTATCGCCCAGCCGTAGGTCATCAGGTATTCCATTGCCGATTGCGCTTTCTTTATAGGACCCACGGATTGGCGGATCCGCATTGCACGCAACAATACACACCACGACATCAAGCATCGTGTTATAGCTTTATTAACCCGCAATACGCCTTGCAAAATCATTGAAATGCGTGCTTTGCTCCGCTATGGCACAAGGATATGCGCCAGTCGGGATTTGAACCCGAGTTGCGAGCTTTTTCCTTTTGATTGGGAAGCTCGAATCCTACCAGGCTAGATTACTGGCGCGCGAGATCATTCTTTCTTCTTGTCAATCAGTTTTTTCCCAAGTTCCTCCCTGTTCTTGATGTCGAGAAGAACCTTTTGGTAGTCTTCCTTGCTGAGGACCCTGCTGAGTATGTACTGCGAATAGTCAGCGGAGACCTGTGATAGGTTTATCAGCAGCGACTGCAGCTCGCTTATCCGAATCATGAAGTCCTTTTCTGGCTTCAGTATCTCTATGCCTGCGGGGGAGAAATTGAATACAACATTGACAAGCGAGATTAGGTTCTTGAATAGCACAGTCACAGTCGCACTGGTGGAGTATACGTCAGAGACCTTTATCGGCTCTTCTATGCTTCCAGAGCAGTATACGACCCCTTGTGATTTGAGCAAGCGGTTGTTGACAAGATCGACCATTATGGGCTGGAGCTCCTCCGCGTTTGGGCTCTGCATGTCAAAGTACATGCGCGTGAGCACTCCACCGGATTTTATGGTATCGTCTGTTACCTGGTCTACCTCGTTCTTCGCCATCGCAATCAGCTTAATTTCACTATAGCCTCATCGAGGGAAAGGAGTTCCTCGCTGCCGTCGATCATGTTCCTTAGACGTATCTTGCCTATTGCTACCTCCTTCTCGCCTATTATCATCGTGTACGCTGTCCCCATTGATGAGGTGTACTCAAGCTGCTTAGATAGCTTCCTCTTCGTGACCTCGAGGTCCGCGCATATGCCTGCTTCGCGCAGCCTCTGCACTGCTCTGACCGCATGCTCCAGATTCTCCTCCTTTATGTAAGATACGTGCACTATAGCATAGGTCTTCCTCATTGCCGTCTTGCCGAGGAGCTCGAATATCCTTGCTATGCCTATCGATGAACCCACAGCAGGAACATCGCGTTTCGAATATATGCTTATTAGTCCGTCGTACCTTCCGCCGGCGGCGATTGTTGGAAGCCTCTTGCCATCATCAAACGCCACGAACTCGAAGATCGTGCTCGTGTAGTAGTCAAGGCCTCTCGCGAGGGAGAGATCTATCTCAAGCCTTCCAGTTATATCGTAAAGCTTTAGAAGAGAGAATACTTTTTCAAGCCTTTTGACCTCTTCCTGGGCACCGTCAAGCTCTGCGGCTGCGGCTTCGAGTTTCTCCTCGTTGCTGCCGGGCCTGCTCATGAAGTCTAGTAGATCATCGCACTTCCGCTGGTCAATGCCAAGCCTTACAATGCCTGCGCCAACCTCGTCCCTGCCTATCTTCTGCATCTTGTCTATCAGGCGTATGGCAGCGGCATGCTTCTCTTTCGGAAGGCCGAAATGGCCCAACGCCAGATCAAGTATCATGCGGCTGTTTATGAATATCGAATATTCTCTTATCCCTACACGCCTCAGTGCTGTTGCTGTTGCTCCGATGACTTCGGCTTCGCTTGATATCTCTGAACTTCCGGCTATGTCTATGTCTGCTTGGAGGAACTCCCTCTGTCGCATCTTCTGGGGCTCGTCCATGCGCCATACGCTGCCAATCTGATACCTTTTGAATGGGAATTGCAGATCCCTATTCATGGCTATGTAACGCGCCATGGGCACTGTGAAATCATACCTCAGGCCTTCCTGGCCGTCCTCCAGAAGGAAGATCTCCTTTCTAGATTCCTCGCCGTATGCCTTTGCACTTAGTACCTCGAGACTCTCCACGCTTGGGGTTTCAAGCGGACAGAAACCGAAACTCCTGAATGTCTGCTCCACATCGTGCATTATTCCGTGCAGAGCTATCGAGTCTACGGGATCATAATCCCTCGTCCCACGTGGTATGCTAAGGCTCATTAAAACCAATAGTTAGATTACACGACCAAGTATTAATAACCTTAGGGCTTCGGAAGACAGTGCACAGGCATACGGGTTTTTATCATGTTGCATTAATAACTACACATGCATGGAGGCAAACTTCAGAGCGCCATGGAATACCTGATGACCTACGGCTGGGCGATACTGATAATCGCGGTGGTCTTGGGGGTGCTGTACTATCTGGGAATTTTCAACCCCTATTATTTCGCGCCGAGGGCGCAGCCAGGAAGCTGCCAGGTTCTGAGGCCTTACGGTTCTGGCACAGCCACAGACATAAACCTCGCCGGGGTGTGTGCCGATTCAATCCCGAAATTCGTCATGCACATGAATATCGGCAGCGGCATGGGAGGAGTGTATAACATACCTACGTACGGGTTCCCCACAGGCTCGGAGCCGTTCACTATAACGGCCTGGTTCAAGACAACTTCGCAGGGCCTGGACTTTTACATCTTCTCCTATGGATCCGATCCTATCAGCAATCCCAACGGAAACAATCAACTTGACTTCAAGATGGATGACGGCCAGGATCCGGTGATCAAGACCGCTGGACCAAACGGAAACAATGTATTCGATGCAGGCACCGACTATCCCATAAACGATGGGAAGTGGCACTTTGTAGCAGTCACTTACTATGCGCTAGGAAGCACATCGCACATCGAGTTCTATGTGGACAATACGAACACCGTGAGCATAAGCTCACCGGTGGTGCTTGACACAGCGATAACTGGCCAGTATACTGGAGCCATAGGCACTCTCTCAGATCCCAGTTGGAACGGGGAGCTCGCGGATATACAGTTTTATAACGCCTCCCTGGGCCCCAACTCGATAAATGCCATTTACGGCGGAGGCATCGGCGGCGATCCCATAGACCTGCAGCATCTTGTTGGCTGGTGGCCTCTGAACGGCAACACAAAGGATTACTCAGGAAACGGGAACAGCGGCGCTTCCAGCAACTCGTTCTTCACAGGAGGATATGCGCTTCCTTCCCAGTACGCATGAAGGCACGGTTCGGCCTTTATCAGATGCTCTTCTCAAGCCACTTCCTGAAACTCTCCTTAGGTACGGCGCCGACTGAAGTAGCCTTTGGCTTTCCTCCAACAAAGAGCATTGCGGTTGGTATGCTCATTATGTTGTACTTGCCGGCGGTTTTCTGATTCTCGTCGGTATTTAGCTTGCAGAACTTCACCTTGCTGCCCAGCTCTTTCTCAACCTCCTCAACGGTAGGGGAGAATATCCTGCAGGGACCGCACCAAGGAGCCCAGAAATCCACCACAGTAGGAACGTCAGACTTCAGCACCTCGGATTCGAAATTATCATCAGTCACGTCTTTCATTTAATGCACCATAAGTACCTTGTCAGGCATAATATAAAAAGGTTGGCGCAGTTCGGTGAAATCTTATCCGGCAGATGCGCCCCGCCATATTTATATGTATTTTGAGTATAGGAAACAGAAGGGCGGCATTGAGGCGTGGTTGATTGATAAAGATTGTGAGCAACAGGGGGATAGCGGAGATAATAGGGCTTTTCGCTTTTGTCTTGGGGCTCGGTTTCTGGATAGCGCTGGCGGTTATAAGCAGCGCGAAGGTAGCGCTGATAAGCAACAGCCTGAACAGTGCCCAGTTTACCTTCCTCGCATATATACTGGATGCCGGAGTCTTCGGCACACTGATACTGATGGTGCTTAGGAGGCACCACAGCAGGACCTCTTTCTTCCGAATCCTGGAATTCCTGGTCATAACGTTTACCTCCTTCTTTGCCTTTATGATCGTAGGCGTGCTGCTTCTTTCGCAGTACCTGGCTATCGGATACATATACACGATAGCTGGGTGCTGCGCCCTTCTCCTCATAGCCATGAAGGAGCTGCACCCGAAAGCCAGGGACGCGGCAACGATGACCTCCAGCATAGGGATAGGAGTGCTGCTTGGCTTGAGCCTGAGTTTCGTTTATGCAATGGCTGCGCTTGCGATAATGGCAGTGTATGACTATGTAACGATAATAAGGACTAAGGCGATGGTAAAGTTCGACAAGGAGCTCATAGCGAACAACATAGCATTCCTTATAAGCGTTTCTGATGTGGAGTCACTCCCGTTCGGCTACTTTGGCAAGAAGGAAGAGGACAAATACGAACAGTACCTTATAAAGACGCACCTTGCCGACGATCCGAAGTTCAGGGCTGTGATAAAGAAGGGGAGGCTGCCTATACTTTCGCAGGTATCTCTGGGGGAAGGGGATCTGAGCCTCCCGCTGATGGTAGCCGTCAGTGCGTATTACTCTGCTTACGGACAGCATTTCGCATGGGCCTTGACAGGTATGGTCGCCATAGGGGCGCTGATTGGAGTCATTGCCACTATGCTACTGCTCAAGAGGTACAAGAAGCCTCTGCCTGCGCTTCCGCCTCTTTTCGCTTTTATAAGCATAGGTGCGGGGTGCGCTTACCTGCTTGCAGGAATCGGACCGTTATACGTGCCTGCGGCATTCATAGCAGTAAGCGTAGTGCTGCTTATTTCGATGCTTGCGGCTCTGGCAAGGAAAGCAAGAAGCAGTTCAGCGTCAGCGAGAGCGCAGAAGCACGAAAGGAAAAGACCGGATGGAAAGAGGGCTTAGGAGCCAGATGCATGTGGATACGGCTGCTGCCGATAGCATATACTCAGAGGTAGGAAAAGGAGAGATTGCGGCAAAGATCAGTGACGAGGACATAAGATGGAGCTTATGCTTATATTATAAAGCCACAAATGAAACAATATCCTTAGCGCACGTGAAGAAAAATAGGAAGAGTGGCGTTATAAAAAGAAACGACCACTCTTCCGTGCAGTGGGTTCTTACTCTTTTCTCTTCTTCTCTATCTTCTCTATCTCCTCCTCTTCTGCGAAGATGAAATAGAGCGAGAGTACTACAGAAACTACCGCTACCGTCGCTGCGGCTATTGCAAGCTCGTTGCTTGCAATGATCAGCGAGATAAGGGCAAGCACTACTGCAGTAAGACCAACTCCGCCTATGATATACTCCTTTTTCTTGTCCATGTTATTACCTTTCTGAGCGTTTACCTGAACCTCCTTGTACCGCCAATTGCAGCCGCTGCAGCGATAGCTATTATCACCGCTATCATCGAAGGCGTCAGAGTGTTCTTCACAGGGGCCGGCTTAGGTCCCGTAGAATTGCTTATTATGTACGTGTAGGTTATGCTGGCATTGGTGTAGTTCGCATCTCCAGATGTTGCAAATACATAGGTGTACGCGCCTAAATTCGATTCGGTATCGTTTATGGTACCGTTTGTCACCCCAACGAGCTTGTTGTTAAGGAACAAGCCTGCCTTGAGGGAGCCGTCGCTGCTTACCAGCCGGGCGGTAGTGGTGCACGACTGGTTGTCTATGGTGTAGTTAGGACATTCATGGACGAACTCAAGCACAGGTGTCTTCTTCTGTATTATCCCTGTGTTCGCATTATTATTGTTCCCACTGTTGGAGTTGCCACCCGTCGGGCCTATGGTTGTCGTGGCGGTGCTCGTTGCAGTTGTAGTTGTTGTCTGTGGCAGGGGCCGGTATAGCGCGAGGCCGACTGTGTGCAGTATCGGCAGATACGAGACGTTCATCAGCTTTATGTAGTAGTCCGTGCCGTTAGGCGCCGTGTAGAGAAGCGAATGCTCTCCGATGTTGAGCACGTAGGACTTGCTGTTGACCACTGGCTCCGCATCGGTAGGTGAGATGAATCCCTGGACTATCTGGAAGGCGTTGCCATTCATATGCAGCACCAGCGACCAGTACTGCGTATCGTTGATTATGTAGTACCCAGTGTCAGTGGAGTTGGTGAAGTTTCTTATTATAGGACCTGTGTATCCTCCGCCACCGCCGCCTCCCCCCCCTCCTCCGCCAGGGCTTCCGCCACCCGAAGGAGGTATCGTTGTTGTCGAAGTAGGACTACTTACGTTTACAGCGATGTTGCCAGACTGCGAAGTAGCATTATTAGAATCGGTAACCGAGAGATAGTAGGTGAATATTCCCTTGCTTCCTGCAATCGCATTGTACGCAAGCGTGTTGCCGCCGAGATCGTTTGCCACAGGCACAGGAGAACCCGAACTCACATTATACCACTGATAGCTGAATGGTGCCTGACCTCCAGACTCTATTCCAGTGAAAGTTATCTGCTGTCCAGGCATAGCGGAGGTTGTACCTGATACTGTAACGCCAGGCATTGAGCCGCTCACTATGACATTGGCGACATCAGATGTTCCTGTGCCGCCGTTGCTGTCTGTCGCTACCACATGATAACCAAAGCTTCCTGCATTTCCTGCTTTCATATCAAGTGTTGAAGTTGTCTGCCCTGACATGATTGTGGAACCGTTATACCATTGATATGTATCAGACCCAGAGCCCTGATTCAGCAGATTTGCAGTCAGAGTTATCATCTGTCCAGGGTCCCTATTCTGCATCTGCGGCGAGATGGATACCTCCGGCATAGGGTAAACTATGAAGCTATCAGTAAGCGAATTTACTGTTTCGCCTACATGGTCCATAACTATCACATTTGTTGTGAAGGTTCCAGGAACATTCGCGTTGGAGGTATTGTACATTATGCTTGTTGTAAGCGAATTTGAAACAACATTTCCGCTAGTGTACGCTACTCCACCTATGCTATTGTAGACATAGAAGTGATAGTCATAAGGCGCTGTGCCGCCGTTTATGCTCTCGGTTATGTCGATCTTCTGCCCCAGGTCAAGAGAATTACTGCTCAGAGTAATGCCATCCGTAAGCTCAGGGTTTATCTGTATCGTCACAGGGATGGAGTTGAACACTCTGCCTGTTCCTTTGTCTGTGGCTATAGCATTGAATGTAACATCCGTGCTCTCTGTAGTGAATACCTGTACGGTGAATGTGCCACTTCCTCCGGTGTTGGGTATAGTTATATTGCTTATGCCTACCTGCGGCGCGTTGCCAGTTACATTGTATAGCTGCACTTCGAATGGGCCTACTCCGTCAAATACCTGAGCGGTAAAGGTTTCGTACTGCCCGCTATCAAGAACAGGGCTCGTGGCGGATAGTTCAAGATCTGGGGTGCTTACACTCCCTACAAGGAAGATTAATGACCTTGTGCCCTGCATTACCTCATTGGGAGTTGCACTGTCCTTTATCGTGACATTTGCGTAGTATAGCCCGTTATTTGGAGGTGTGTATATGACACTGTTAGTCACGTCGTTGCTTGTCGTAACTATAGGAGTTCCGACCTCCGTGCCGGTTGTCTTATTGTACACCCTGAAGGTGTAGGTATAAGGAGGTGTGCCGCCCCCGCCGATCACATTCGCAGTTATGCTTACCTTGCCCCCAAGCAACATGGAGGTGGTATTTACAAAGACATCTGCCCTTCTATTCCCTATCAGGTCAAAGTCAGGATTGACAATGAAATTTGCGGGGTTTGTGGAATTTGCCATATTATGGTTGGTGGTGTTATCAGTAACTATCACATTTGCAAAGTAAGGACCGAGCTGCGTTGCGGAGAATGTGCAGAATTGCAAACTGAGATCGGTACACACAAAGAATGTCTGCATTGTGTTTGCATTTGTAATGACAAATGTGTAGGTGTACGGAGGCGTGCCGCCGCTAGGATCGCTTGTTGTAAGCTCCACAGTTTCTCCCTGGTCGAATTTCGATCCGCCTACACCAACTAGAGGAGGTGTAAGCTTGTTGTTTACGGTTATCTTGTCTGGCATCGATGTTTCATTCTCCGTAGGCATTGCAGAGCTAGATGTTCCGGTGTCAACTACAGTCACAGTGACACTGTCTGGAGAGCTCCCGTACGTAGACGTATTGCCATTGAAAAGGTAATGGTCGGTATTATTGCCCACCGGATTGCCATTGACTTTCCATGCATAAGAATAGAGACCTGTGCCTCCAGTTGCAGTGGCCGTAAGCATTATGGAAGTTCCGTCATCTATTGTCGCAGGGGAAGGACTTATCGTAGGAGTATTGAGAGCAGGATATACGGATATTATTGGGTGTCCGGAAGACATTACGTCAGGAGGCTGCGCATCCGGAGTGGTACCCACATCAGTTACGTGTATAGTTATAGTGTGTGACCCTACTGAAAGCGTGTTCTTGGCGAATAGACACTTCGATACAGGCGAGGTTGTACTGATCACATTGCATGCTGTTACTGGCACAGCGCCGTCATACCAGGAGTATGAATAATGTCCAGTTCCGCCAGATGCCTGAGCGGTTAGCGTTATTCCTTGATCTTGTGATATTGTTGAGGAGAGGTTTGTTATTGCTGGTGCATTAAGCGGAGGGAATACAATCACGGTGACTGCCTCGGAGGTTATGTTCTCTGGAGGGTTGGCGTTCGCTGATGTTCCGGTGTCTACTATGTGCACCGTTATTTGGTGTTCTC
>JAKATZ010000011.1 GCA_021827925.1 Microcaldota archaeon | reverse complement strand
TAGAAGAGAGGGCATACGACGTGCTCGTGAATCAGGCATGCGCGATGACAATGGAGTATGGAAGAATTGATGTTTCAAAGATGCATACTATACTGAAGATGAGCTCGCCGTACATAGGGCTTACTGCGGAGGCGCTTGCAAGGGTACTATTCTTTGCAGCTGAAGAGAAACTCATACGCCTTTCTGACGGCATTGCATATCCTTCATTTAGATCAAGGGAATATTTCATTAAGAACATAAGTGTGATACCGGATTCCAAGAAGTTTTATGTCAAGGAGATAATAGGTAACAGGATCGTATCCACCCTTGATGAGAAGTTCGTGTACAGCAACATAGCCGAGGGAGAAGTGTTCATAACCAAGGGGGTGCCGTGGCGTGTCGTTGCGATAGAAGAAGACAAGATACTTGTCGAACCCAGTGAAGAAACGGAGGCTGCGGTTCCTGATTGGGAGGGGGAGGACATACCCGTATCTAGTGAGATTGCGGAGGGGGTGAGAAAGGTGCTGGCAGGAGAGAGGATCAGGGACGGGCTTCTGGAAAGCAAGGCCGCTGCTGAAGTGGAGAAGTTTATTGTGGAGCAGAGGTCCTTCTTCGTGCCGGAGAAGGGAATGGTGGTCATGGAGGCCGTTGGAGATTACGCCATAATATATTCATTCCTGGGAAAGAAAGCCAATGAGCTCTTTGCAAGGATCGTTGCTGGGGTTTTGGGCAGCTACGCGGCGGGAATCTCGGTGCACTCTACGCCTTACGCGGTTGTGATAAATTACGAGGATTCTGGCAAAGTGCTGGAGATGAAGCGCGTTGTGGAACTCCTCAGGAGTGCGGAAACGGGAAGATGGGGATCGTTTGTGAAGTCATCGGAACTTTTCAGGTATAAATTCGTCCAGGTAGCAAAGCTCTTCGGAATAATTGAGAAAAAGGCCGTGGTGACAAAGGACATCGCAACCCGGGTGGCCGAATTCTACAGGGATTCGCCAGTGGGGGATGAAACTCTCAGGGATCTTGACAAGAATTACTTTGACAGCAGGAGCCTAGAAAAAATGCTGCGGGGCATAAAGGCCGGAGATATAGGTGTACTCTTTTATGAGGGAAACGGCTCTCCGCTTTCGGAAGAAGTGCTCAGGTCAGCATTCCATTATCGGGAGTTCTTATCGCCGTCTGTTGCGAAGGAGAGGGATATTGAGGAGTTCACTGAGAAGTTCTCCGTAAAGGATGCCAGGTTGCTGTGCACATATTGTGGCCTTATTTTTGTTGAGAAGGTTGATGCGGTAGAAGACAAAAGGCTTTCATGTCCTTCTTGCGGTAGCGCGCAGATCTCAATGTACAGCGAGGATTATGCGGATGCGCTTAGGATGAAAAAGGATTCCAAGAAAATGGGCAGCGCCGCGAGGCTTGCATACGGGAACATGATAAAGGAGGCAGGCCTTGTGAGTGCATATGGAAGTAGAGCTGTTGTAGCAATGATGACATATGGAATAGGACTGTCTACAGCCGGCAGGATACTTAAGATGGTCAGGGGTGAAAGGAAACGGTTCATAGTTGACCTGATAGAAGCACAGAAGGCGTTCGTCAGAACAAGCAGGTTCTGGAAGGGAAAGGGAAGAAGACCTTATCGATAAACCTATGCCTGCTCTTCCTCCAATATCTTTGCATCCACAACTGTTGCTCCCTGGTCAAGCTTCATGAGCCTGACTCCGCTTGCAGAGCGACCTGTTATCCTTATCGATGCAGTAGGTATGGTTATGCTTATCCCTGCAGAGCTTATGAGGATCAGGGGTTCGTCCCTTTTAAGGGGGAGTATCTTTGCGAGCCTGCCTGTTTTGTTGTTTACCTTTATGTTGAGAACTCCTTTGCCTCCTCTTCCCTGTGCTCGGTACTTTGAAACGGGGGTTACCTTTCCGTAGCCGTTTCTCGTAACAGAAAGCACACTCCAAGAATTTTCTGCTGCTATGATGTTCTTTGCGGTGTCGTTTGGAGCGAGCCGTATGCCGCGCACTCCCATGCCGGATCTCCCTATAGGCCGCAGTGTTTCCTCCCCGAATTTTATCGCTTTGCCGTTCTCCGTGGCTATTATCAGATCCTTCTCGGTGGAGTAGACAAGGATATCGACAATAGAATCGCCGTTGTTTATTGTTATAGCCCGTATGCCAGAAGAACGAGGCCTTGAGAAAAGGACCGCTTTTGTCTTCTTCACCGTTCCCCTTGAAGTGAGGAACACTATTTTCGAATTTGCAAAGTCCTTTATGTCAAGTATACCGACTATCCTTTCGTCCTTTATGTCAAGCAGATTGACTATCGCCTTGCCCTCCGCGTATCTGCCACTCTCCGGCACATTATAGGCCTTGAGCCAGTAAGCCTTCCCCGCGTCAGAGACGCATATTAGGTAGTCCTTGTTGTTGCAGGTAACTATCTGCTTGACGTGGTCGCCCTCCTTCAGGTTTATGGATATTATACCCTTGCCTCCACGCGCCTGTTCCTTATAAACGGCTGCTGCCATCCTCTTCACGTACCCCCCTGCGGTGAGTATAACAGTCACCTTGCCGTTGCTGATCATGTCTTCGTCAGTCAGTGTCGGGGATTCTTCAGAGTACACTATTTCTGTGCGGCGAGGCCTCCCGTACTTTTTCTTGAGCTCCTCGGTCTCGCTTGCTATTATGTCATAAACCTGCTGTCTGTCTTCAAGAATTCTGGAGTGGTATCTTATTCTGGCCTCCAGATCCCCCTTGTCCTTCTTCAGTGCCTGATCCTCCAGTCTTGTCAATCGGCTAAGCCTCATCTCGAGTATTGCGTCTGCCTGCTTCTCGGAAAGGACGAAGGATGAAATCAGCCTTGCTTTTGCCTCCTTTGTCTCTGCACTATTCCTTATCGCAGCTATTATCTCATCAATGCTTGCTATCGCCTTCAGGAGGCCTTCGGTAATGTGTAGTTTGTCTTTGGCTACACCAAGTTCGTACCTGCTGCGGCGCAGTATCACCTCTTCCCTATGGCCTATGAATACATCTATGAGCTGAAGTATGTTAAGGCTTTTGAGGCTCTTGCCGACTATCGCAAGATTGATTATAGGATAGGTCACTTCAAGCTGTGTGTGCCTGTAGAGTTGATTTAGAACGTGTTCTGGACTCTCCCCCTGTTTCAGCTCCACGACTATGCTTATTCCGTTCCTGTCGCTCTCGTCGCGTATGTCCCGTATGCCGGTTACCCTCTTGTCGCGGGCAAGAGAGGCAATGTTCTGTATGAGCTGCGATTTGTTTACGTTGTACGGAATCTCCTTTATCGTTATCCTGCCGGATTTCTCATCAATATCAGCCCTGCCTTTTATCCTTAGCTGCCCCCGTCCGTGAAGGTAGCCGTTTGTACTTGAGGGTGACATCACAGCGATGCCACCGGTCGGGAAGTCGGGGCCTTTGATTATGCCGGCTATTTCCTCTGCTGTAGCCTCGGTCTTCCTTAGCCTGTAGGTAATGGCATCGCACACCTCTGCCAGATTATGCGGAGGTATGCTCGTTGCTACGCCGACTGCTATGCCTGAGGCTCCATTTATCAGCAATGAGGGCACTTTCCCCGGAAGCACCCATGGTTCTTTCTCGGTGTTGTCGAAATTAGGCACCATGTCGACCGTGTCCTGTTCCAGGCCGTCCAGTGTCTCCTCCGCTATCTTTCTCAATCTTACTTCGGTATATCTCATCGCTGCCGGCGGGTCGCCGTCTATTGAACCGAAGTTTCCTTGGCCCTCCACAAAGGTGTGGTTCATTGAAAAATCCTGCGCCATCCGGACAAGGGTATCATAAACCGCTATATCCCCGTGAGGATGGAATTTTCCTATGACCTCCCCAGTTATCCTTGCGCTCTTCTTCGTTGGCTGCCCGTGCAGGTTATTCATCTTGTACATGGCGTAGAGTATCCTCCTCTGTGCGGGCTTCAGTCCGTCCCTAGCCTCCGGTATCGCCCTGCCTATGATAACACTCATGGCATAATCAAGGTAGCTTGATTGAAGCTCATCCTCCAATACAACGTCTATTGTCTTTGGCATGCGAACACTATATGTCGAGTACGGTTACCTGCTCCGCATGATCATGAAGGAACCGCCTCCGCGGCGCGGGGTCTATGCCCATCAGTATCGAGAATAGGCTATCGGCCATCTGCGCGTCCTTCACAGTGACCTTTTTCAGCATCCTTTTTTCAGGATTCATTGTGGTTTCCCAAAGCTGTTCGGGATTCATCTCTCCGAGCCCCTTGTATCTCTGCACATCGGCATTGCCGTCGAGCTCCTTAAGCTTAAGGTTCAGCTCGTCTTCGTTGTAGTAATAATATATCTCCTTGCCCTTTGAGAGCTTGAACAGTGGTGGCTGCGCTATGTATACATATCCAAGCTCTATGAGCTTCTTCATGTACCTGTAAAGGAATGTCAGCAGCAGTGTGCGTATATGGCTTCCGTCGACATCGGCGTCGCTCATTATTATTATCTTCTTGTAGCGCACCTTTTCCGCGTTGAACGCGTCAGATATTCCTGTGCCGAAAGATGCTATCATTGATTTTATCTCCATGTTGTCGAATATTCTCTCGAAGCCCGCTTTCTCCACGTTCAGGATCTTTCCCCTGAGCGGAAGTATTGCCTGTGTATTCCGGTCCCTTCCTTCCTTGCTCGAGCCTCCGGCGCTTTGCCCTTCTACGATGAATATCTCCGTCTTTTCAGGGTCGCTCTCTATACAGTCCGCAAGCTTTCCGGGCAGGACAGTATCGTCAAGTATGCTCCTCTTTCTTGAAAGCTCCCTCGCTTTCTTTGCGCTCTCCCTCGCGTTTGCTGCGCCTATCGCCTTTTCCACTATGGCCCTGGCATCCTGGGGATGCTCCTCGAGATACCGCGAAATGGAGGAATAGACCTCGCTTTCCACTAACGTTTTTATGTGCGCGTTGCCCAGCTTCTCCTTTGTCTGCCCCTCGAATTCTGGGTTCTGCATGAATACCGAAAGCACAACGGCCAGACCTTCCCTGACATCATCGCCGGTTATCTTCAGGTCCCTGTGTCCTGAAGTGTTTTTGGCAGCGTAGTTCAATACGGCACGGGTGAGCGCGGAATGGAAACCGGCAACGTGCGTGCCTCCGCCGCTTGTTTTTATGGCATTGACAAATGAGAGCAGACTTTCATCATACGTGGTGTTGTACTGAAAGGCGTACTCAATTATTGTCGTGCCGTCTTGCTTCTTTGCGTGTACAACGCCAGTGATCTTTTCCTTGTCCTTGTTTAGGAAATGTATGAAGTCGCTTATTCCTTCTTCTGAGTAGTATACGTTTTCGTCATGTTGCCCTTCCCTGTCATCTATGAGGGTTATCCTTACTCCTTTGTTCAGAAAACTTGTGTACAGAAGGCGCTCCTTCAGCACAGTAGAATCGAACGTTGTTATGTGGAATATCTCAGGGTCTGGCTTGAATCGTATCGTGGTGCCTGTTCCGCTGGACTCGCCGCTCTCCTCTAGCGAAGATATAACATTGCCTTTGCTGAATTTTTGGGAGTAGGCACGGCCGTTTTTCCTGACAGTTACTTCCGTATATTCGGAAAGCGCGTTGACAACGGTAAGCCCGACACCGTGCAGACCTCCGGATATTTTGTACACCTCACTCCCGAACTTCGCGCCTTTATGGAGCGTAGTCATTATCACCTCGAGGGCGCTCTTGTTGTACTTTGGCATTATGTCAATAGGTATGCCTCTCCCGTCATCGCTTACCTCCGCGGCGTTAACGGAGTTGTCCTGTGATAGCCGGATTACTATATTTTTGCAGTAGCCGGCCATTGCTTCGTCTATGGCGTTGTCTATTACTTCGTAGAGGAGGTGCAGCACCCCCGCTGTGCCAGTGGAGCCTATGTACATCGCTGGTCTTTTGCGTATGCCCTGAGCGCCCTCCAAGACGGTTATTTTGGATGCGTTATATTCGTCGTTATCGCCACCCATAGGATCATGCGTAAATACATTGACATTTTAAGAATATAAAGCTTTATGCAGACGGAATTTGTGCACTGGCGCTGTGGGGAGGGAGGCAGCAAAACGGCCGGGTGGGAAAACAATAAATATATCCGGATATAGAATATTAAACGTATTTTAAGCCATTTCGAAGGGCGGAAGGAGGAGCAGGGCTCACGGCCCGGATGTTCAGACAGTATAATAAATAGTTTGCGCCTAAAGTAATTGAAGGACGGGTCCGTAACTCAGATTGGTCAGAGTGGCTGGCTCTTAACCAGCAGGTCGTGGGTTCAAATCCCACCGGGCCCGTATTTTGCTGTGGGGAAGCATACAAAAGTATATATATCTAAGGCGGCCCAATTAATCCCGTATCCTCGCGTTTTAGGCCTGACCGTTACGCCTCTGGAGATGATATAATGGTAAAACACATTTCTCATAAGAAGAACAAGAGCGCTGCAGTGGGCTCTAAGAAAAACAGGAAGCCCGCGTTGAATAGGCCGTCCGCGAAGAGGAAGCAAGCGAAGGCAACGCCAACCGTAACAAAGACGCAGACACGTAAAAGCGAAGACAATGAGAGGAAGATAAGCGCAGAGCAGATTGACTCCGCAAGGGCCATGATAAAAAACGCGATTTTTTATGATTTCATATCCAAAACTGTAGGAAGCAGGGCGAACGATATCCTGGGCGCACTCTGTGATACGCCACAACCGGACGAACGGCTTGCTGAAAAACTCAACATAAAACTTAACGAAACGCGGAGGATGCTTAATTTGCTCAACGGACACGGAATAGTAAGGTATGATGTGAATAAGGATCAGAAAGGGTGGCTTACTTTCAGATGGTACGTAGACCATGATGCACTTGGGAATTTCTACGAAAACGTCTTGGAAAGGGAGGAACGTCCCAGGAGTGTTCTGCCTGAAGATTGCAACGATTTCTTTATGTGCGCACTGTGCTATGAGAAACAGCGTATTGTTTTCCCTTTCGATGTTGCGTATGAAAACGGTTTCAAGTGTGAGTGCGGGAAGGAACTCAGGATGATCACAAGAGCAGAAGCGGAGACAAAGCTTGAGTCATGATGTCTTTTTCCAGTGTAAAGCGAGGTAGGGTAGCGCGGAGTGCCCGCCGGGCTCATAACCCGGAGATCGGTGGTTCAAATCCACCCCTCGCTATTAATTCTTACCAGGGGTTCAGTTCCACTATTATTCCGACCAGAAGGCAGAGGCGTTCCATTATTATGGAAAAACAGCAATAAACTAATTACTATATATATCTAAAATACACGAATAGTGGAATTGTACCCTCTTGTCTGGTGTTTTTTTGGCCGAACGGATAACATTTGAAGACATCTTCAACGCCCTTGACGCCGAGAAAAAAACAGGCGAACTTCTACCTCTTCCGAAAGGGTTTTATAGGTACGCTGATGAAAATATCAGTAGAGAAAACGCACCGAATTCCGAATATGAGAAGGAAAACGAGAACCTCAGCCGCACAACGCGGGCACTTAGGGCAAGGAGAACGCAGAAAATACTCATTTACCTCGCTTACGGAAAACAGCTTCCATATCCGATGCCGGAAGAGGAGGAAGAGCTCCACAGAAGACTGAAGATTGTTGTAGAATCGGCAACAGGAGAGAAACTTACAAGAATAAAAATAATCGCAAGAACCCCAGAACTCATAACTCCAAACGGCAAGAGGATAGGCCCGTACGAAGAAAACGAGGTAATAGAGGTTTCCGACAAGCACGATACGGAATACATACTTAATAACAAAATAGGAGAAATACTCAATCTGTGATTTAAATGAAAATAGCCAAGGAAATAAACACCTATTGCCCCAAATGCAATCTGCACACAATACACGTCGTAATGATGCCTTCGAAGGGCAGGCAGCGGGGTCTCGGAAAGGCAACAAGAAGACACAACAGGGCAATAAAGGGATACGTTGGTAGCGTCGAGCTGAAGATACATCCCAAAAAACTCGGCAAGAAACAAAAGATACTCCTGGAATGCAAGAAGTGCAAAACAAGAGTAGAGCGTGTCGTTGGCATGAGAACAAAAAAGAAGATCGAGATCAAGCGTTGATTTGATGATAATAAAGAAGCAGATGCCTGAACAAGGGGATCTTGTACTTATAAAGATAAGCAAGATAATGCCACACGGCGCATACTGTGAGCTGACAGAATACGGCATCGATGCATACCTTCCGATATCAGAGATAGCGTCGGGCTGGATAAAGAACATACACGAGTTCATAAAGGAAGGCCAGAAGGACGTGGCTAAAGTAATAGCGGTAGATGCAGCAAAGAGGGCCGTTGATGTTTCTCTGAAGAAAGCCACCGCAAAGGAACGCAGCGATAAACTTTCTGAGTACAATCTTGAAAAGAGGGCGGAAAAGCTATTCAACCAAGCCATCGTTGCAGCGCACGCGGAAGCAGACAAGGAAGGGATAATTGATGAAATAGCCGCCAAAGCGCAAACCTATAACGAAGTCATAGCAGCCGCAGCATCAGATCCAGACTCCCTTTCATTTCTCAAAGAAGCCGAATTCAGGAACGCGATCATAGAGATAGCAGTCAAAAATACAAAACCGAAGAGATACACGGTTAACTACATCGCCGAGATCAAGGCATCGAGTGCAAAGACAGGAATAGAGACAATAAAGAAAGCGCTATCCGAGATAGCAAAAACGGGGGTAACCGTTCTGTATCTCGGAGCACCGCACTACAAGCTTAGTTCGGAAGACGCAAGCTACCCTGAAGCGGAGGAAAGGATAAAAGGAGCAGAATCCGTACTCGAGAAATATTCCAAGCACCTCGCCTTTACCTTAAAGGCCGAAAAGGCAAAACAGGCATGATCGAAATGAAGAAGACAACAATATACTACAACAAAAAAGAAAAACTAAAGGATCCGATACTCCTAGTGGGGCTTCCCGGGATAGGCAACGTTGGCAGCCTTGTCGGCGAGCACATCAAGAACGAAACAAAAGCGGAGAAATTCGGGACATTATACTCTCCCTATTTTCCACATCAGGCAATAATGCTAAAGAACGGCGGTCTCAGGCTCATAAGCAACAGGTTCTATCACTTTAAGAACAAGAAAGGAAGAAGCATACTCATACTCATAGGCGACACACAGGCAGGCACCCCCAAAGGACAGTATGAAGTTAACGAAAAGATAGTGCGCTTTTTCAAATCTCTTGGAGGCAGGACAGTGTACACTATAGGCGGATACAGCGCGGCGAACCAGTACATACACAATCCCCGCGTGTTCGGGGTAGCCACAAACAGCAAGCTCCGCGACACCCTCGGCAAGTACGGAATAATATTCGGTCAGGCTAACGGCGCGGTATGGGGCGCCGCAGGCATAATACCTGCATTTGCAAGGAAGCACAGGATGGATGGAGCATGCATAATGGGGGAGACGGGAATGCTAGAGATAGACGCAAACGCGGCAAAGTCGGTGCTTGAGATAATGAAGAAGCTTCTCGATATAGACATAAACCTCGGAAACCTTGATAAGATAAAGCAGGAGACGGAGAAGATAATAAAGGACATGGAAGAGGCATCAAGGGCAGCCAACGAGGGGCCTACTGGTGGGCACAAAGAGAACCTATCCTATATACGGTAGAGCCCTTTCATATGCCGTAAATGATGGCAAACAACGCGACGGATATCAGCGCCCCTCCAAGGGCGCATGCGAAATTTGATGTGTACTTGTTGCCTATCCCTTTCTCTTCAAAATAGCCGAAGACGGAATCAACGATATCCCCAAGTATTCCAGAAATCACTACTATAAGCAGCACGGCAGCGAACCCACGGTATTCCAGCAACGAGAGGCCTATCAGCAAAGAGGCGAAAACCCCTGCCGTAAGTCCGGCGACGGATACCGCCCCGGACGTTCCCGGTTTGGCCCTTTTGAAAGTCAAAAGCATAATAGGTCCTCTATCCAGAACGCCGATCTCGCTGGAGAACTTGTCTGCGGTGATTGCAGCAACGCTTGAGACATAGGCGATGACTATCAGGCTTGAAAGCCCGAGAGAGAAAAAATAATTCAGATAATATGCGAACGCTACCAATACAGGCACAGCAGCATTAGCCGCAACATTCCTCCATCCTCTCTTCTCTTCGTAGGTTTTCATCTTTTTCTTCAATTCTTTTCTGAAGTCAGTCACCATTGCAGACAGAAGCAGAAACAGGATCATAACGAAAAGAAAGAACAGCCCCATGTTTCCACCGAAGACCACGAGCATTGTTCCAACAGCCAGGGCAGAGATCATGCCTCTGGAGTCAAGTGTAAGGAAAGTCTTATTCATAAGGCAACAGCCCACTATACATTGCCTGCTTGATATTTTATTACTTCTGCATAGGCGCTGCGAGACACCTGCCTCTAGCTTGGTGCCTTTAGGGGCGCCTCTTAGCAAGTTTTATAAATTTAACCTACGATACTAATATTACGTTTTCTACATTAGGAAGGGTATATAACTGGTCGCCTTGCCAGCGCGCTTCACCGCGCACTGGCCTCTTCCTTTTAGCCCGATTCCGAGTTTGCCTATTTTGTAATGCATATATACTTTTGTGTTCAATCTATCTTTAGTGGGAGGTGCATGGTATGGCAAAGGAAAAGGCGGTAAAAGAGATAGAAGACCTCCCTGGAATAGGTCCTACTACTGCAGAGAAAATAAAAGAGGCGGGGTACGATACACTCGATAAACTCTGTTCACTTGCACCCCATGAGCTTTCCGAGATATCAGGAATGAATGCGGATAATGCGAAGAAGGCACTTGACGCCGCCAAGCAGGCAACAACAATAACCTACAGCACAGGTTCTGAGGTTTACGGTCTGAGGAAGGCCATAGGGAAGATAACCACCGGGTCAAAGGAACTCAACGAGCTACTTGGTGGCGGCGTTGAAGCCAGAGCCATAACAGAAGCGTACGGCAAGTTCAGTTCGGGCAAGACTCAGATAGGTTTTCAGCTCTCTGTAAATGCGCAGCTCCCTCCCGAGGCCGGAGGTCTCGGTGGCAGCGTGCTCTTCATCGACACGGAAGGTACCTTCAGGCCGGAGAGGATAGAGGCGATAGCTAAGGCAGCGGATCTAGATCCGGAAAAGACGCTTGATAATATCTTCGTTGTAAGGGCCGAGCACACCGATCAGCAGATGTCTACCATAGAGCGTGCTGACAAGCTGATACGGGAGAAAAACATCAAGCTTGTTGTAGTGGATTCTCTGATGGCCCTTTTCAGGAGCGAGTTCATAGGCAGAGGCGCACTCGGGGAGCGCCAGCAGAAGCTTAACATGCACATACACAAACTGCAAAATATAGCAGACGCTTACGGTCTTGCCGTATATGTGACAAACCAGGTGATGGACAATCCCGCCATCCTCTTTGGCGATCCTACAACCCCAGTGGGCGGCAACATAATGGCGCACGCAGCAACTACCCGACTCTATTTAAGGAAAAGCAAGGAAGACAAGCGGATAGTCCGGCTCGTTGATTCCCCCAACATGCCCGAAGGCGAAGCCGTTATAAAGATAACGACTTCGGGAATAAGGGATTGACCGGGGCTGATCCTACGCTGCTTCTTATAGGCATGGGCCTGGATTCAAAGGACTTATCCTCAAAAAGCATTGATGCTCTGCGGCAGTGCGATCACATCTACGCCGAAAGGTATACAACCCCTGTTTCCGAAGAACAGATAAGTTTCGTGGAATCGGAAACCGGCAAACAAGTGCTCTTTCTGGCAAGGGCTGACCTTGAGGAGGATGTCAAAAAAACAGTCAACAGATCGCAAAATGACACCGTTGCAATACTTGTTCCTGGAGATCCACTTATAGCGACAACCCACCGGATAATAATAAACGAGGCCAGGAACCAGGGCATCGTAGTTAAGGTGTTTCATTCATCTTCTATACTCTCCGCAGCAATAGGCGAGAGCTCTCTCGATTTCTACCGTTTCGGACCCACTGTCACTGTACCGCGCTGGAGCGCGCATTATGAGCCCTGCTCTTTCATAGATTCTATATCCAGAAACCTGAAGGAAAGGGAACACACCCTTCTCCTATTCGACATAGACCCGAAAAAAGGCGAAACGCTTGGAATACTCGAGGCAATAGGGATAGTCAGGAAGGCAGCCCGCAGGAAGCGCAGCAGGAGGATATCTGACGCAAGCACTGTTATAGTTCTTGGGGATGTGGGCAGGGAAGATCAGGTGCTATTCCTCTCTACAATAGGCAAACTTTTGGGAGACCATTCAATGGCGGAAGCCCTAAAAGGCAAGCGGGTTTGCATCGTGATTCCGTCCAGTCTTAGTTTCGCAGAGAAGGAGGCGCTGTTAGCATCGATGCCGGATCACCGCTGAGGGCCCCTGTCCTTCCAGTATCTTCTCGTGTACATGAGCGCAGTGAATCCGAAGCCCTCTACAAACCAGACCGTTATTATCCTTGAAAACAGCGTTATTGTCGATGCAAGCCCCACAAGAACCGAGAACGGCAGGTCGGAAGTCACTCCAAGCGTTGAAACAAACGGAAAATGCCCGAAGAACGAGACCAGGTACGTTATGAACACTCCGTCGGTGACGACAAGCGTAGCAGGCACTCCTGTTATCATACCGAAAATTAGCGATGAGAAGTAGAAGAAAAGCACAAGCGGTAGAAACCCGATCCCTACGTTCACTCCGAAGGCGAGTATCACGAGATACACCGCCACACCGCTGAGTATCACCGAAGGTATTGTAAAAAACATCGAATAGAGATACTCGCCCTTGCCGAGGACTCCTCTCTCCTTGAAATAAAGTTCTCCCAATTCAAAGAAGCTCCTGAGCCAGCCGATATGCTTCACTTTTGGCTTCATGAAGTCAAAGGGCTTTTTGTTGAAAAGGAAGAAGAAGGGTATCAGCAACAAAGCAGTGAGTACGAGCGATACCACAAGGTATCTGCCTACAAAGAACGAGACCAGTATCAGTACAACCGCGAATCCTAGGAAATCGGTAAAAATATCCGCGACTATCGCGGGAAATGTTTTTGCGAAGCTTATCCCTGTGAGCCTATTCAGAGTGTACGATACTACGGCGCGACCCCATCTCCCGGGAGTTATATCCATTGAGTAAAGCGAGAGGTATATCGCAAAATTCTTGTAAATGCCTGTCTTTACCTTAAGCTTCTTCATGTACTGCTGCCACTTCGGGAACCTTATCGCGTATCCAGCAAACAGCACCAGCACAGCAAGAGCATAATACGATATCCTGACCGATTCCATCGTTTTTACGAACTTCTCAGGGCCGAAATTTATTACTGCGTACGCGGCAAGGCAAATAAAGAACGAAACGCTGAGTATGAAGATAGTGGTTATTGTCTTGTTTATTTTTTTCAGTCTTCTTTGGTAATCCTTATCGCTTATCTCTGCAATGTTTTTTATAACAGAGGATATGTTTTCTTTGCCATCCTTCCTCATTTCTCGAACCTTATTATTCTATTCCTCGCCGCTTCTTCGTCTGCACAGAGAAGAGCGACAAAACTGTGGTCGTGATAATCGACTAGCCTGTAGCCAGCTTCCTCTGCAATATCCGTAGCGAACTTCAGGATTTCCTCCTTACGCAGCATCCTTCCGTACGAAAGCCCCCTCTTCTCTCCCCTTGCACCCCCCACAAACGCAAAACCCTTTACCTCAACGTAATGCGGTTTCCCTACCTTTATAAGCTCGGCGTATCCCTTCGCGTCATCGGCATTTAGGTCTCTGACAAGAGTGAGCCTGAAAACCCTCCGGGTCTGTTTTTCCGAAAATACTCTGAGAAACTCAAGATAGTTGTCCCATGATGCGTTCAGACTCTTCGGCCTTACCACCTTTTCATAGGAAGCCCTGTTTGGGGCCTGAACAGAAACATAGAGTTGCGTAGGCATCGTTGTAAGAGCCACAAGTGCATTCACGAGGGTGCCGTTAGTTACCAGGAAAGTGCTGATTCCTCTCCTATGGAATTCCCCTATAAGCTTGTTCATCTTCGGGTAGAAAAGAGGCTCGCCAGTAAGGCTGAGCGCGACATGGGCCGGATCCTGCGCCTCCCTCCACCTTTCAATATTTACCTTTTCATTTCCTTTGTACCCGCTTACTATCCTTTTGTGTTCTTCTACAAGTCCATCAACTATTTTTTCTGGATCATCCCATTCTCCTATCGCGTTCAGTTCATTCCATTTAAAGCCGACTTCCTCTGGTATTATCCTCCAGCAGAAAGTGCAGCCAAGATTGCAACCTATGGCTGTTGCCGCCTGTATGCATCTCCAGCTCCTTATGCCGTAGAACCTGTGTTTGTAGCAGCTCTCTCCTCCCTTCAGACTATCTGATGTATAGTTGCAGATCTTTGTCGCAGAATGCCTTCCGACAAAATGATAGCCCTGCTTCTCCATCATTGCCGCAAGCTCTTCGGGCATGTTTGGCTTCGGTTTTGCCTCAGCCTTCTCCATCTCAATCACGATCTCGCCGCTCTTCATATTAAAAACCGAGGATAGCAATAATTGCTCAAGGCAACATATATAAACGCAGGAACCAATAAAATACCAGCGGCAGAAGCTGTTCCAATGCACGAAATAGAATACGTATCCGGAAAAAATATTGCTGCATCAGACCAATCGACAAAAGACATACTGAAACGCGGATTCTTTGGTACAGAGACTGGCGGAAAACTCTTACTGACAATAGAGGAAGCCCTATACCTAATGGATGTCAGAAACGTGGTCTGCAGACACAAGAAAGGCGAGATATCCTTCAATGAGCTTGCATCAAAGTTCTGGGGCGCAAAGAAATTCATGGCCCGATATTTCGCATACCGCGAATGGAGGGACAGGGGCCTTGTGATAAAGGACCCGTCATTCGTATTCCAGAGCCAGGGAAAACTACAGACAAAGGCGTATCCTTCATCAGGCCTGCGCATGCCCGAGTACAGGCTCTCAGGGGTCTTTTTCAGCAATGACCTAACAGTGATAATAGACGACAAGGAGAAGGGAAGGGAACTTTACGACAATTTCTGGCTCGGGCAGTACGGATCGTACAAGGCCGCAGAGCGTGGGCATCTCGACAAACTCGACATATACGAGACTGCATTCCTGCTCGAGAAGGGCATGCTGGCGCTCACAAACGTTACGCAGCGCGACGTCATAAAGACGGCAACATCGAGGAGGAAGGAGTTTCCAAAGCTTTATGAGGTCTACAAAGACTGGAGAGAAAAAGGCTATGTGATAAAAACGGGATTCAAGTTCGGAACGCATTTCCGTGTGTACTTTCCCGGCGCAAAGCCCGTCCGCGAGGGAACAAAGGACTGGGCGCACTCGAAGCATGTAATTCATGTATTTCCAAAGGAATCAAGGCTCCTAATTTCGGAATGGGCAAGAGCCATACGCGTGGCTCACTCCGTAAGAAAAACTTTCATACTGGCAGTTCCAGGAAAGCTTGCGGAGAAGAAGATGAGGATAGACTTTGTCCTATTCCACCGGCGCGGCGGAGAAGCCGAGAATCCAGAGAACAGCAACCCTAAGTACGCGATGCTCTCTCTGAACGAGGAAGAGTACATAGGTGGGAAGGAGTTTGCCGGAGCCATAAAGGAAGCACGCAGCAGAGGCCTCGATCTTATACTTGCCATATCCGACAGAGAGACCGCAGTAACGTATTACAAGGCCCGACAGATAAGATTATCAGGTAGTGATTCCGAGTACTATGAGATCGACTGGTTCCAGCCTTGAGCAACATATGCTGCAAAACGGCAGGAATTCCCGTGCAACTTTCCTGACAAGCAATCTTAAATACCTGCTTATTAATAGGAATTAGCAGGGCGATAGTATGAAGATATCAGAAATCTACAGGATGGATGTGTATAGCGATTCAGGGCAGTACCTCGGGGAGGTACAGGACGTGGTGCTTGACCTGGAAAAAGGAGAAGTAAGCAGAATACTGATGGTTCCTTGGAAGAACGCAAAGGGCGATGTACACGGCGTCTTGAAGAGGAAGAGCATACTTTATAAGAGCGTAAAGAACGTCGGCGACGTTGTCCTTGTCTCAGCTCCGTTCGGGCTAAAGGAGGAGAATGCGTCAAAGGAAGAGCTCAATGACCTCTCAAGGTAAGCAAGCGTAATGCCATCGCGCTGTATTATCCCGAAATAAGGTTCTCTCGGTAAACGATAAAATCGTCTACGACGAAGAGACCACCATGAGAACACTAAACTTAGGTCAAATTCGATGGGTAATTAGA
>JAKATZ010000021.1 GCA_021827925.1 Microcaldota archaeon | reverse complement strand
GGAAGTCACACTCTCCGCTATACGGTGAAACGGCTCAGAATCTCAGAACTCAAGTTTCAGTGCATCGTTTACCGCAGGCGCGTGAGCTTCAAATCCCTCGAGCTCCAGCCCCTCTCTGAGCGAGTTGGTGCTCTCTTCGTCTCCATGCACGCAGACTACGACTTCAGGATTTGTCCTCTTAACGAAGTCAAATATATCGCTCCTTCCTGCATGTGCAGAAAGGTCGTAAAATGCGAACGAGGTGCGTATGAATCTCTTCTCGCCGTCTATTATGAGCGGTTTGTTATCGAGAAGCCTGCGCCCGTTCGTGTCCTCTGCCTGATATCCCGTAAGGAATATCATCGATGTGTCGTTTAGTTTGGTTATGTAGTCCAGCGCAGGTCCGCCATTAAGCATGCCTGCTGTTGTGACTATTATGCTCTCCCCATTCAGTGCATCGCTCCTTTCCTTGCCTCCCCCTATCCTTACTGATCTTGCCACTGCATTCTGCAGAGTCTTAACATCCTTCGTGAATTCCGGGTACTTCAGTATTATGTCTGTGGCCTTGCGTGCCATTCCATCCACGTAAGTGTAGTCTATGAGCCCGTGCTTGTAAAGTATCGCAAGCACTTCCTGCGCCCTTCCGACTGCGAATACGGGTATCAGCGCAACGCCCTTGTTCTCTATTACCTTCTTGATGTTGTCAACGAAAAGGCTTATCAGGTGGTTGCGGTCCGGATGCTCCCTTGTCGCATACGTGGATTCCGTTATCAGTATGTTTCCCTCGACAAGATCCGCTCCTGTGTGCAGCGTCTGCGGAGAAAGCTTGAAATCCCCTGTGTACACTATGCTCCTACCACTGCTTTTTTTCTCAATCCTGGTTATAGAGCTGCCGCATATGTGGCCTGCGTAGTGGAGCGAAAGGTTGTATTCGTCAAAAGGAATCGGCTCACCATAACCGTACGATACGTATTTTCTCACAAAATTTCTGTAATCCGCCTTAGTAAAGTCCATCCTCTCGTGTTTCAGCCTGTTCACCTTTATGGAGTCTTCTATCAAGAGCTCAGACAGACGTAGAGTAGGTTCTGTTCCGAAGGCGGCAGGCATACCATAATGGTAGAGCGCCGGCGCATTGCCGCTGTGATCAAGATGTGCATGGCTGAGAACTACCGCATCCACTTTTCCTGCCCTGAGCGGATACTCCACTTTCTCGCCTACCTTTATCCCATAATCAAGCAGAATATTCTTCCTGTCCCGTATCAGTATTCCGGATCTGCCTACTTCTCTGGCTCCTCCAAGAAAGCGGATCTCCAAAAAATCACTACAATCAGCATTAGTAAGAAACCTATAAAATACCATCTGGGCATCGTATCGGGGGTCCGCGATGCTGCCATCCGATTTAAGAACCATTTTTATTTATTATGCTTTCATTATTACTGGGATTTTATGCCAGATGAGATAACCTTCATGGACTTAGCATCGCTGCTACAGATAACTCCTAACACTCCGCTCGAGAAACTAGGAAGCGCACTCAACGCGAGCATCTTCGATGCATCAAACGTTGCAGGATCCCTCAAGCAAAAGGGTCTTATAGAATTCACCGCGTATTATCCCGGTCCAAACTCCATAACGATAACTAATGCAGGCAAGCTACTGGTTGCTGAAGCGGAAGGCAAAGCATCAGAGCCTTTCGACAGACTGGATGAAACCATCCTTTTTCAGCTTTCCGGAGGAAAGAGGATCCCAATAGAGCTGCAGAATACGATTAACATAAGGCCAAGGGACCTTGCCCTCAGGCTTTACAAGCTAAACAGGCAGGAATTCGTGATATACGAGCTGAAAAACGGCGGAGTCGACATAATGCTAACCGAGAAGGGATTCCTGAACACCCGTAAGGCGCAGACATTTCCCTCGCCTGAAGGGCGGGCGGAGCAGCCAGCGTATCCGACGCAGCAGCCCCAAGCAATTCCAGTCCAGCAGCCATCTACTGAGACGCAGCAGCAGGTCCAAGCAACACCGGTACCGCCGCCTCACCAGGCCGCGCGTGCACAGTCAGGAAAAGGTCCCCTGATAGCCGCAGCTATCGCTGTTGTAATAATAATAGCTATTCTGGTAATTGCGTATTACGAACACATTATATAGCCTTTGGTATCCGACTACGTATCCGTGGTAAGATGCTGCTTGACTATATCAAGGCGAGGGATATGCTTGGCAGGTATGGCATATCCAGCGTGAAGAGCGGATACGTCGATAGCCCTGAGCAGGCAGTCAAATTTTCCGAAGGAAAACCCCTCGCGCTGAAGGTACTATCGGAAAAAGCGTTACACAAGTCAAAATCAGGAGTGGTAAAGCTTGGTCTTTTGGATCCGGATGACATACGCGAGGCGTTCTCGGAGCTCAGTTCAAAGGCGTCGCGCCTCAGGCCTTACAAGATACTGGCGCAGAGGATGGCGCCTCCTGGTGTCGAGGCTATAATCGGAGGAAGGAAAGATCCACAGTTTGGGCAGACAATCCTCCTCGGAATGGGGGGCATCTATGTAGAAGCCTTCAGGGACTTCTCACTGCGCATATGTCCTATAACACGATATGATTCTGTAGAGATGATACATCAGCTTAGGTCTGCACAGGTCATAACACACAACGGAAAATCTGAGAAGATGCTCTCGGGCTTGCTTCTAGGGGTGTCAAGGCTGCTCGGCGAGCATCCGGAGATAACCGAACTCGACTTAAATCCAGTCATAGTGCGTGAAGACGGATACGAGGCTGTAGACTTGCGCATAATCGAGGAATGATCGTATGGCGAAAAGATTTGACATGGTGCCGATGCTAAAGCCCAGAAGCGTAGCCATAATAGGCGCTTCGCGCAATCCGGAGAAGGTGGGTCACGTCATATTCAAGAATTATGTCAATGCAGGATACCCCGGCAGGCTGTACCTTGTAAACAAAAGCGGCGAAGAGATAGAAGGCACCCAAACCTACAAGAGCATACTAGACATAAAGGAGGGCATAGACCTTGCAGTGATAGCTATCCCTGCGGAGTATGTGCCTGCTGCCATGGAAGAATGTGGCAGGGCAAAAGTCAAGACCGTTGTTGTAGTAAGCGGAGGCTTCGCAGAGGTAGGAAGGCAAGACCTGCAGGACAAGATGGTGGGCATCGCCGAGAAATACCATATGCCGACGCTCGGACCTAACTGCCTCGGTGTCATGGACCCGAGGTCTAGGGTGGATACTCTCTTTCTGCCGACGTACAAGCTTAGCAGGCCTAGCATAGGTGGTGTGAGTTTCGTGGCACAGAGCGGCGCGGTCGGCAGCACGGTGCTCGACATGATCTCGTCCGAGGGCTTCGGGCTTTCAAAGTTTATCTCTTACGGCAACGCGGCGCACATAGACGAGGTAGACGTGCTCGAGTACCTTCTGGATGACAAGGAGACGAAGGTCATAATACTCTATATTGAAGGTGCAAAAAGAGGCAAGGAGCTTGTGAAGATAGCAAGGCGCATATCCCTGGTAAAGCCGGTGATAGTCCTGAAAGGAGGAAAGACTTTTGAAGGGCAGCAGGCTGCCCATTCGCATACAGCTGCATTAGCGGGTAGCTACGAGGCCTATCTGGCGCTCTTCAGGCAGTTCGGATTTACAATAGCAAACGATCTCTCCGAGCTTCTGCACTATGCAAAGATATTCTCATCTGAACAGCAGCCATCAGGCCCAAGGATAGCGATAGTAACAAACGGCGGAGGTGCCGGTGTCCTTACTGCCGATGCGATAAGCTCCTCAAGTTTCCTCAAGCTAGGGAAGTTCAGCACTGCAACAGAGAAGACACTGCGGAAGTCAATGCCCGTTCTTGTGAATATACGAAATCCGCTTGATCTTGCCGGAGACGCGGATTACCTGCGTTACAAGGAGGCGCTTGGGGCGATATGCGGGGATGGGAACATAGACATGGTGGTTGCCATAGCCTTATTTCAGACTCCTGGCGCCGATTCAAAGCTGGCAGCAGAGCTGATACGCATAAAAGGCGATTCCAAGAAGCCGATGGTGGTGCTAAGCACAGGCTCAGATTATACTCGCATGCACAAGATAATGATGGAGAGTTCCGGACTGCCTGTGTACGACTCGCCAGCGGCAGCCTCCGCCGCCCTCGAGGCACTTTATCGTTACTCTGAGTACAAGAAGGCTAAGAAACAAGGAAAAGATCCACACTAATCCCTGCGGCTTCAGTCATGCTCCGAAAAGCGCCATCCTCTCCTCCTGGACTCTGTTTTTATTATATCATAGGCGAGGACAACGGTGAGGGACACCAGCAGCGATAGGGACAGATATCCGATGCCTATTGGCACAACCTGGAATGCGTGTGCTAGCGGGCCGTATATGACGAACGCTGTTGCTGCTATCGATGCAGCAGAGGCATACACCAGATATTTGTTAAGGAAGAACGGGGATTCGTGAACTCCGAGCCTGAATGACCTGAAACTGAACGCATTCGCTATCTCAAAAAATATGAGGGTCACAAGCGTCGTCGTCCTTGCAACCTCTATGCCGCCATGCATGAAATCTAGCACAGCGTAGAATACTCCGACTGTTCCAAGTGCCATTATCGTGCCAGTAATGGCCAGCAGTATCATCAGGTTCCTGTCAAGAAGATCGGAGCCTTTCCTCGGCTTCGCCTTCATTATGTCAGAAGATGCCGGAGTGAAACCAAGAGTAAGGGCAGGGAGGTCATCGGTAACAAGGTTCATGAATAGTACCTGCAGCGCAATGAGCGGTAGTGGCAGACCGACCGCAACAGCGGAGAATATCGTAGCTATCTCTGCATAGTTGCATGAAAGCTGGTACGTAAGGAATTTGCGTATGTTTGAGAATACAGCTCTTCCCTCGCTTATCGCAGAGACTATGGTGAAGAAGTTATCGTCCTTGAGTATGAGGTCTGACGATTCCCTGGAGACATCCGTGCCGTTAATGCCCATCGCTATGCCTATGTGCGCCTCCTTAAGTGCAGGAGCATCGTTCACTCCATCGCCTGTCATGGCCACTATTTCATTGTTCGCCTTCAGGGCCTTGACTATTCTGAGTTTGTGCTCTGGCATCGCCCTAGAAAATATGGCAGTCTCCCTAACCTCCGCAGCAAGCTCTTCATCAGTCAGCTTGTCGAGATCCGCTCCGTCCAGTGATTTGCCTGGAAGGCCTATCTGCCTCGCTATCTCCATCGCCGTTCCGCGTTCATCCCCTGTTATCATCTTCACTCCTATGCCTGCATGTTCACAAATTCTCAGTGCATCCTTCACCTCCTCTCTTGGCGGATCCTCTATCCCTACGAATCCCAAAAAGAGGAGGTCGTTCTCGGAGAGCTGCTCCTCGTTCCCGAGTTTCTTAGAAGCGAGAGCAAGCATTCTGAAGCCTGAAGCGGCAAGCTTCCCGTTTATTGCAAGTATCCTGGCTGCTTCGTCTTTTCCGAGTTCGGTCTGCCGTCCTCCCGAACGGATGTACATACACTTGGGCATCACGAACTCCGGGGCTCCCTTTACGTAAACGTAGTTGCCTTCAGGCTCTCTGGAAAGCACAGACATGAGCTTCCTCCTGGAGCTGAACGGTATTTCGGCTATCCTTGTTGATTGGAAGCTCTCCTTGAACACGCCCGCCTTTGCAGCCATGACTAGTAGCGATGCCTCCGTCTGCGAGCCTATCACCCTGCGTTCCGCCCCTTCGATCTCCTCTATTACAGAATCATTGCATATCACCGCCGCCTTCATCAAGGCTCCTAACTCCAAATCAGATGAAGCTTCGAATCCTTTACCTTCATAAGAGAACGCCACCTCCTTTCTGGTGCCAACGTCTATCATCCTGCTCCCCGCAAAGATCTTGCGTACAGTCATCTCTCCTCTAGTTATAGTTCCTGTCTTGTCTGCACATATCACAGTCGCTTCGCCGAGGGTCTCCAGTATCGACATGCGATTAACTATCGCATTCTTCCTTGCCATCCTGTATGCGCCTGCCGCAAGCGTACTTATGAGTACAACAGGGAAACCCTCAGGAAAAGCAGATACGGAGAGCGCTATGGCGGCAATCACCGCCTGGAGGAAAACTGCTTCGGTGACATGCGGACTCCTTGCTATTATCATAAACCCCGTCAATGCCGAAGCCGCTATTGCTATGACTGCCATATACTTGGTGAGCCTGTTCACCTTTAACTGGAGCGGAGATTCCTTCTTCGCTTCGGATATCATCCCCGCTATCTTCCCGAATTCGGTGTTCATGCCCGTGTGTATAACCCTGGCAGTGCACACTCCCTCCACAACGAACGTCCCCATGAATAGCGTATTCTCGCGCCTGTAGCTCCGCAGGTCTTTGGCAGGCTCCTTCCTTTTTTCATTCGATTCTCCGGTGAGTATCGACTCGTCTACTCTCAGCTCTGTTTCGTCAATGACAATGCAGTCGGCAGGCACCTTTTCTCCGCTGCGCAGAAGTATGACATCCTCAGGCACAATCCTTGCAGATGGCATCTCCCTCTCCTTTCCATCGCGTATCACTACCGAAACCGGCGTAACAAGCTTCTTCAGGGCCTTTATCGCCTTTTCTGCGCGGTATTCCTGCACAAAACCCGCCAGTATTATTACAATCAGTATCACAATTATGACCAGACCTGTAAGTGCGTCGTCTATGGCAAAAGAGATCACCGCAGCAGCTGAAAGAAGGTAGACTATGAGATTGCTCTCCACCTGTCTGAGAAGTATCTTCGCCGGCGAGATACGATCTAGCTCCCGTATCTCGTTCGGACCGTACTCCTGAAGCCTTTTCGCGGCATCTTTTTCCTCCAATCCCACTGCCCTTCTCGGGCTTTTAGGTTCCTCCGGCATTTATCCCCTACTCCACTTCCAGAATGAAAGCCTTTTTTACAGGCCACCCTCAAGTTGTCTTATAACAATGCCTACCTATAAATTAGTTTTTATGGGGCAGAAGGCACTGTAAAAAAGAATCCCGCGGCAGACGCGCAGACGCGGGAATTCAGACCGAAAGAATCAGGCATCTTTTATGGCAGCCTTGACCTTTGACATGGTTGCTGAGTCTATTCTGCCCATGTTGTGCGCGCTCTTAGCGTGCTGTGCTATTTTCTCAAGCAACTGCCTCTCGTCCTGCGCCTTCGCCTCGAATCCGCAAGACATCCCTATATCCCTGCATGCAAATTTCTTAGCCATCCTATCACCACTTCCCGGTAGGAAGTGGTGGTATAAGAAGCTATCGCCAACCTCACCTGCGCTTTTAAGTCTTGCTGCTGAAAGGCAGATTTAAACACTGCAGCCTGAAATCTTTTCCGAAGATATAAACCAACTGCAACCCTCCGATTTCCATGTTTCGCTTCCAATGGACTGACAAGGCAGAACTTAATAAATTTATCTTCTTTACTGAGTGATAGGTGAATGGAATACACACTAAAGCACCGCCATCTGGGAAAACAACGCATAACTCCACCGCGCACAAAATCCGGGTACAATACTCGTCGCCGCACGCCAGCAGGCGCCAAGGTTTTAAAAAACTGCAATCGGCAATGGAATACCTGATGACCTACGGCTGGGCGATACTGATTATCGCTGTTGTCCTCGGCGCACTCTTCTCAATCGGCGTGTTCAATCCCTCTTATTTCGAGCCTCGTGCGCAGCCCGGCATATGCCAGGTGTATCGGCCGTTCGGGCCGAAGATATCTGAGGATGCAATACTCTCCGGGGTATGTACGGGCGAGATACCCGAATTTGTCGCAGCGCTAAACGGGCGCGACGCCTTCATAGTGCTGCCTCCCGGGAAGACAATGCTCAGTGCAAATCCCGGCGCATTCACAATGACCGCCTGGATAAAGATACGCGGCTATCCCAATGGGGATGGTGCTTACCCTCCAGGAATGTCTGAAATATTCGATGTGTTCAAGACAACGGGAAACGAGTATCCTGACGGAACTAATACCTTCGCAATAGGTCTCTCTAACAACAGTCTTGATTATCCTGGTGCGAATTACATGTTCTGGGCCAGTTCGGGATCAAATGTGAACAGGTATGTTACTCCTGCGCTTGCGCTGAACAGATGGTATTTCGTGGCGCTCTCTTCTGACGCGCTCAGGTCAGCGGCGTACGTGAATCAGACAAATGTTGCCACGTTTGCAGGAATGCAGAACGCAGGTCTCGATACGCAGCGGAGCTACATAGGCTCGTATTTCTGGAACCAGCGCCTTTTTAACGGTTCCATAGCCAATGTGCAGCTCTACAACTATTCCCTAGACAGTGCACAGATCACTGCACTGTATCAGGAAGGGATAGGGGGCCCTCCAATAGATGTGCAATACCTTGTGGGCTGGTGGCCTCTGAACGGAAACTACACTGATTACAGCGGCGATTATTACAATGCAACGTATCTCGGAGCAACAGGAAACCCCTACAGCAACGATGTATTCACGAGCAGGTGGCTGAACGGATATTCTGTGCCGTAAACATGTGCACAGCGTTCGTAGCCTAGGGATGGGTCTTGCCTCAGAGAAGCTTGTCAAGCGCCTCCTTGATTGCAACTTCCTTCTTGTCCGAGCTGAGGATCTCAAAGAGAGCAGAAGGGCCGATCGCAAGCCCGTATCCCTTCTCCTTGAGCTTCCCTAGGAATATACTAAGTCCGTAATCCTTTATCGAGATGTTATCCATTGTGCCGCTCCTAAGATCCTCAAGCTCGGCATCTGTTTCACTGCTCTTCACGTCTCCTTTTGCGATCTCTATGAACGCATCATTCGCAAATGTCCTTCCCATGCCCTGAATCTCCAGATCCGAGCTTCTGAATCCATCCATTAGCCTGCCCTCTAGCTCTACCCTGATTATCGGTTTCTCTTCCTCAGATGATATTATGCTCTCTATCTTCTTCTCCGTTTCTTCGCTTACCTCCCGCGGCCTCTTCCCCTCAACGTTCTCCCTGACAACCACAAACCTGCGCGATCTTATTCCATTGAAACTGTAGCTTCTGTCCCTTGTATCATAAATGAAGAATCCCTTGCCTTCCTGCTCTCCTTCTTTAAGTTGCGTAAGGACCGTGCTTCCCGGGATCAGGAAATCCGCCCCATGGCACTTCTTTTCTACCCTGTTGTGTATGTGCCCGTCAACATAGAGGTCGAAACCCCCAGGCAGTTCTTCCATCCTGAGGAAATCTTCGCTGAACGGGAGCAGCTCATAGAGCGACTGATGGAACATTAGCACATTAAATGCGCCTTCATCGGGTGACGGCGACAAGACCTTAAGCATTTCTCCGAACCTCTCCTCCGAAGTTCCCGCGATGCCATGGATCGAGACTCTCTCCCCAGAAAGGCCCTCAACAGTTACCTTGGAATTCCCTGCATCGACTATCAATCCGGCCATCGCAAGAAGATCGACGGCATCTGTAGCATCACTTGCCCTCCTTTCATGGGTACCTGGTATCGCTATTATTGGGATTTCGGTGTACGTTCTGTCCTTCGCTTCACCCTCAATTTCTTTCACAGAAGCGCCATTCATTCTTCCGCACGCCATTCTGAATATGGTCAACCCTTCAGCAATAACATCGGGCTTAGGATGCCTGAAATCAAAGATGTCCCCTGCTATGAGTATGATATCTGCAGATCCAGAGGCCTTCTCAACTGCATCGTAAGCCTGCCTGTATGCGTCTTCCCTGAACCTTTCATAGCCAAGATGAAGGTCTGCGAGTATGGCTATTCTCATGCGTGCACACCCTGCTCTCAGTTAGGTGCCGCAGTGCCTGCGACATTATTCTGCTGTTCTCCCTCTTCCCTGAAAAGGCTTCTCTCGATAAGCGCCTTGATCTTCTCTGGATGATAGCTGAGTTTTATCAGCCTTGTGTGCCCTCGTATTCCCTTCCCTGATTCGTAAGAAACGATTATGCCCTGCATCTCCAAGTCTGCTATATACTTTCTGTAAAGCCTTGCGCCCTTTACGTCCTTTTGCAGCGATTCGGCTATGGAGGAGTACCTTGAGTAAATCTCGCCGCTCAGTATGAACGACTCGTTTCCTTCATTAAGCTTCTTGTACCTGCTCCCATTTATCGACATCAGTGCTATCGCGTACACCACCAGTTTCTGATGTTCTGGAAGCGTGCCTATCATCTCGTACGCTATCTCTTCCTCGGCGAACTTCGATGCAGCCTCAACATCCCCTATCGTGACGACGTTCATGTTCTTGGCTTCAGCGAGCTCACCTGCCTTCGAGATTATTTTTAGCGCAAGCCTGGCATCGCCGCTCTCCTTCGCCGCTATCGCAGCGGAGAGGTTTACGGCAGCCTGGTCCACGACGCCTTCCCTGAATCCCTTCAATGCCCTCTCCTTCACTATCGATGCAAGCTCCGATGAATTGTAAGGCGGGAATACGAGCTCGTTCTCATAGAGTGTCGAGAGGCTCCTCGGATCCAGGTCTTCTTTGAAAGATACCTTGTTCGAGATTCCCACGAGCGTTATGCCTCCCGATTTTATATCGCTGTTTGCCCTTGTGAGAGTGTATATGAGGTCGTCAAGGTCTCTCACTATATCTATCTCGTCAAGCACAACAATGAGAACCTTGCCATCCTCCTCTATCCAGCTTATCATCTTTTCATATATGTCTACTATGCCATAGCCTCTTTTGGCGTATATCGGCATGTGGTCGCTAGCTATCTTGCTCAAGGCCCTGTATCTTGAGTTGTAAATCCTGCAGTTCACGTACGATATCTTTGCCCTTATTACTGGCAGGGCCTTTATGCGTTCTATAACGGTCTTCATGCAAGAAGTCTTCCCAGTCCCCGTCTTCCCGTACACGAAAAGGTTCCTGCCTCTCTCTCCTCTCAGCGAGGGCGTAAGTGCCTTCTCTATCTCTGCTATCTGCCTATCCCTGAAAAGAAGATGTTGCGGTATGTAATGCGGAGAGAGCACCTCTCTGTTGGCGAATATCATCGATTCTTTGAAAAGATCCGCAAAAGGTGTATCGCCCTCCATTCGATCATCCGACTATCTTCTCTGCAATCCTCATGTACTCCTCCATGATTGCTTTGTCCTCAAGCACAGGGATCCTGCCGCTATCGCTGATGCTTCCTATCATGGCATCATTCCTTATCATCCCTAGCATATCACAGCCAAGAGCCTCGCTCACTTCATGACCGCCCTTCCGGCTCCCGTCAGACATATTCTCAACCACTCCTAGTATCGCCACTCCGAGCCTCTTTGCCATCATGCCTGACCTTATCGCATTCACAGCGGCTATGTGTTGGGGCGTTGTCACTATCACGAATCCCTTGAGATCGAGTAGCTGTATCAGCGAGAGCGGGCTGTCGCTAGTCCCAGGTGGCAGGTCTATGATTAAATAATCCAGCGCCCCCCAGTCCGCATTCTCGAGGAACTCGCTCACCATCTTTCCTATCATCGGCCCCCTCCATATTATCGGGCGCTTCTCATCATCGACAAACATCGCTGTAGACAGCACTTTTATTCCATTCTTCTCTACCGGAACTATCGGCATCTCTCCGCTAAGCCTCTGGTCAATGCCGAGGAACATGCACACATTGGGGCAGTCTATGTCCGCATCGAGTATTCCCACGCTGTGGCCCATGGCACTGAGCGCGTGGGCGAGATTTACTGCTGTAGTTGTTTTCCCAACTCCTCCCTTAGCGCTGTACACGCCCACCTTGTTCTTTATCGAGGAAAGCTTCTCCCTAATTCTCTTTTTTTGCTCTATGACCTTGAGTATTGAAGGATGGACATGCGGCTTCTCCTCTCCGGCCATAGGATCAGTCATTATATCACTATCCTCTATTAGCCGCAACAATATATAATAGGTTTGGTGCGCAAGACCCGCTTTTGCGTGACTCCGATACACACGCGGTATCTCGTTGAACGCATGAGCCTCGCACTGCCACAAAAATCATAAGCACCCATTTGCCTGCGCCATCCTTACTCCTATCTATATAAATATTACTTGCTTATTAGTATAAGCTATTTGTGCTAATCATATTGGTGTGAATCATGTATCCAAACGTGCAGGCTTACGACAGGGGGGTAATGTTCAATCCGGACGGAAGGCTCTTCCAGGTAGAGTACGCGAAGGAAGCGGTGCGGAAGGGAGCAACTTCTATAGGGCTCATCGCAGACAATAGCGTCATATTCGTCGCGCACAAGAATGTTACGGAGCCATTGGCTATACCTACAACCATACAGAAGGTTTTCCGCATAGATTCGCATATAGGTGCCACCTACAGCGGAATGGTTGCTGACGGCCTTCACATGGTAGATTTCGCAAGGTCAAGGGCGCAGAACCACCGGCTTATATACTCCGACGTAAAATCCATAGAGGCCATAGCCAAGGACATCTCTTCTTACATGATGCAGGCAACACAGTACGGTGGCTTAAGGCCTTATGCAGTTTCCCTCCTAGTAGGCGGCGTCGACCCTGAACCAAGGCTCTTCGAGATAGAACCAGGCGCATCTTTCCTTGGATACAAGGCCGATGCCATAGGCTCGGGAAAGAAAGTGGCAACGGAGATACTCATAAAGGAATACAAGGACAATCTCAGCAAGGAGGACGCAATAGCCCTCGGAGTAAAGATAATAAAGAAGATAAGCGAAGAGAAGCTCACCAAGGACAACATGGATATAGGGCTGATAGATGACGGTAACGAATACCGGCTTCTTGGTCCTGAGGAGCTTATCAAGTACCTTTAGCTTCTGTTTAATGTGAATATAATGTCAAAGACGGTCATAGCGAAGTACTCCTCGGCAGGGGAGACTTTCGAGATCTTCGTAGACTCGGACCTCGCTTATGAATATATAACTGGAAAGAGAAAGGATCCCTTGTCTGTCCTTGAAGTTGAAGAGATCTTCAAGGATGCCAATAAGGGAGAGCGCCAGAGCCAGGACAAGATAAAAAAGGTGTTCAATTCCATCGAACTGGCCAAGGTGGTTGAGCACATATTGAAGAACGGCGACGTGCCGATAACAACAGCGCAAAGGAGCAAACTTGTCGAAGAGAAAAAGAAGCAGATAATAAACATAATAGCGACAAACTCGATAGATCCGAGGACGAACGCGCCTCACACCCCGCAGCGCATAGAGGGTGCGATGGAGCATGCAAAGATAGTAGTCGATCCGTTCAAGAACGCCAACGAGCAGGTAGAGTCAATCCTGAAGAAGATTAACCTCACCCTGCCCATAAAGTTCGCTACGGTGAAGATCGAAGCGGTTATACCTGCACAGTATGCGAACAGGTGCTACGGCACGCTGAAGCAGTACGGCATAAAATCGGAGAGCTGGGAGCAAAACGGCTCACTCAAAGTGCTACTTGATTTTCCCGCAGGACTGAGGAATGAATTTTTCGAAAAGATAAACAACCTCACTAAAGGAGAAGCAATTATTAACGTGGTGTAAAAGATGAAAAGATTGGTAATACCAGGAGAGATACTCGCCGCCAAGCCATTGCGGCTAGATGATACTATAGTTGAGAATGGCAAGACCTGCTCTACTGCGATAGGGCTTTTCGACGAAGAGCGCGGAACTATGATACCCCTTGAAGGGCAGTGGTATCCACGCTTCGGCGAGATGGTTGTCGGAATAGTGGAAGAGGCAAAGCTGAACGTTTACATTGTAAACCTCAATGCGCCTTACAAAGGCCTCATAATCTCGAAGTACGCCGAAGGCGACATTCGAAGCGGCGATGTCATAGAGGCTTCGGTAAAGGAGCTCGACAAGACCGGCACAGCGGTGCTAACAAGGCCGCGCGTTCTGCATGGCGGCAAGATACTCCGCATAAAACCATCGAAGGTACCGCGCGTAATGGGTAAGGGAAACACTATGGTAAGGCAGATACAAGCAGGCACAAAGACCAGCATAACCCTCGGTATGAACGGCCTGATCTGGCTTAAGGGGGGCGATATTGATCTTGCAATAGCGGCCATAAACCGAGTGCAGAACGAAGCGCACGTGCCTGGTTTAACAGAACGCATAGCCAAGATGCTCGGAGTGAAACCCGAAAGCATAAACGGCGCCCCGGAAGAAGGCAGGCACCATGTTCATCAGGGCGAAGCCCAACATGTTGAGGAAGAAGGCATTCAGGAGCCAATGGAGTGATAACGATGAAGGAGAAAAAGGAATTAATGAAAGAAGGGAAGAGGCTTGACGGCAGAGGCATGGGTGATCTCAGGCACATAGCCATCACCGCGAATCCGATAAAGAACGCCGCAGGATCTGCGTACATAGAATGGGGGGGCAACAAGATACTTGCGGCAGTGTACGGCCCTAGGGAAGCTCTTCCAAAGCACATTTCCGATCCACAGCGCGCTATAATAAAGTGCAGGTACATGATGGCACCGTTCTCCTCGCTTGAGGAGCACGGCCGCGTCGGAATGAACAGGAGAGCAGTGGAGATATCCAAGGTTACGAAAGAGACTTTCGAAAGCGTTGTCATGCTTGAGATGTTCCCCGGCAGCGAGATCAGCATAATGATCGAGGTGCTGCAGGGCGATGGCGGCACAAGGGCCGCAGGCATAACGTGCGCTGCTGTCGCGATGGCTCTGTCCGGCATACCAATGACTGATCTTCCTTACGCTGTTTCTGCCGGAAAGATAGGCAGCGATGTCGTCCTCGACCTCAATAAGATAGAGGACAACTACTCAGATGCAGATATGCCGATAGCTGTCAACCCTCGGAACAGGGAGGTAACCCTCCTGCAGATGGACGGTGAAATGACAAGGGAAGAGATTCGCAAGGCGATGGACATGGTTATAGAGGCAGGAAAGACTATATCGAGGATACAGCGCGAGGCTATACTCGCACCATACCAGAAGGCATCGGAGGCTTACGGGTGAATGATATGCACATAGTAACGATAACCGACGAATACATAAAGGAGAGGATCAGGGGCGGGATGCGCAACGATAAGCGCGGTCTCATGTCATACAGGGACATAACTATAGGAGTTGGTACAATGCCAAACGCAGAGGGATCCGCCGAAGTGAACATGGGCAACACAAAGGTGCTTGCAGGCATAAAGATAGATCTCTCCGAGCCGATGCGCGACACACCCGGAGAGGGCAACCTTGTGACTTCCGCCGAGCTTCTTCCGATGGCCTCTGACAAGTTCGATGCAGGACCTCCAAGTCCGGAGTCGATAGAGGTTGCAAGGGTTATAGACCGCGGCATAAGGGCATCAGGCATGATCGACACGGGCAGCCTCTTCATAGAGGAGGGCAAGGTCTGGACAGTGTATATTGACATATACGTGCTAAACTACGACGGCAATCTATTCGATGCAGGAACCTTGGCATCAGTATCCGCCCTCCGGAGCGCAAGGATGCCAAAGTACGAGAACGGAGCCGTTGTAAGGGAAGGCAATCTTCAGCGCATGAAGACGGCGAACATGTGCACGTCGTGCACATTCGGGAAGATAGGCAGTGAGATACTTCTAGATACCGATGGAAGCGAGGAGTCTTTCACAAACGCAAGGCTTACCATAGCGAACGACAGCGAGTATGTTAGGGCGATGCAGAAAGGAATAGGCGGCTCGTTCACACTGGCTGAGATAGACAAGCTCATGGAAGCGACGTTCGAAAAATCAAAAGATCTTCGAAGCCTTGTGACAAAGGCATCAGGCGGTGATTGATTTGGCAAACAAGAGCATAAGATACGGAGTCAACCTCCGAAAGAGGGAGAGCGCCGTCATAGCGCAGTCAAAGAGCAAGTACAAATGTGACGTATGCGGAAAGCAGACGGTCAAGAGGGAGAGCCCTGGCATCTGGAGGTGCAAGTACTGCAACGCCACTTTCGCAGGAGGAGCGTACACTCTCAAGACGGCATCCGGGGAGACGGTGAGCAGAATACTCGGAAGGAACGAGTGATGTGATGGCAAAGATAACCTACTCTCCAGTAACCGAACTCGTAGTGCACGAAGCCGTAGAGGTGAGCAAGGACGACCTGCTCAGGGAGCGCGTAACCCCTGCGGGCACGATGCCTCTTTACTGGTGCAATGGAATACTATTCAGTTTTACCTCTGTGCCCATGACTGATGAGATAGTCAAGGACTATCTCCGCGGCAGGATACACTGGCTGGAGGTGCATTACTCGCGCGAAGAGTCGTATTCCCCTGTGCTATCATTAAGCGAGGAGGAGTACAAGGCCACAATGAACATAAGGATAATAGACACGAGCAAGTCCTCCCTTCACAGGGAGTTCATAAAATGGCTGAAGGAGAACACGAAAAAGAAGAAACAGACAGAGGAATGAACACGCATTTAAGATGATAAAATGGCATACGTATGCATGCACTGCGGAAAGGAAGTGAAGGCGCTAGAGAAGAATTCTACCCGCTGCCAGTACTGCGGCTACAGGGCCCTTGAAAAGAAGCGCTCCGCGATAGAAAGGAAGGTTTCAACTGACTGAGAACAGCACAGACAGTACGCGTTGCGTATATCCGCCTTAGATTAAAGAATGCGCCATGCATTCCCACTGGCATTCCTTGATCTTTGTTTCAAAACCATATATTTATCAATCTTCCAGGCCCAAGTCCATTGGGCATATGGTAAACAAGAAAGATGAGGCAGTACCAATCTTGTTCGGTGGGATCCTCTCATCCGCATCGGGGACGGTTCTTCTATTGGCAAGCACCGTTGTCTTTTATTTCGGCGCGGCGATGGCGTTTTAGGGGCTGTAAGCCTTTCCCTCGGCGCACTTAATATTGCGGCTGGCTGGCTCTAAGCAAGAATGGCAGCAAGGGACTTTTCTGGGCCAGCGCTGCGCTATCAATCATAATCCTGGCATTCACCTCCATTGTCCTCGGAGGCGGCTTTCTGCCTATAATAGATTTTATCGGAGCATTGATATCCTTGGCAGGCAGTGCATCCGGGATACTGAATGGCAAGAGGGACGAAACCGTAGAAGAAAAGGCCCGCCTATCTAAGCTCAAAGAGCTTAAGGACATGGAAATGGCTCTTCTGGAGCGGATGGATGGCCTGCAGGATAAAAAAAGCAGAGAGTATCTGGAATTAAAGCGTTCTCACGTGGAAATCACTGAGAAAATAGGCAAGCTTGAGATGCACAGTGGCTGACGGGTAAGGTTAATGCGGCAACACTGCACTTCAT
>JAKATZ010000013.1 GCA_021827925.1 Microcaldota archaeon | reverse complement strand
GGATTTACCTTGTCTGACAGCTGCTTCGGTACGTATATACAGTGGGTGGTTTTTCTCTGCTTAGCGCAGCGTTTTTCATGCGAGGGAAGAAAGCAAACCGTACGTCCTCAGCGCATCGTGTTTGGCGACAACCATCAGGGTCTCTGTGTATGTAGATATGAACTCGATGACATTTATGTTCTGCTGCGCAAGCAGCGATGAAAGATAAGCGACAACGCCATAGGTGCGGGCTATGTTCTCATCCGAATGTATGCCGATAAGCGAACAGTCGGAATACCTGCGCAGTACCGAGTTTTGGGTCTTCGTCGGTAGTGCAGGAGGTTCCCCGTTTATTATGTACAGGTAGAGATTGTTTACACTGACAGAGGCTATGGATTCGATCTCGAGCCTGCCTTTTGATATCATGACAGATACCCCTTCAGTCACGCTTATCCTGCTCTTTCCCAGTATTGAGAGTATGCTCTTGCTCCTGTCTTCTTTCCTTGATCCGAGCTCAATGGAGTAACGCCTGAGTGCAGCCTTGATCGCATGGAAATTTTTTATCCCGAGATCGCGGCCGACAATCCGGGAAAGTTCACTCAGATTGACTATTCCTATCTCAAGCGCTTCGAGGATGTAAGGCTTGTTCTTCAGGTACCTGCGCGTCTCTTCCGCTATCTTTTCCATGCATGTCCCAGATGAGACATGACAGCCAAATATATATAGGTTGCAGTCACTGCGTCCTTTCCGCCTGTTTCCCGAACTTCAGTGATACATTCTTGTACGCGTCCCTGAAAGGCATTCCTCTTGCCACAAGCGAGTATGCATTCTGGACAGAGTATAGCTCTGCTGACATTCCCTCTTCGCATCGGTTTTTGTCTGCCTTCATTTTAGACAGTAGGAGGGAGGCGACACTGATGCTCTCCTTCGCAACATCGAATCCGGTGATGACTGGTTCCTTTGTTAACTGCAGGTCACGGTTGTAACCGGATATCAAATTGCCAGATATGCCGCTCACCTCTGATTCGAGAGAGAGGAGCAGGTGGTACTTCGCGCGTAAAAGCTCAAGCACATCTGGATTGCTCTTGTGTGGCATTATGGAACTACCAGTCGTCATCTCCTTTGGGAGTATAAAGTAACCAAACTCCGGCATGCTGAATAAGATTATGTCTGAGGAAAGTCTGTTCAGGTCCAGCATTATCTGTCCGAGGCCGTGCAGTATAGATGCCTCAAACTTGCCACGGCTGTTTTGTGCATAGATTGGACTTTTCTGCAGCCTCCTGAAACCTAGAAGTTTTCGCGTCATCTCACGGTCCAGCTTGATGGGAAGGCCGTACCCTGCCCCTGTGCCAAGCGGAGACTGGTCCACAAGATCCTGCAGGAATTCCATCATCGCAATGTTGTCTGACATGGATTCGGAAAACGCATCGGCCCACATCCCCATTGAAGAAGGCATTGCCTTTCTCATATGCGTGTATCCAGGCATGGGCACCTTACGGTTCTTTTTCCTGAATGCCGAAAGAGCTGAGAGAAAACCCTTGCATAGAGAGACCGTTTCCTTTATCTCCGCTTTGTAATAGAGCCGGAGTGCAGTAAGCACCTGGTCGTTCCTCGATCTTGCAGTGTGTATCTTTTTGCCTGTATCACCGAGCTTGTTAACAAGATATCCTTCTATCGCAGTGTGACAATCCTCATCCCCAGGGCTGATCTTGAATTTTCCTTTGCTGTCGAGTTCAATTATCTCGCCAAGAGCAGCGATGATTTCTCTGGACTCCTTTGCACTTAGAATACCCATCCTGCCGAGCATCCTTGCATGAGCCATTGAGGCGATGCAGTCGTACCTGACAAGCCTTCTGTCAAGAAGATAATCGTTGCCAACAGTAAAGGCCTCTATCTCGCCGTTTAGGCTGTAGCCTTTTTCCCAGAGTTTCATGCACACACTGATTCATTTGTTTTCTCCGGATTTCTTCTCCATCTGTTTTGCGAGTTTCATCTGAAGGGAATACAGCTCTATGAAGCCGGGGCTTGCGTTTACGTTTAGGGAGAGCCCTTCGCTTTCATTGAAAGAGGCGTAATCCAGTGCGTACGGAGAAGTCATCGCAACGACAGTGGCATTTCCCTTGTACAGGCGCACCTTCACCTCACCTTTGACCCTGCCGTTTACTTCATCGTTGAATGCATTTATCGCAGACATCACTGGATCGTTCCACATCGCAGCGTAACAGAGATAGCCCCATTTGATGTCCAGTGTCTCCTTCAGCTCGTTCAGGTTTCTCGTGGAAACGTAATGCTCAAGTGCACGGTGGGCTTTGATTATTACTTCGGCTCCTGGCGTCTCATACACCCCACGGCTTTTGACCCCTATCAGCCGGTCTTCTACCAGATGGAATGTGCCAACACCGTGTGCACCTGCAAGCTTGTTTAACCTTACTATAAGACTGGCGAGCGTAAGTCTCTCTCCGTTGAGTTTTGTAGGAAGGCCTTCCTCGAATTCAAGCGTTATTAGCTCTTCACTCTCCGGTGCGTTCTTGGGAAGAGTGTAGGTCGTCAGAAATTTCTCAACAAGAGGTATCTTGCCAGGGTCCTCTATCTCGCCGCCTTCCCATGACATTCCCCACATGTTATCGTCGTTGGAGTAAGGGAAATCTATTGAAGCCGGAACGGATATGCCGTTCTCCTTTGCATACTTTATCTCCTCCGTCCTGTCCATCTTCCACTCCCTGACTGGAGCTATGACCTTTATTTTTGGATTGTACACCATCGCTGCTGCTTCGATGCGCACTTGATCATTGCCCTTCCCTGTTGATCCGTGGGCTATGGCATCGGCACCTTCCTGCTCAGCTATCCTCACGGCCCATTTTGCGAGAAGAGGCCTTCCCAACGGCGTTGCGAGATGATAATTGTCCTGATAGGATGCGTTTGCCTTGATTCCTTTCGAAATGTATTCATTTGCAAATTCCTCCTTCGCGTCTATAACGAATGCCTTCGTTGCACCGCAGGACAGTGCTTTCTTCTTAACCGCGTCAAGATCGTCGCCTTGCTGGCCTATGTCAAGCGTTAGCGCAATCACTTCGGCGCTATACGTTTGCTGTATCCATTTAAGCATCACAGAAGTGTCAAGGCCCCCGGAGTAGAGGAGTACTATCTTCTTAATCTCGCCTATCTTCCCCTCATAGGAGGAAACTTTCTGATATCCTGTTTTCGTATCCATGCGATCTCACTTCATAAGCGTCAAATTTATTCATGGCAAGATTGTACCAATACTTGCCGTACAGATGCACCAAACATCCACAGCTTTAACATTCGCATAGCATAAATTAAACTTTTCCTTTTCCTCTCTTTGTATTATA
>JAKATZ010000022.1 GCA_021827925.1 Microcaldota archaeon | reverse complement strand
ATTGCCTTCTTGAATGCAGAATCTAGATTCGATGGGTCGTGCCCTTCGCTCTCAAGCTTGTACACCCTCTGCCTGAACCAGTCGTAGGTGTTATCATGATTGAATGTCACACACGGACTGAAGACATCTATCAGTGCGAAGCCTTTGTGGGCTATCCCGTTTTTTATGAGCTGTGCAAGATGCATAGGATCTCCGGAGAAACCGCGCGCAGCGTATGTAACTCCGGAACTTATGGCAAGCGCCATGGGATTTATCGGCATCTCGATAACACCGAATGGCGTTGACTTTGTCTTGTGTCCGAGTAGTGCCGTAGGTGATGTCTGCCCGGTAGTAAGCCCATAGGTTTCATTATTCATTATTATGTAGGTTATGTCAAGATTGCGCCTTGCCATGTGCACCAGGTGCCCTCCGCCTATGCCGTAGCCATCGCCATCGCCGCCTGTTCCGATGACAGTCAGCTCATGGTTGGCTAGCTTTATTCCGGCAGCCACTGGCAGCAGTCTGCCATGAAGACTGTGCACGCCGTAAGTGCTGAACGAATGCGGCATTGCAGAACTGCAGCCTATACCGGACACTATGACTACATTGTTTCGTTCTATCTGCAACTCGGTTAGAGCCTTGATTATCGCTGCCTGGACCCCGAAGTCGCCGCAGCCGGGACACCATATGGGCTTTATGGAGGAGTTGTAAGTCTGTTTCAGCTTCGTGTCACTTGGATTTGTCATTATACCACCAATTAGAATTGCTTTGTAAGAGCGAGGGCATGCGATGCTATCTCTTCTGCAGTTATGGCCTCGCCATCGTACTTCAGTATCTTCTTGGTTATCTCTATGCCGGTGTTTGCACGTATCGCATAGGCAAGCTGTGCAGTATAGTTGCACTCTACGTCTATGAGGCGCTTGTCCTGAAGCAGCGCCTTTGTCTTCTGCGGATCGAGTGGAAGCAGATATGTGAAGGAAATAAGGCCCGCATTGACACCTTTTTCCTTGAGTATCCCCAATGCTTCAAGCGCAGGTTCCGAAGTGGAGCCGAAGGTTACAAGGAAATAGTCTGCCGTTTCGTTCGTAATGCTCGGGATGAATGCCTTCTCGTTCTTTAGCATGGTTTCTGTCTTCTGCATCCTCTTGCGGTGCATCTGCCGCCTTACCTCAACGTATTCATCGATGCCAGAGAAAGCGTCGCTTACGAGATCCCCGTATTCGTTGTGCTCATCGCTCGGCGCTATGAACTCAGTGCCAACCGTTCCCAGCACGGCCCTTGGAGATATGCCGTCATCGGTAAAGGCATAACGCTTGAACCTCTGACCCTGTGTTCCTTGCAGGATGAGCTTGCCGCGGTCTATCTTTATGGAATCGATGTCAAAACTCTCGACAGTCTCTATGTGCTCCGATAGATATAGATCAAGCAGTATTATAACCGGGCATTGATATCTCTCTGCGAGATTGAAAGCTTCGCTCGCAGCGTAGAAGCACTCTTCGACATTCCTTGGAGCGACAACTATGCGCGGAAACTCTCCCTGCGAAGCGTGCATAACGAACAGGAGATCAGCCTGCTCTGTCTTTGTCGGCAGGCCTGTGCTTGGCCCTGTCCTCTGCGACTCGGCTACGACTATTGGAACCTCAAGCATGCCGGCGAAGCCAAGACCTTCTACCATCAGACAGAATCCTCCGCCGCTTGTACCGCACATCGCCCTGACCCCGGCGTTCGCAGCGCCTATCGTCATGTTTATTGCAGCTATCTCGTCCTCTGTCTGCTTGAACAGAACTCCTTTATTTTCATGCGCAGCGAACCAGTGGAGTATGCCGCTCGCAGGAGTCATAGGATAGCCGGCATAGAATTTGCATCCGCTGGCATAGGCGCCCAGAGATACTGCAGTATTTCCATCAAGAGAATACCTTGACTTGCCATCTCCCTTGAGGGGATGCATGGTCTTGAGACCCTCGAAGTTGTATCCAGCTTCTGCGGCTTTGACATTGTTCTCAACTACCTTGGCGCCTTTCCTGGAAAACATGCTTGATAGCACATTCTCAAGTGCTTTTAGGTCCACACCAACAAGCTTTAGGACAGCTCCTATGGAAACGACGTTTCGCATTATGGGGTCGCCGCTTATTGATACAGCCATGTCTATCATCGGCATCCTTACTGGCGTGTACCTGGAAAGGTCGTCTTCGCTGATGCTCGCCTTGGACGGATCGTATATTATTACGCCACCGTCCCTCAGATGGCTCTTCTGATGTATTATTGCGTCCTGATTGAAAGCGACAAGCACGTCGATTTTGTCGCCGTGACTGTGCATCTTTTCCTCACCTAGGCGCACCTGAAACCACACATGACCTCCGCGTATTATCGACTGGTAACCACGGTAGCCGAAGGCATGCAGGCCGTTCCTTGCGGCAACCTTTATCAGGAGGGCACCGCTCGATTCAACTCCGTCGCCGTTTGCTCCGGCGATCCTAACGTTAACACTAGCCATCTGAACACTCTGAGATTTTACAGGAGTAAGAGGGGCTATCAGATTTATAAATCCGATTCCGCGGTTCTGCATATGTCGTTCTGCAGTTGAGGGCAGGGAGGCAGCGTGAGCTGCCCCCGCCTCTGGGTGCGCCAAGTTGGCTTGGCAGGAATATATGCATATACATGTTTATAATTCTTTCTACTTAAGGTAAACATTTTTAGTAAGATATAAATAATTTACTAAAGTATAAGAAAGAGCAGAAAAGCGTGCGCCGGCGCTATAAAAACTGGCAGGGCAGCGAATGCCTACGGTTTCTGGGTGGTACGAATGGACAGGAAAAAGGACAGGGGTGAATCCAAGAATTGGGAAAAAAACTGGAGATATCTGCGGAAGGAGCTCGTTGAGCTTGCGCGGATAAGCAGGGAGTACTGGGATGGTTTCGGCATCAGGAAGGAGTACGAGACGCGGATATATGTCAACAAGGATGGCATACGCCTGTTCCAGAGCTCCACAATCGAGGCGGACTCTCCGCCGCCTCGGCCCCTTTCCTGTCCATTCAGGAAACTTTATGAGGTGCTCCGGTTAAGTATCCTTCCTTGAGGAGCAGCTCGATCTTCCTTTTCCTACCCCCTGCAGCAGAGTAGCGGCCGGGATCACCGTTGCTCCTAACGACCCTATGGCAAGGTATTAATATCGGCAGAGGATTGTTTCTCATCACACTGCCTACTGCGCGATATGCGCCAGGGTGCCCTGCTTCAATCGCGATTTGCTTGTATGTCCTGACCTCGCCTTCAGGTATGGCGGCTGTAGCCATCAGAACCCGGAATTGGAAGGGCGTAAGACTGTGCTTTTCCAGTTTTTTAGCTATGGCTCCTTCGTTTCCCATTGTTTAAATACCCCTGAAAGGTTTATATATCTGGAAAGCATTTATATAAGGTATAAGGCGCAGCTGATACTTATTTTACCCGAAGCGGCGCCTGCGAAGGATTTGTGATAACATGAGAAGGCAGACCGGAAATGTACAACCAGCAGCACAGGGCAGCGGCGCGGCTGATGGGAGATTGATAAGGGCGCATAGCGGGTCCGAAAGAGCTGCGTTGCAGGAGGAGCTTGCAAAAACTAAGAGAAGGCTGGAAGAAGCACTTAGAGAAAACAGGGAGCTTAGAGAAAGTGCTAAAGACAGCGTGACCGGCCTGCCGACCAGGAGTGCGTATGTAGAGGAATTACGCAGGGCCGTTGAGATATATGTAAGGAAACATGCAGCAGGAGATGACGGGTACAGCTTGGTTCTTACGGCACTGGATGCTAACGGCTTGAAGAAAGCAAACGATACTTATGGAAAAAGCGCGGGGGACATGCTCCTTGCGAATATCGCCAATGCAATTCGTTCAGTTACAAGGGCAACTGATTACTGGGCCAGGATAGGGGGAGATGAGTACATGGGAATCCTGCCCATACTTCCCGTGCAGTTAGAGAGCCGGTCCGCATATGGGGACGGCATGTTATTTGAGAGAAGGCTAGTGCAAGAGCTAAGATCAAGGCACCTAAGCGCAGCCGTGGGCATTGCGGCAATAGATGAACATAGGGAAATAGGAGGCACCGGAAGGAAGCGGTGGCTCCCTGTTTACGTTCCGAAAGACACCTCCCTCTTCGGCTATCTTAAGGATTTTGAATATACCTATAGCGAAGGGGGCCTTGCCAAAACAACGATAGGCGCAGTCATAAGGGCCATGGGAAGCGCAGTAAAGGCATGGGACGTCGAAGCGATAGCGACGGCGTTGGAAATGATAGCAGACAGGAGAATGCACCATCAGAAAGATACAGTTTACAAGGCGGTCAGACGGAAGTAGTAGATCAGAAAATCTCTCCGACTATCCGTGTAACTCCGCCTTTTAGGCTGTACGATTCTACACCGTACTTCTCCTTTAGGTAGGCGGCAACGTACTTTGAGGAGTTCCCGTGATAGCACAGGAATACGCTGTCCTTGAACGACTCTGCAGTCTTCTTGTCGGAATAAATCAGGTCGTTGGGGTCCATCACCCTGAACTTGGCGCGATCTACGGATAGCAGATGGCAGATGTAATCTATCGGTTCACTGCCTAGCCACACCATCTTCGTCTTCTTCGCTTTTACAAGCTTCAGGGCCTCTTCAAGAGATACCTCATTTACCTCGCTATCCATCAGATTACCTCAGACATCCCGTGCGCTGATGAGCATGGCGATTATGTCCTCGAAGAAGAAATGCGCTTTCTTCTCGCGTATTACGGCGAAACCCATGCCCGATATTTCCCTACGCAGACGCTTTATATTGCTCAAGGAACTCGCCACTAATATTATCTTCCCGTTGCTATTTAAGTATTTTGCTGATTCTTTCAAGAAGCGGAGTGAGAGCTCTATTCCTTCCTTGCCGCCTTCCCACATCTCCGAAAACTCAAGATCTGGTACTTCCTCGCTTCGCAGGTAAGGGGCATTGAATATGATTAGATCAAACTTCTTGCGCAGATAGCGCACACTTGAGAAGATGTTGCTGTGGAAGAATTCGCATCTTGAGCGTACAACTGCCCTGTTCCCGGCCACGTTTGCTTTTGCAAGGCGTATCGCATCTCTGTTTATATCAGCGAACACCACATGCCCGACTTTCTCGGATGTCGATGCCGCTATCCCAAGGAATCCCGTGCCGGTGCCGAGATCCAACACCTTAAGATCGCACATGCTACCCCCTCCTTCCTCCAGATATTCGTACAGCAGCTCTGCTGCCAAGAAAGAATCGTCAGCAGGAACGTAAACCCTTTCCGACGTTTTGATTTCAAGGTTCTTGTACGAGATCAGGGAATCCCCTTAGGCTTATGCGCTGCAAAAAGTTATAATCGTTGTCATGGAGGTACGTCAGGGCCGATTGTAAGGCATAAATATCCGATGAGACACATATAATGGCATGGAAAATTCACAGGCATGGCTCATGTGCGGAGACATTCTGACAAGGCTTAAGGATTTCATGGCGGCGGAGGCAATCGAGACTATGGCTGTGGAAGTGGAAGACGGAAGGGCAGGCATAAGCGGTCGGGTTGCGACACTGCCGGAGGAATCTGAGGAAACAGAAAGATATCTTCTTGTCATAGGGGAAATGCTATCGCACGAAGGGGAAATAATCGCACAGTACAGGGAAGATATGCGCAGGCTGGAGAACGGGGAGATAGCAGACCCGAAGGTTCTGGAAAGGGCAGAGGAACTGAGGAGATTCCTTTTGGCTCTCTCTAAGATATCCGTGCTTATGAGATTCAGTAGTGTTTTTGGAAGATGGACAGAAGATGCAGGCAGGCTTATGAAGGCAAAGGATATACGCGAGATAATTCTGGCCACACTCAGCGGCGAAGATAGGGAAAGCGCCCTTGAATTCGCACTTTCCATGAAAAAGCTTGTGGAGGAGGGAGTGCTTACCGTTGAAGAGCGCATGGAACTTGAGCGTGCCCTTGATTCTTACAGGGCGATGGCATAGGAGATTCGACTGCCAGAGTAGGATACCACGTCTCGATAAGCGGGAGCATAGATCTTTCATTTGACAGAGCAAAGGATATCGGATGCACAGCAATGCAGATATTCACAGGGAATCCCAGGGGTTGGGAATCCAGGAATCTGGGCACTCTGGAGATATCTGAGTTTAGGAGGAAATCTGTGGAGTATGATATAAGTCCGGTAGCTGCGCACATGCCTTACCTCCCGAATCTTGCATCAGGAAATGAGGACACCAGGAACAAGTCCGTGTACGCACTGAGGGAGAATGCGGATAGATGCGCAGCTCTTGGGGTGAGGTATCTTGTATTACATCTTGGAAGCCACCTGGGAGAGGGTGTAGGGAAGGGGATCAGGAACGTAGCCATAGGCATAGATGATGCAGATATTCCAAATGGGGTCATTCCGCTTCTGGAGAATAGCGCAGGCCAGAAAAATAGCGTGGGAAGCAGACTGGAGGAGCTCGGCGAATTGCAAGACAGGATAGGCAGGGATAGGATTGGATTCTGTCTTGACACATGCCATCTCTTCGCTGCGGGATACGACATACGGGAGGACTCGGTGATAGACGATATTGATAGCGAGATAGGGCTTGATAACGTTCGTATGCTTCACCTCAATGATGCGAAATACGAGCTTGGCTCAGGACGCGACAGGCACGATAATATAGGCAAGGGAGAGATAGGCACGGAGGGATTCCTTCGCTTTTTCGGATATGCGGGCATGAGCGGCAAGCCGATGATAATGGAGACTCCGGAATTGCCGCGAAGTGAGGAGCTGGAGGAACTGCGGCTGCTCAGGAAGATAGTGGGCATGGCAGCAGTATAACATACGGCTTGAAAACAGGTGTTGTCATGATTATTGGAGATTCAAATAAGGGTATCGGAGATATCGTGTCAGGACTCTCGCTGAATGGTATTTATCTTGGGAATGCGAGGTACTGGCAATGGAAGAAGCCTTTTCTTTTCAGGAAGAGATTATGCATCGTTAGAGGCCTGAATCCACACATCGCAATTGTTGGACAGAGCGGCTCGGGAAAGTCAAACGCGTGCAAGTTGATTATAAGACAGCTAAGCTCAGAAGGGGTGAAGATAGCCGTGCTGGATCCGCACGGAGAGTATCTCGGCGTTGCCAACAGGATTGGTGCAGAGGTATACGACGCTGCCTACAACGGCATAAATATCATGGGGCTGGACGGCGTGGACGGGAAAGAGAAGACAGGCGAGCTGTCAGCCATGTTCAGGAAGGTGTTCTCCCTTGGAAGTGTGCAGAGCTATATTCTCTACAAATGCATTGCGTACACGTACAGGATAGCGGAAAGAAATGGGACAGATCCTGCGCTCAGGGATCTTTTCTTTACGATGAAAGTATTCCGCAGGCATGCAGACAAGGCAGAGGCCAACACTCTTGATTCGCTCATGAGGAAGCTCTCTGTCCTGGATTCGGGGAGCGCAGGCAGAAGCGCAGACATCGGAAGGATGATATCGCAGAACAGCGTCTCGCTGATGACGAGGCTACACACCGCAGAGGCACAGATTGTCTACATGGAAGGCTTCTTGAGGGGAGTGTACGGCAACATGATGAAGATGGGAAAATCCGGAAGCATGAGATTATACGTAGTTATAGACGAAGCTGAGAAGATATGCGAGAGCAAGATACTGGACAGGATCACCGCAGAGGGAAGGAAATATGGGATTGGCGTGATATCGGTATCGCAGAGGGCGAAGGGGCTCGGAAAGGATGTCAGGGGCAATTCCTCACTCATCATGGCTTTTGTGCAGAGAGAGCCGGAGGAGATGAACTACATGGCGAATTTTATATCAGGCGGAAGCGAGATGAACAGGCTTGCGGAGGTGAAGAGAGCATTAAGAAATCTCGGAAGGGGAGAGGCCATTGTACTGAATGCAGGGAGGGGAGAGCCATTCATATGCAGATTCGACGGCTATTCGGACGGAGGGAAAAACCTCAGGTTCGGCATAGAAGAGGTTATAAGGCGTGGAGAAGAAGGCATTGTTGTCCTTGAAAAAATGAGGAAAGAGGGATTCGGGGAGAGCGAGGTCCTGGTGGAGATTGACAGGATGATATCTGAAGGCAGGATTCAGAGATACAAGCCCGGCGGGGCCGAGGAGTGGTATATTTCTATGCCAAGGAACAGCGCCGAGCACGACATATGCATAGAGATGATGCGCAGACGCATGCTTGGCAGCGGAATGCACTGCTACGTTTATGATGGCCCTTCAGGTCCCGACATTGTGGCTTACGTAGGAAAGGAAAGAGTTGCTGTTGAATATGAGACGGGATCGAAGAGCGCAGTGCAGATGGAAGCAATGCTGTCGCTGAGAAGGAAAGGCTATGCGCGGATTGTCGTAATGGTAAACGACGAACATACGAAAAGGTATGAGAACTGCACCGGAGCGGAATTTTTAAGGTTCTCCGATTTCATTAAGGGTAATGTAGTCGGAATAATCTGCGGTGTTGGAAGCGCATTACGCAGCAGGACTTGAGGGATTCTGTTGCTGTTTTCATTTACGCAATTATATGCCTGTTTATTCAAATATACGAGAATCTATCTCGATAAAATGTGTTCCGCTATTTTTTCTTCTGCAAAAGATATTTAAATATATAGATAGTTTTATACCTCACAGGCGATCAAATGGTGGACTTTACAAGTGACCTTCTAGGAAAGGGTGCAGATAGTAGCGCAAGCTACTCTCCTCAGATAAAGATAGTGACGATCGGTGTTGGCGGCGGAGGAAACAATACCGTAAACAGACTAGTGAAAGTCGGCGTGAAAGGCACGGAACTCGTTGCCGTGAACACTGACGTTCAGCATTTCAAGATACTGGATGACAGGATCAAGAAAATACTGATAGGCAAGAGCGTGACAAGAGGGCTCGGCGCTGGAGGAGACCCGGAAGTTGGTGCCAAATCGGCCGAGGTAGACAGGCAGCAGCTTGAGGAAGTTCTCTACGGTGCACAATTAGTATTCCTGTGCGCAGGAATGGGAGGAGGCACGGGAACCGGCGCCATACCTGTCGTTGCACAGATAGCCAAGGAGCAGGGGGCGATAGTGGTTGCAATGGTGACTTATCCTTTTGACCTTGAGAGAGTAAGAAAGGTCAAGGCCGAGGAGGGGATACAGAAGCTCAGGAAGAACTGCGACAGCGTAATAATATTGGACAACAACAGGCTTGTCAAGCTCGTGCCCAACCTTCCGATGAATGAGGCTTTTGCGGTTGCGGATGATATACTCGCAAAGGCGATAGGAGGGCTTGTCTGGACCATAACGCAGCCTAGCCTGATAAACATAGATTTCGCTGACGTAAGGTCGATAATGGGAAGCGGGGACGTTGGATTCATATCGGTAGGGACAGGAAAGGGAAATGACAAGGTAACCTCTGCGTCCGAATCGGTAGTTAAGAATAAGCTCCTGGATGTGGACTTTGAGAACGCGAAAGGTGCGCTGATACACATATCTGGTGCTTCTGACCTTACGCTTGGAGACGCAATAAAGGCAGGGGAACTAATAACAGAGCGTATGGATCCCAAGGCCAATGTCAAGTGGGGAGCACGCATAATACCAGGTTATGAAGGGCAACTTGAGATAGTCGCTATAGTCACGGGAGTGAGCGGCTCTAGCATACTGGGCAAATTCAACGAGAAGAAGCAGGCCCTAAGCTATGGTGACATTGAGATGATATAAATGGTGGACACATTCGACTACGAAGCGTTCACGCCAAAGGTCGCGGTGGTGGGAGTAGGTGGGCAGGGAAGCAACCTTGTAAATAGGTTGTTTGGCAATGGAATAAAGAGCGCAGATACAGTTGCGCTGAACACAGACATAGGGCACCTTAATATGATAAGGGCACACAAAAAGCTCCTGATAGGCAAGGATATAACCAACGGCCTGGGAGCAGGCGGATATCCAGAGGTTGCTGCGAAGTGTGCAGAAGTTAGCAAGGGTGAGATAGAGCACGCCCTTGAAGGTTACGACCTGGTATTCATAGCCGCAGGAATGGGAGGAGGCACGGGAACCGGCGCCGCACCAGTCGTTGCGCAGATAGCAAGAGAGATGGGTGCCACGGTTATAGCGACAGTCACATATCCGTTCGCTCTGGAAAGGAGCAGGAAGCTCAAAGCGGAGTGGGGCATAGAGAAGCTTAACAAGCAGGCAGACTCCGTCATTGTAATAGAGAATGACAGGCTGCTGTCATATGTGCCAAACCTGCCAATAGAAAGGGCCTTCGAGATAGTGGACAATATAACAGGCAATGCCGTAAAAGGCATAGCAGACACAATAACACTGCCAAGCCTCATAAACCTTGACTTCGCAGATCTCAGGAATGTCGTTAGGAACACAGGTACGGCAGTGATAAGTATAGGGTCCGGACACGGGCCAGACAGAGTAGAACAGGCAGTTAGGTCAACTAGGACGCACCCATTGCTTACGGTAGATTATGAGAACGCGAAAGGTGCACTGATACACGTCGTAGGCGGAGGAAACCTTACGATAAAGGATGCCACAAGAATAGGGGAAGGCGTCACAGCGGATCTGGCACCTGATGCCAACGTGATCTTTGGAGCGAGAATGATGCCGGAGCTCAATGACCAGATAAGGGTCATGTCTGTGGTCACAGGAGTGAAAGCGAAGTTCGGTGAGAAGCGCGAGGAAAGGACTTCCTCATCTCCGATGAGGCTTGAGATCGCGGAGCGCATATACTGATGCCCGCCGCTTTCTTTTCTTTTTTCTTTTCTTTTGTTTCTTTTCCTTTTTCTCCTTCTATTCTTATTTTAGCTCTGTCCTCAAATGTGGTTGCTCGGAAGAGAGAAGGATAGAGACCCAATCCTCAAATCTACTTTGGTGTAGACAGTATTCATCAATCATTGTGTATGACAGATGCTTTATTTTGCACAGTAGCAAATTCTAAATAGCTGAAAATGCCAATGCATCACAGTGAGTTCTTGCTTGTTTCGGAGAAGAAGGTACTTGACCTTAGGAGGTTTGAGACGATAATAAAGAGATGCCCTTTCTGCATGGAAGATACCGAACAAGAGGCACATTACTCGCATAGGCCGGATCTCGCAGTGAGGGCAATGAGCCCCACGACGCCAAGCACGGAGGTATTGATACGTGCAGAGGAAGGACACCCATTTGCATGGTATGTTATAGCCATTTGCTCCTCGTGCAGTTACGCTTACAAGGTCATGGGAGTACCGAGGATGAAGGTACAGCTGATTCCGTCCGAGAAAGAGGAAAAAAGTATTGAATTGGCACTCAACTGCTGCGATGTATGTTATAATGAGGAGTACATATACGCCGTTGGCAATGTGTTCATACGCATGAGTGAAGGCGGGAGTGTATATTTGTGCGATGCGCATGCAGAGGAGATAGATGCTGAGAAAAAAATTAAAGGATCATACAAAGGGCTTGCCGAGAGGATGGCATCATGGAAAAGCCTTGAAAAGCTCCCTTATGCCTTAGATATTGATGGCAGGCGGATCGTGATCAGGCACGGGAAGGAGGGTGTGCGCAGCCTTCTGGCGATGCTCGGAGAGCGGCGAGTCGCTGGCCGTGCCGAGGCGGAGAGGAGCGCAGGCGAAAATGGACCTGTGTTGCTCAAGTATCTCGAGAAGGAGGGAGTGTTGGGCGGCAGGAAAGAAGGCAGGATCATCAGAAAGGAATCAGTGTATCTTACGGAATCAGGAAAAAGAGCAGCGGACATCCTGCTCGAGAGAGGTTAGTTGAGATGCTCTACTTCGTAGTTACTTCTTACATATTCAGAAAGAGCAGGATCGATGAACTTAGGGAGATTGCAGAGTTCAGGATTATAAACAGCTTCAACAACCTTTTCGTGATAGATACAGACGAAGGATTTATCTCGAAGCTTGCCAACCATAGACCTGTATTCGTATACAGTGCCTTCCCGATAATGGTGAGCATGCCTATAAGGAAGGAGAAGTACATCGAATCGATAGAGGAAGCTGCGCTAAGAACCAACCCAGAGCCAGGTAAGAGGATAATGGCTGAGTGCTTTGACGTTAATTCAAAGGAAGGGTATTCTGCCAAGGATATTGAGGTGAGGCTGGGCAGAAGACTTGAGAGTATGGAGTTTCAGACAGATCTGAAGAATCCAGAGGCGATGCTATACGTTGTACTTATGGACATGGTCTGTTATGCAGGCTATCTTAATGTAGACAAGATGGATAAGCCGTTCCTAAACCCAGAGAGGCATTATTTGAAGATGGGCGGAAGGATCAGCAGGGCGGAACTGAAGCTTCTTGAGGCCCTAGATGAGTTTCAGATCGTTTCGGAAGGCATAGCATTAGACCTCGGCGCGGCTCCTGGAGGCTGGAGTAGGATAATCGCCAAGAGAGGACTCAAAGTGATAGCAATAGACAAAGGAGAGCTTGATCTTGAGAGCCTTGATAAGGAGGGGGTGAGAAGCATGAGCGTTTCGGGAACCTCTTTCTCCTGTAACGAAATAAAGAAGCTTCTGGATTCATGTGATATACTGCATATCAGGGAATCGGCAGCGGAGGTGGATCCCAGTGGCATGTGCGGTGTTGGATTGCTGCTGAACGATATCAACACAGGCCCTAAAGAATCTTCAGAGATATTGAAGAGGTACGTCGGCTGCTTGTGTGATGGGGCCCGCGTGATAATGACTGTAAAGTGCATTAAGAAGAAGGCCAGCACTTACATAAGGCAGGCAGAAGAAGGACTGCGAGGCCAGTTGAAAGTGACTGGAGTGAGGGCGCTGCCGAGCAACAGGCAGGAAGTAACGCTCTACGCCGTCAAGAGACATGTGGATATACCAGACACTGAGAAATAGGAAGTGGTGTGCCGTAGCCCCTCTTCTGTTTTAGCGGCATTGAACTAAGCGGCCGTTCTGGCCTTGCATGCTCACTATGCGCGCATCGGCACGTTTCATCCGCACCCGCACGCTCGTAATGTCACAGCTTAATGTGCGGCAGCGGTATCGTTTCTGCTCCGAATAAGGCTTTACGCCATACGCATTCTGCATGGAGGGAGCTTCCTCAGTCACAAGGACCGTAAGCCGCCCGCACACCACTGCAGTTATATAGCAGCTCGATTATAATAAGCTTGTGCAGACATACAATAACAGGAATAGGCAGGCGGATTACTTCTTGGCGAGATCCACGTCAGATCTCTTTATCGTCTTGCGCTTGGCATGAGCTGCAAGGCTCACCGCTTTTTTTGATAGCGAATAGGCGAATTTGTTGATAATGTCGGTGAGTTCCATAGCAGCCGGGTCGCTGATCCTCTCCGCTCCGGATTCCTTAAGGATCTTCTTTATAGCTGCCTTGGATATTGGCATGATATTTTATAAGATAGCACAATTAAAAAAGTTACGCTTGGGAGTTCTATGTACATAAGAAAGCTGCAGGAGGATGATTTCAGGCAAGTCTTCGGGATGGTCTCAAGGATACATGACGAAGGTATAGGAGCCATATACTTCACAGAGATGCCCTCAGAGGGCGAGTTCGCGGTGCTCTTTCAGATCAAAATGGATAACATACGCAGGGGGGATCAGGCAGACTTCGTAGCTATTGCAGAAGGGCGCGTGATTGGAGAATGCGAGATTGTAAGGATCAGAGAGCAGGGCGGCGTAATCGGGATAATAGTGGAGAATGGATCAAGGGATAGGGGGATAGGGAAGGGGCTTCTTCTCGCCGCAATTGAAGAGGCAAAAAGGATGGGAATGCTGAACATAACGGCAGAGGTTGCCGAGGAGAACGTGAAAGCAGTCGGATTTTTCGTAAAGATGGGATTCGTCCAAGTCGTAACGGCTGCAGGGCGCGGAAGAAGAATCATGCATATGCGCATTGCATAGCATGGATCCCGCGGTCTTATGAAGTGAGATTGTACGATAGCACAAAGGTTCCGTTCAGCTGCGATAGCATAACATACACAGAATGGTTTGACTGTGGGGAGGAATAGCTGACCATCCACACATTATGGTAGTCCATGCCGCCTATGTTGGTGGTGTTGTAGTAGTTTGCCTTCACAACGACATCGCTGTATCCGTACCTGCCCACAAAATCCCGTATCGAAGAAACATTAAGGTTGTACGACCTTGTTATTGCCGCAGGATATGAGCCTATTAGGTATCTTTCCCCGGGGAACATGCCTACGATTGTACAGTTGTCAGTGTATACGTTCTCCACCCGGTAGACGAGATTGTATTTGGGGTAATCGAAAGAGTAAACGTAGTATGAAGGGCAGGGGCTCGAGGGGTTGGTTATGATAGATGAGAGGATGTGCCAGCTGCCTGCGAATTGGGAAGGCGTGGTGTTGGTTACGTTTATCGAGGCTCCAGGATAAGAATTTCCCAGATATGAGAGTATTACAGAGTCTGCCTGCGAGGCACTCAGGCGCTGAAATAAGCTGCCCTTGAAGAGAAAAAGTCCGGCGAATAGAGCCACTATCACGACCACGGCAATGGCCGATTTGAGCAGCAGGTCCATAGTGTAGTATGAAATCCTTACCTATAAAAATCTTGCTAAGCAGATATTCGCACGTCTTAGGCATATATGCAGAGAAAGGCCGTAAACATGGAATGCATAAAGGTTAATAAATTCTTAATGCCAGCAGGTATGGGTTCCGTGTGCTTGGAGCAGTGGAGGTGCGTCTTGCTTTGTCCATGAGCATGTACAGGGCTGCACGTGGTTGAATGACAAATAGAATTGGTGTTCTAGGACTTGGGAAGATGGGGATGAACATTGCGCTAAGGCTACGTGAGAAAGGATACGAAGTAGCAGCGTACAATAGGTCGGAATGGGCAAGGGTGGCTGCTGAGGAGCATGGCGTGCACACTTTCAATTCGATAAGGGGGCTTGTTGACTCGCTTGGAGAGAATAGAGTAATATGGATGATGCTTACTGCAGGAGAGGCTACAGCTAGTGCCGTAGGCGAGCTTAGAGAGACGTTAAGCGCCGGAGATACAGTAATAGACGGGTCAAACTCGAATTACAAGGAGGATATACAACATTACGATAGTCTTCGAGACGTAGGAATAGCATTCCTTGATGCCGGATGCAGCGGTGGACCTTCTGGGGCGCGGGCCGGAATGTCGATAACGGTAGGAGGTGATGCCGATTCCTTTTCGCGTGTCGAATGGATCTTCAGGGAGCTGAGCCTCGAAGGGGGATACGCGCACGTAGGGCCGAGGGGCGCTGGGCACTTCGTCAAAATGGTGCATAATGCCATAGAATACGGCATGATGCAGTCTATGGCAGAAGGATTCGACCTTATGGAGAATGGACCTTACAAAGGCCTTGATCTTGAAGGCATATGCAAGACCTGGAATAGCGGCTCTGTGATAAGCAGCAACCTAATGAAGCTTGCCGGCAAGGTTTTCGAAGAAGACAATGGATCAATGCTTTCAGGGATAGAGCCTTATGTCGAGGACACAGGTGAAGGCAGATGGGCATCGGAGACTGCGATTGAGTTCGGGGTTCCGTTCACTGCCATAACGCATTCACTGTACGAGAGATTTGCTTCAAGGTATAGATACAAGTTCGGTTACAGGCTGCTTGCCGCATTAAGGAACGCGTTCGGAGGACACGAGGTAAAGAGGAAGGAGTGAAATGGCATACGCTCTTGGGGCTGTCGGTTTTGGGCATTGGTTCGAGAGGCTTTACGAAGGCATGAGGAAAAACGAGGAGATACGTCTAGCGAAGGTAGTTGGGGTTAGCGGGATCGGCAGCAAGACAGAAAGGCTTAGAGCTGTCGGGCTTTCAGAAAATGAATATTACAGGATAGGGCCCGGAGAGGACCTACCTCAATCTTTCTTCGATGGCCTTGATATAGCACACATATCAAATCCCAACGCCTTTCACGCAAGACAGACAATGCAGGCCCTTTCTGCAGGAAAGATCACAGTGACAGAGAAGACTTTTGGGATAGACAGGGCGGAGTTTGAGGGAGTCGTGGATTACATAAAGGGAAATGGGTTTAGGGGAAAAGCATACCTGCATCTGCACTATGTTCATAAGCTGCTTACAATCATGCTGCCGGACCTTCTTTCGAAGTGTACAGGCAGATACGGAAAAGTGATAGAGGTTTCTGCGTCTTTTCTAGAAAGGAGAAGCGATGAAGACCTTAGGAGAAAAGGCTGGCTCTTTTCAAAGGAGAGCGGAGGACTCTTCATGGACTGGATACATCCATTCGAGATACTTTACGTAGGAGCATTGGCAGATAGTGCATGCCTCTCACATATCCGGCAGTACGTGGTGAATCCAGAATATGGAGAGTCCAATCCTACAGGTATAGAAGCGATCGCAGATCTCAAGGGAAGATTATTCAGCGGAGACGCGCACGCGGCAATAAGGATAGCGAAAGGCACTGCGGAATCGAAGAAGTCTGTCAGATTCATCTTCGAATCTGGAGACCATCTTGACCTGAATTATTCAGGCTCGGAGGAGGAATTTTCAACAGTCAGGAGAGGAGAATGGAGCATTTTCGAAGGAGGGCGCGAAGTGGAAACTTGGAGGCCGAAGGGCCCCGACACTTCAGAGCTGCTCATAGCGGATATACTTGAGATGTGCAGAGGCAGGAGGGCGGGGCTCAGCCTCGAGTATCTTTCGAAGATATTCGAACCGCAATGGGAGTACCAGAGCCTCTCTTCGGCTTCGGAATTGGAAGGCGGCCCTGCTGCCGCGGAGTTCGTGGAGAGAGCCAGGGGTATGGCGCTTATGAGCCGTCAGGTATCACTGTGACACTGGAGGATAGCAATGACCGTCTGACTATAGAACTTATGCCTAGTTCTTTCCTGAGTTCGCGTACAGTCTCGATGCTTGTACCTGTCTTGGGGTTCCTTGAATTTATCGAGCATACGTCCTTGTACGGAAGTATTGAAGTCTCGTAGGTGCCTATCCTCTTCGCAACAGCTATTATCTCCTCCTTGTCGAAGCCGATCAGAGGGCGTAGTATGGGCATCCTGATGCCGTAGCTCTCGGCCGCTATGTTTGAGGAAGTCTGCGATGCAACCTGCCCGAGGCTTTCTCCGGTGAAGATAAGGCTTGCGCCCTCCTTCGCAGCTATCTTCTCTGCCAAGGAGAGCATGAATGCTTTTAGCATTATGAGCTCGTATCTTCCCGCCTTCAGCGCGGAGAGCTGAAAAAAATGGGACGGAACATAGTAAATCTTGCAGCCGTTGGAGTACTTCGAGAGAAGCGTCGCGATGTTTCCTATCTTTGAGCCCGATGCCTCTTCATTGCTCCCCATTGCATGCAGATGCACGTATACGGGATCGATGCCACGCTTCATTGCATACCATGCGGCCACCGGAGAGTCTATGCCTCCGGAGAGTAGCACAACACCTTTCCCGCTGGATCCCACAGGAAGACCCCTGAGGCCTTTCTCCTTTCCAATCGAGAGGAATGCATTGGTCTTTGTCACGTTGATGCGCAGTTCCAGGTTGTTCTCCTTGCTCGAGAGTTTTACTCCGCGCGCTTCGGCAAGTCTGAGAACAGAAGTGACAACCTTCTTGGAATCAAATTTATGTCCCTTATAGGACCTGTGTGCGCTTATCTTAATCACAGAGTCGCCATCCAGTCTGGAGAACATTTCCTTAGAAGCCGAGAGTATACCCTTGAGCGATGGATCGGAGATGTTTGCAGAGTAGTAGTTGCTTATGCCGAAAACGTTTGATAGCCGCCGTTTTATCCTCGCAGTGTCAGAGTCGTCGCTGGGCCATACGAGCAGCCTGTCGTATTCCTGCCTGAGCTCAAAGCTTTCATTCCTCAAGGCCGAGAGTACGTTACGCTTCAGTCTTGAGATGTAGGTTCCGCGGTTCCTGCCTCGAAGCCAGAGCTCGCCGAAATGCACGATTATCACTTCTTTTTTTTGGTCGGCTTTCATGGTTTATCACAAAGGCGTAAGAAAAACTGTGGAAAACGCGAGGTTTTTACCCCGGTATTATCTTGCCGAAGCAGACATATATACATTTGCACGGCAATCCGGATTTGTATTATCCCGAAATAAGGTTCTCTCGGTAAACGATAAAATCGTCTACGACGAAGAGACCACCATGAGAACACTAAACTTAGGTCAAATTCGATGGGTAATTAGAGAGATGAAGAAGGGAGAATTA